>NZ_CP062229.1:1907500-2025000 GCF_024707545.1 Mesorhizobium onobrychidis
GAATCGCCACGTTCGGAGACACAGATAAACGCCATCGGCATTTTTCGCCGAGGTCCGGAGCAAGGCCCGTCCCCCGCCTATCCCGGACACTTGCGGCAGCCTATCCCCCCTCTCCGGGCTGCCGCATCGTTTCGAGTAAAGGCCGCCGTGGTTCCCCCTCCACCACGGCGGCATTTTTTTTGCCCTTTGAAGCCCGTGGTCCAACGACCGTCGGCTTTTCGTTTCTGCCTCGCAGCTTTAGGGTTGCCGCTCAGAATCGAAAGGCCTGATAAAAATGTCCAGAATTTCTCCCGTCCTCGACCGGCTCGACAACAACCTCGACGAGAGCCTGGAGCGCCTGTTCGGCCTGCTCAGGATCAAGTCGATCTCGACCGATCCGACCTATGCCGCAGACTGCCGCAAGGCGGCGGAATGGCTGGTGGCGGAGCTCAGACTGATCGGCTTCGACGCCAGCGTGCGTGACACGCCAGGCCATCCGATGGTGGTGGCGCACCATGACGGGCCGGCGGGCGCACCGCATGTCCTGTTCTATGGCCATTACGACGTGCAGCCGGTCGACCCGATCGAGCTTTGGGAAAGCGATCCGTTCGCACCTTCGGTGAAGGAGATCGAGCCCGGCCATCAGGTGATCACGGGACGTGGTTCGGCCGACGACAAGGGGCAGCTGATGACCTTCGTCGAGGCTTGCCGCGCCTGGAAGCAGGTGCATGGCGGGCTGCCGTGCCGCATCACAATCCTGTTCGAAGGCGAGGAGGAGTCCGGCTCGCCATCGCTGAAGCCGTTCCTCGAGGCAAATGCGGCCGAGCTCAAGGCCGACTTTGCGCTTGTCTGCGACACCGGCATGTGGGACCGCGATACGCCGTCCATCTGCGTCGCGCTGCGCGGGCTGGTCGGCGAGGAGATCACGGTGAAGGCCGCCGACCGCGACTTGCATTCCGGTCTCTATGGCGGTGCTGCCGCCAATCCAATCCGCATCCTGGCCAGGATACTGGCCGACATCCACGACCAGAACGGCCATGTCACCATTCCGGGGTTCTATGACGGCGTCGAGGAGACGCCTTCGCAGATCCTGAAGTCATGGGAGGCGCTCGGCGAGACCGCCGAGACGTTCCTTGGGCCTGTCGGCCTGTCGATCCCATCCGGCGAAAAGGGCCGCTCGGTGCTCGAACTCACATGGGCGCGGCCGACGGCCGAGTTCAACGGCATTACCGGCGGCTATACCGGCAAGGGGTTCAAGACGGTGATCGCGGCGGAAGCCTCGGCAAAAGTGTCCTTCCGCCTCGTCCACAAGCAGAATCCCCAGAAGATCCGAGCCGCTTTCCAGGCCTTCGTCAGGGAGCGCATCCCGGCCGACTGCTCAGTCGATTTCCACCCACATGGCGGCTCGCCGGCGATCCAGCTTTCCTACGACTCGCCGTTTCTCGCCAAGGCCAAGGACGCGCTGTCCGACGAATGGCCGAAGCCGGCGGTGACGACGGGAAGCGGCGGCTCGATCCCGGTGGTCGGCGATTTCCAGACCTATCTCGGCATCGAATCCTTGCTGGTCGGTTTCGGGCTCGACGATGACCGCATCCATTCGCCGAACGAGAAATACGAGATGAGTTCCTTCCACAAGGGACAACGCTCCTGGGCGCGCATTCTCGATGCGCTGACACGCTGACAGGGCAAGAATCCAACTTTCTGTTGATTTTTCATCGGATCGCGGCAAGGACGGGCTAGAGCGACGTGCGTCCAGTCGCGACCGGAGAAGACGATGAGCGATATCCGCTTCCATAAGAACGACCTACCGGGGCTCTTGCACTACGACGTCGGGGCGGTTGCCATCGACACGGAGACGCTGGGACTCAATCCGCATCGCGACCGGCTCTGCGTGGTGCAGATCTCGCCGGGCGACGGTTCCGCCGACGTCATCCAGATCGCGCCCGGCCAGAAGAAGGCGCCGAACCTCGTCAGCCTGCTCAAGAACCCCAGCATAACCAAGCTGTTCCATTTCGGCCGTTTCGATCTCGCCGTGCTCTACAACGCCTTCGGCGTCATGCCGGAGCCGGTGTTCTGCACTAAGATCGCCTCGCGGCTTACGCGAACCTATACCGACCGGCACGGGCTGAAGGACATCTGCTTTGAGCTTCTCGGCGTCAGCCTGTCGAAGGCGCAGCAATCGTCGGACTGGGCGGCGGAAACGCTGTCGCCCGAACAACTCGAATACGCCGCCTCCGACGTGCTCTATCTTCACCAGCTGCGCGATGTGCTGACAGCGCGGCTGGTGCGCGACAACCGGAGCAAGGAGGCCGAGGCCTGCTTCCGCTTCCTGCCGACGCGTGCGAAACTCGACCTGATGGGCTGGGATGAGGCAGACATCTTCGCCCACAGCTAAGGTGAACCAGGTGTTCGCCGCGACGTTCTGTCGGTCCATGGAGGGATGAAATGGCTGCCAGAAAACCAATCGAAACAGCGCCCAAGGATGGCTCCAAGGTCACCGTCTACTGGAAGGACAGCGACGGCGTGATGAACGAATCCATCGCGCAGTACCGGTCGCTCGACCGCCTGAAGGCGGCCGGCGGCGACTGGGACGAGAACGACACCGGCTGGTGGGCGTATACGGACGGCCATACGCAAAGGAAGATCGAACCGATCAGCTGGCGGCCTGCATCCGGGGATGACGACGACGAATGACGCCGCTGGCGGCGCCGGCTCCTTTCCAATAGTTTGGCCCCTGTTGCAATCGGAGGTCGATTCGGAGCTTGCTGCTCCGCGGCCATTCGCTCAGGAGAGATCTGCAATGGGTACTGAGAGCCTGCTTGTCTTCATCATCATCGGCGCCATCGCCGGTTGGCTCGCCGG
Source organism: Mesorhizobium onobrychidis (assembly GCF_024707545.1). Lineage (NCBI taxonomy): Bacteria > Pseudomonadati > Pseudomonadota > Alphaproteobacteria > Hyphomicrobiales > Phyllobacteriaceae > Mesorhizobium > Mesorhizobium onobrychidis. Next base: position 1,910,342 of record NZ_CP062229.1, read on the forward strand.
CCTGATGGTCAAGGGTTTCGGCCTCGGCCTTGTCGGCAATATCGCCGTCGGCATTGTCGGTGCCTTCATCGCCGGTTGGCTCTTCCCAAGGCTGGGGTTCGCCATAGGCGGTGGCATATTTGCCTCCATCATCCACGCCACGATCGGCGCGGTCATCCTGCTCGTGCTGATCAAGCTGGTGAAGCAGGCCTGATCCTCGAAGCACATCAAGGGCGCGCCATGAAACAGAACATGCTCTATCTCGTCATCGGCGCGCTCGTCGTCGTAGTCATCGCGCTCGGCGTCTATGTCTATCGCGAGCAAACCAGGCCGAAGGGCGTGGAACTCAAGATCGACGACAAAGGTATTTCGATCCAGCAGAACTGAGCGGCGTTGGGTTGGCACGGCAAAGGTGCCGATGACCTACCCCCCATCGGGTCGAAAATTGAGCGCCAAGGCAGGCCGCTCCATCCTTCGATGCACCCGGAGAGAAGCCAACCTGGATACGGAATGAGAGTGACGTATCGACACATCCGCGGTATGATCTTGGTACAGGGAGTTTGGGGCCAACCCACCTACTATTAGGAGGTTGCCATGAGGCACCAAACACTGGACCAACTGCATACGGTGGCAAAGGTACACAGAGACCCAACACCTCCTAGAATGGACCGAACCCAGCGTCTCGAACGTTGGTCAAAACTTCTAGAACGGCAGCCCAGCCGACTCCTTACCGCACTTATCGGGACCGAATATCGTTCGTCGCCGGAGCGCGAAATCATGCGTGGCGAAGGCTCGCCAATATCGGTTGCCTTCGAGGATCCGATTCTGCGCGATGAGGGGCTGAAAGACGACACTTATGGCGGAGCAAAGCGTTTCTTCGAATTGACTGACGATGAGCTCCACGAAATTGTCTGCTACTGCCATGTGGGCGAGACGATGCAATCATCCTGGGCAGCGCTTTCCGTTCGTGCTGCGATTGGCTAACGCATGATCCACCAAGGTGAATGATTTCGGCGACAAGGTCATGCGCAGATCCAATGGTTTAGAGCGCGATCGAACGCACTTTACCGATCGCGCTCTAATGACGAGCATAGATTGCGGTTACCTTGCTATGGGCGGTCCGCGCCGAACGACTGCGGCTGGGCAGTTGATGCCGAAATGCGAGAACGCTCCGCCGTCTCGCGATAGACGCCATTGTTGCCGACCGCCAGGAGCAAGGAACGGAGCGGTGACGTGCCGTAACGCATTGAATTAACTTTGAACCATTTAACCCGCCCTTAAATCGCCGCAACTACTCTTCACCCCGAACGCCATGGAGCGACGTGCGTCCGTTCGGACGCACAGAGTGCGCTCTACGACTTTGAAGCTTCGCATCGGCCCGAAAATTGCGAGTTTCGGGCCGATGCGATAGGCATCGGGACAGACAGCACAGCGCATGGCGAACCGCAGAGACAGCCGCATCGAACCGAGCTTCGAGGGACCGCCACGGGCGAAATCCTCGGCCGGTTTTTCGGTGAGCGAGGAGGATCGCGTCGTGCCGAGCAACCGGAAAACCTCTGCAAAGCGCCAATCGGCCAAGACAAAATCGTCGCGTCGAGGACGCGGCAAAAGCCGGCGCGGCCTGTTCGGCGTGCTCGGCCGGTTGGCCTACTGGTGCTTCGTTCTGGCCATCTGGGGCGGCATCGCCACCGCCGGCATCGTTGTCTATTACGGTGCGAAAATGCCGGCGGCCACCACCTGGGCCATTCCCGACCGCGCACCCAATATCAGGATCGTCTCCGTCGACGGAAAGCTGCTTGCCAATCGCGGCATGAGCGGCGGCGAAGCCGTCGGCCTGCATGAAATGTCGACCTATATTCCCGAGGCCGTCATCGCCATCGAAGATCGCCGCTTCTATTCGCATTTGGGCATCGACCCGATCGGTCTGTCCAGAGCCATGGTGGCCAACGTTCTCGGCGGGCGTTTTTCGCAGGGCGGCTCGACGCTGACCCAGCAATTGGCGAAAAACCTGTTCCTGACACCCGATCGCACGCTGGAACGCAAGGTGCAGGAAGTGCTTTTGGCGCTGTGGCTCGAGCACAAGCACACCAAGGACCAGATCCTCGAAATGTATCTCAACCGGGTCTATTTCGGCTCCGGCGCCTATGGTGTCGAAGCGGCCTCCCGCCGCTATTTCGGCAAGGGCGCGCGTGATGTCACATTGCCCGAAGCCGCACTCCTCGCCGGCCTGTTGAAGGCGCCGTCGCGACTGTCTCCGGCGCGTGACCCGAAGGCGGCCGAGCAGCGCGCGCAGCTCGTTCTCGCCGCCATGCGCGACGAAGGCAAGATCAGCGCCAAGGAACTGACCACGGCGATGACCGCGCCGGCGTCGCGGGTGGCATCCTACTGGACGGGCTCGGAAAACTATGTCGCCGACACCATCGTGGAAGAACTGCCCGACCTGATCGGCGACGTGCGCGGCGACATCATCGTCGACACCACCGTCGACCTCACGCTGCAGAAGCTCGCCGAACAATCGATCCGCCGGCTGATCGACGGGAGCGGCAAAAAGCTCAATGCCAGCCAGGGCGTGCTGGTGTCGATAGACAATTCCGGCGCGGTACGTGCCATGGTCGGCGGCTATGATTATTCGACCAGCCAGTTCGACCGCGCCTCGGAGGCGCGCCGCCAGCCGGGCTCGGCGTTTAAGCCCTTTGTTTACATGGCGGCGCTGGAGGCCGGCCGTACGCCCGACAGCGTGCGCAATGACGCGCCGATCAGAATAGGCAAATGGACGCCAACCAATTACGGCGGCAAGTATTTCGGCAAGGTGACGCTGGCGACGGCGCTGGCGAAATCGCTGAACTCGGTCGCCGCCCAGCTGACGATGGAAGTCGGACCTGACGCCGTCGTCGAGGCGGCGCATCGCATGGGCATCCAGTCCGACCTCACGGCCAACACCTCGATCGCGCTCGGCACCTCTGAAGTGACGCCGCTTGAATTGACGTCGGCCTATGTCCCCTTCGCCAATGGCGGCCACCGGCCGGACGTCCATTTTATCCGCCGCGTGACGACAGCCGGCGGCAAGGTGCTCTACGACAACAATGGCGGCGGCGCCCCGCGCGTCGTCAAGCCCGAGATCGTCGGTATGATGAACTCGATGATGACCGGCACTGTCGAAATCGGCACTGCCAGGAAGGCGGCCTTTGCCTGGCCGGCCGCCGGCAAGACCGGCACCAGCCAGAATTCGCGCGACGCCTGGTTCATCGGCTATACCGCCAATCTCACCACCGGCGTCTGGTTCGGCAATGACGATGGCAGTCCGATGAAGAAGGTCACCGGCGGCGCGCTGCCGGCGCAGGCCTGGCATGAATTCATGGTCGCCGCGCATGAAGGCGTGCCGGTGCGGCCGCTGCCTGGAACATGGAGGTCGACGCCTGCGGATACGATCGTGCAGGACGAAATACCGTCCAACACGCCGCAACCGGCGCCGGTACCGTCCGCTTCGGTCAGCCAATCCGCGCCGTCCGCCCAAAAAGCGTCATCGCCTCGCGCTGTGCGTCCAGCCGAAACGGTCGATGGCGGCGGCTTCGGCATGCCGGGCGGTGACAGCAACACCGCATCGATCAAGCGCCCGGTGCCGCCCGGTGATGTCGGCGGCCCGGTCAAGAAGCGGCAGACCTCCATCCTCGACATCCTCACCGGCGGCTGACCCCCCCTCGTCATCGATGCCGTGTTCCGCTACATCTCCGGGTTAAAAGTGCTAGAGCGTACTTTGTGCGTCCAAAAGGGACGCACGTCGCCCTAGAGAGACCGCGAATGGCTGAGACCGACACCAGAAAGACCATCGTGCTGACCGGCGCCAGCCGCGGCATCGGCCATGCCACGGTCAAGCGCTTTTCGCGCGAAGGCTGGCGCGTCATCACCTGCTCGCGCCAGGCCTTTGCCGAGGACTGCCCGTGGCCGGCCGGTCCGGAAGACCACATCAAGGTCGATCTGGCCGACCAGGAGGATGTCGGCATCGCGATCTCGGAAATCCGCCATCGGCTGGAAGCGCATGGCGGCCAGCTTCATGCGCTGGTCAACAATGCCGGCATCTCGCCGAAGCTCAAGGACGGCAACAGCCGCATGAATTCGATCGACACGCCGATGCACGTCTGGCGCGACGTGTTCCAGGTCAATTTCTTCGCACCGATCATGCTGGCGCGGGGATTATTTAGGGAATTGGCGTCGGCCAAAGGCTCGATCGTCAATGTCACCTCGATCGCCGGCACCCGCGTGCACCCCTTCGCCGGCACCGCCTATGCGACGTCGAAGGCCGCGCTCGGCTCGCTGACGCGCGAAATGGCGCATGATTTCGGCCCGCACGGCATCCGCGTCAACGCCATCGCACCCGGCGAGATCGACACGGCGATCCTGTCGCCCGGCACGGAAAAGATCGTCGAGACGATTCCGCTGCGGCGGCTGGGAACCACGGCCGAAGTCGCCGACATCATCTTCTTCCTGTGCTCGCAGCAGGCGTCCTATGTGACGGGCTCGGAAATCCACATCAATGGCGGCCAGCACGTGTGAGCGAACGCCGGCGACCGAGGGCTAAGTAATCGGTGCTTTCGGGTCTTCGGCCCCCTCTGCCTTGCCTTCCATCACCTCTTCCACAATCCCCCGCGCGATCTCGCGCTCACCCATGATGACGGTGTCGGCTCCGAGCCCCTTGAGATGCTCGACCTCGGCATCGGAATGGGCGCGGGCAATGACGTTGATCTTCGGGTTGGCGGCGCGGGCGCGCAGCACGATCTGTCCCGCCTCGAAGGCGTTGGGGATGGCGAGGATCAGCCGCTTCGCGCCCTCGGGATTGGCTGCGGCGAACACCTCGCTATTCGCCGCATTGCCGGATACGGTTTCGATGCCGTCGTCCTTGAGCTTCGCCAGCGTCTTGTCGGCATCCTCGATGACGAGGAAGGGCAGGGCGGCCTCCTTCAATGACGCGCCGACGAGGCTGCCGACACGGCCATAGCCGACCAGGATGGAGTGGCCGGTAAGCGCTGTGCTGGGCGGCGGGCCGTCCTCTTTCACCGGTGCCGCAACCGAAGCCAGTCGGCCTGGCTCCGTGGCGGGGCCGATCGGCTTTGCCTCATCGAGCGGCGCCATCTTGCCGGGGCGCCTTTCCAGCCAGGGTTTCATCCAGTCGACGGCAAGGAACATCAGCGGGTTGAGGACGATCGACAGGATAGCACCCGCGAGGATCAGGTCGCGTCCTTGTTCGGGCAGCAGCTTCAGCCCGACGCCGAGCTCGGCCAGAATGAACGAGAATTCGCCGATCTGGGCAAGGCTTGCCGAAATCATCAACGCGGTCGCGATCGGATAGCGGAAGGCGACGACGATGACGAAGGCAGCCAGCGATTTGCCGATGACGATGATAGCCAGTGTCGCCAAGATCGGCCAGCCATTGCTGACCAGGCTGAACGGGTCGAACAGCATGCCGACCGAAACGAAGAACAGCACGGAAAAGGCGTCGCGCAGCGGCAGCGATTCCTCGGCCGCCCGATGGCTGAGTTCGGATTCGCTCATGATCATGCCGGCGAAGAAAGCGCCCAGCGCCAGCGAGACGCCGAATAGCTTGGCCGCGCCGAAGGCGACCCCGAGAGCGATGGCCAGCACCGCCAGCCGGAACAATTCACGCGACCCGGTATGGGCGACGTAGTGCAGGATCCAAGGGATGACACGGCGGCCGACCACCAGCATGACGACGACAAAGGCGGCGACCTTGGCCAGCGTGATGCCGACGATACCCCAAACGCCGTAGCTCGCCGGCAGCAACAGCAGGCCGCCGCTGTGGATCTCCACCTGCTCCTGACCGCCCAGCACACCGGCCAGCGCCGGCAAAAGCACCAGCGCCAGCACCATGGCCAAATCCTCGACGATCAGCCAGCCGACGGCTATGCGGCCACGCTCGGTCTCGATCAGCCGCCGTTCCTGCAAGGCACGCAACAGCACCACGGTCGAGGCGACGGATAGCGCCAGCCCGAACACCAGCCCCGCGCCCATCGACCAGCCGAGCATCCAGGCAAGGACGGCGCCGAGCGCTGTCGCGAAGCCGATCTGCACGATGGCGCCGGGCACGGCGATGGCGCGGACCGACAACAAATCCTTCAACGAGAAATGCAGGCCGACGCCGAACATCAACAGGATCACGCCGATTTCGGCGAGTTCGTTCGCGAGGCCGGCATCGGCGACGAAGCCCGGCGTGTTCGGCCCGACCAGCACGCCGGCGATGAGGTAGCCGACCAGCGGCGGGATACGGAAGCGATTGGCAAGCGCGCCGAAGACGAAAGCCAGCCCCAAACCGGCGACGATGGTGGCGATAAGGGGCGTGTCATGCGGCATGGTCTATGGAGCGCCTTTCAAAAATCACGATGTCGGATATGCGCCGCCAAAAAGCAGCCGCCTTTGCAATATGGCGGCTCGGATGGCCGCGAGGCAACCCGCAAATGCCATGAATCGACGACAAGGGTGGCAGAAGGCGAGCCGCCTCGGGGCTGGCTAGCGCGCCTGATGCCAGCGATCAGGCCGCCTGCAGCAGGTTCTCGATGTCGACGATGGTGTGGTTGGTCAACGTCTTCGGAATTTCCACTGTGATTTTCTCGGTGACTTCCTTGTGCAGTTTTCGACGCATGTCGCCCAGCACCTGCGGCGGGGCGATCAGCACCATCTCCTTGAAGGCGCCGCGATGCGCGAGCTTGTACAGCCGCTCGGCAATTTCGTCGGCAAAACGCTCCTTACCGAGACGGTGCCAGTCAGTGTCCTCGACTGCGCTGCGGTGGACGGACGGGCCGTCGCTGTAGCGGCCGGGGCGGTCCGAACCTTGCTCTCGCGTCGCCGGATTCGCCTGTTCCATCTCCTGCACGACCTGAAGGTCGGGATATTGGGTGTCGCCACGGTTCTCGAGGAACAGCGCCTTCTCGCCGTCGGCCACCACGATCCACAGTCCGCGTTTCAGCTTGAGGTTGTTCACGGAGCGCTCCTTTTTCCTGTTTTTCATGGTTTTTAGGCCCGTCTCTGGAGCCATTGCGGCAGCTGAACAGCCAGGCTCGGATTCGCAGGGCAAACGCGCGCCGAGGCAGGAATGTTCCGGTGTTCTGCGCATCGCAGCTTTAGTCTACTTAATTAGTAGAATTTAGAAAAAAGTGTTTTGTAATACATCTCGCTTGTCGCTAAAACGGCCGCAGATCAAGGCTCGCAACAGCGGCTTGGATCCGCTCCACTCGTGGGTGTGGAATTTTTTTCTCCTGCCTTTGGTGCTTGCGGAAAAGCGATTGCTTCGCACGAAGCGATGCGCGAGTGCGTTCCTTCTGCTTTTTCGCGCCCGCGCGTAAAACCGACAGCGTATTCAGGATTCCACTCGCCATGCCGCAGGCCACCCCCAAGCTTAACGCCTTTCCCGTCTTCATACGGGTCGAGGGCGAAGCCGTGGCCATCGTCGGCGGCGGCGAGGAGGCTCTGGCCAAGGCACGGCTGATCGGCCAGTCGAGCGCCGCGCTGCGCATCGTCAGCGATGCCGCCGAGGCCGAGTTGCTGGCCTTCATCGCCGCGAATGGCGCCATCCACATTGCTGCCGCCTATGATGCCGCGCATCTCGAAGGCGCGGTGATGGTGTTTGCCGCCAGCGGCAATGAGGCGCTCGACCGACGCGTTGCCGAAGATGCGCGCCGGCTGGGCATTCCGGTCAATGCAGTCGATCGGCCGGAGCTGTGCGATTTCTTCACCCCGGCGCTGGTCAACCGCGCGCCGGTCGCCATTGCCATCGGCACGGAAGGGGCGGGCCCGGTGCTTGCCCAGATGCTGCGCAGCCGCATCGACCGCATGCTGTCGCCGTCGCTCGGGCCGCTTGCTTCGCTTGCTGCCTCGTTGCGCGGCACCGCTGAGAGATTGCTGCCGAAAGGCAATGCCCGCCGGCGCTTCTGGAGCGACTTTTTCGGCGGCGCACCGGCTCGCGCCATGGACGCCGGCCAGCTTTCGCAGGCGCATGACGCCGCCGTCGACCTGTTGCTTTCGAACGCGCCGGCATCGGGTCACATTGCCCTGGTTGGCGCGGGTCCCGGCGCCGAAGACCTGCTGACGCTGCGCGCCCACCGCCTGCTGATGGAAGCCGATGTCATCGTCCATGATGCGCTGGTGCCGGAGGCGATCGTCGCCATGGGCCGTCGCGACGCCGAGCGTCTGCCGGTGGGCAAACGCAAGGGCTGCCATACCAAGAGCCAGGCCGAAATCAACGCGCTGCTGATCGAACTCGGCCGCGACGGCAAGCGCGTCGTGCGGCTGAAATCCGGTGATCCGCTGGTGTTCGGGCGGGCGGGCGAGGAAATGGCAGCGCTGCGCGATGCCGGCATCGCCTACGAGGTGGTTCCGGGCGTCACCGCGGCCTTCGCCGCCGCCGCCGATTTCGAGCTGCCGCTGACGCTGCGCGGCGTGTCGTCGTCGATGGTGTTCACCACCGGCCACGACCTCAAGGGAAATTCGCTGCCCGACTGGGCCAAGCTCGCCATTTCCGGCGCCACGGTCGCCGTCTATATGGGCCGCTCGGTCGCCGCCGAAGTTGCCGGCCGGCTGATCGAGGCCGGCCTGTCGCCGGATACGGCGGTCGCCGTGGTCGAGAATGCCAGCCTTGCCAACCGCCGCCGGTTCCACGGCACGCTCGCCGACCTGCCGTCGCTGGAGGTCCGCGCCGACCTTACCGGCCCGGTCATGACGATCATCGGCGATGCGGTTGCCGGCGCCAACTTTGAACGTTCCGAGCCGCTCGCGGCACACAGGCATGAAGGCGCGGCCCAAACAGCCGCCGAAGGAGCTGAACGATGAAAGTTCTGACCGCAAACCGCCTGACCAATGGCGAAGCCGTCTGGTACGCCAATGGCGGCTGGGCCGAGATCATCGACAATGCCGATCTCGCCCATGACAAGGCGGCTGAAGACCGGCTGGAGGCAATCGGTGCCATGGCCTACGCCAACAACGAAGTGGTCGACGTCAATCTGATCGACGTGACCGTCGCCAATGGTGTGGTCGAGCCGGTGCGGCTGCGCGAAAAGATCCGCGCCGCCGGCCCAACCAACCGCAACGATCTGGGCAAGCAGGCCCGCCCGGAAGCCGCCCGGGTGGCGTAAACGACCACATTGATGAAACGGGCGGACGCGCCCGGAGAGGCCAGACATGTACCGTTACGATGAGTTCGATCACGATTTCGTCCAGGCCCGCGTCGCCGAGTTCAGCGATCAGGTCACGCGGCGGCTTGCCGGCGAGATCACCGAGGATCAGTTCCGGCCGCTGAGGCTGATGAACGGCGTCTACCTGCAGTTGCACGCCTACATGCTGCGCATCGCGGTGCCTTACGGCACGCTGAACAGCAAGCAGTTGCGCATGCTCGGCCACATCGCACGCAAATACGACAAGGGCTACGGCCACTTCACGACGCGCCAGAACATCCAGTTCAACTGGCCGGCGCTGTCGGACATTCCGGCGATCCTGGCCGATCTGGCGAGTGTGGAAATGCACGCCATCCAGACCAGCGGCAACTGCATCCGCAACGTCACCGCCGACCACTTCGCCGGTGCCGCGGCCGACGAGGTGGCCGATCCGCGTCCTTATGCGGAAATCCTGCGCCAATGGTCGTCGGTGCATCCGGAGTTCTCGTTCCTGCCGAGAAAATTCAAGATCGCGGTGACCGGCGCCGAGCGCGACCGCGCCGCCATCCAGACGCATGACATCGGCCTGCATTTGAAGAAGAACGCTGGCGGCGAACTCGGTTTTGCCGTCTATGTCGGCGGCGGTCAGGGCCGTACACCGATGATCGCCAAGAAGATCCGCGACTTCCTGCCCGAGGCGGACCTTCTGTCCTACTGCACGGCGATCCTGCGCGTTTACAACCTCTACGGCCGCCGCGACAACAAATACAAGGCACGCATCAAGATCCTCGTCCACGAGACCGGCGTCGAGGAGATCACCCGTCAGGTCGAGGCCGAATGGCAGGAGCTGAAGGATGCGGATCTAAAGCTGCCGGAAGCCGACATCCGCGCCATCGATACCTATTTCGCGCCACCGGCTTTGACCGACCGGCCGGAAGGCGACGAGGCGGTCAAGCTTGCTCGTCTCGATTCGAAGAGCTTTTCGGAATGGCTCGACCAGAACGTGGTGACCCACCGCCATCCCGATTATGCCGCCGTGACGATCTCGCTCAAGGGCATCGGCGAAGCGCCGGGCGACGCCTCCGACAGCCAGATGGAAGCGGTCGCCGACCTTGCCGAAAAATATGCCTTCGACGAGTTGCGCGTCAGCCATGAGCAGAACCTGATCCTGCCGCATGTCGCGCGCGCCGACCTCAAGGCGGTCTATGACGCGCTGGTCGACATCGGACTGGCGACTGCCAATTCCAACCTGATATCAGACATCATCTCGTGCCCTGGCCTCGATTATTGCGCGCTGGCCACGGCGCGTTCCATTCCGGTGGCGCAGGAAATCTCGCTTCGTTTCGCCTCGCTCGAGCGGCAGCGCGAGATCGGCGAATTGAAGCTGAAGATTTCCGGCTGCATCAACGCCTGCGGCCATCACCATGTCGGCCATATCGGCATCCTCGGCGTCGAAAAGAAGGGCGCCGAACTCTATCAGGTCACGCTCGGCGGTTCGGCCGACGAGAACACCTCGGTCGGCGAGATCATCGGCCGCGGCTTCAGCTCGGCAGAGATCACCGACGCCATCGAACAGATCGTCGAGACCTATCTAGGGCTTCGACTGGACAGAACCGAAAAATTCATCGACGCCTACCGCCGTGTCGGTCCCGCGCCGTTCAAGGAGGCGCTCTATGCTGGCGAAGCCAAGGCCGCTTGATCGTATCGTCGACGTCGAGGCCGGTATCGCCGCCGAAGCGGCGGGGCTCGATGCGCTCTATGGTCATCTGAAGCCGCTGGAGATCATCGAGCGGTCGGCCCAGGAATTCTTTCACGGTGAAATCGCCGCGGTTTCGTCGTTTGGCGCGGATTCGGCAGTGCTGCTGCACATGATCGCCAAGATCGACCGGACGCTGCCGGTGATCTTCCTCGACACCGGCAAGCACTTCGAGGAGACGCTCGGCTATCGCGACGCACTCGTTGCCGATTTCGGGCTGACCGACATCCGGGTGATCACGCCCGAAGAAGCGGCACTCGAACGGATCGATCCGACCGGCAATCTGAACGAGACCGACACCGACGCCTGCTGCGGTGTTCGCAAGGTTGAGCCATTGGCGCGCGGCGTCGAGCCGTTCCGCGCCTGGTTCACCGGGCGCAAGCGTTTTCAGGCGACGACGCGGGCGTCCCTTCCGGTGTTCGAGGCGGTCGGCTCGCGCATCCGCATCAATCCGCTGGCGCATTGGACGACCGCCGACCAGGCCAACTATATGCGCGCGCATGCGCTGCGTGAGAATCCGCTGGTCGCCTATGGCTATCTGTCGATAGGTTGCTTCCCGTGCACGCAGCCGGTGCAGCCGGGCGATGACGCGCGCAGCGGCCGCTGGGCAGGGCACGCCAAGACCGAGTGCGGCATCCATTTGTCGGGGCTGGAGAAGTCGCTGACCGACGCATCGCTTTAGGATCTTTTTTGAGCTTTAGGAATTTTCGATGACCGAACTGACGCCAGAGACTGTTACCCGCCTCTGGACCCCGACGGGTTTTAGCGAGGACGAGTGGAGCCATGCCGAGAGTGCCGACGCACTGTCCGGCAATGGCCGCTTCATCCTGCCATTGCAGGCGTTTCTCGACCTCGATTCGGCGGTGCGCCGGTCGGCGAAGGAGCGCCTCGGCGTGCTGCTTCAGCCCGGCGATCAGCTCGAAAAGATCGCGGAGCTGCTCGACCAGATATCGCTGGTGGCGCTGGCCTTCCCGGCTTTCAGTGACGGCCGATCCTTCTCCAAGGGCGAACTGCTGCGCAGCCGCTATCGTTTCGAGGGCGCGGTCCGCGCCACGGGACAGGTCCTGGTCGACCAGCTTCCGCATATGCTGCGCCTCGGCTTCGACGAGTTCGAAGTGTCGCACCCGGTGCTTTTGAAACGGCTCGAGGAAGGCCGCACCGGCGGCCTGCCGCTGTATTATCAGCCGACCGAGAAGCCGGAGGCCAAAGGCCCTAAATATTCCTGGCGGCGGGTGCGCGCCGGCTGATCGCCTGCGAGAGCAGATCGCCGCATCTGGTCGGACCACCTTGCAGATTCAGTCTTTTATTTTCGGTGCCCTGCCCTTAGGATAGGCTTATTATTTCGTGCTCCGAAATAAATATCGCCGCTAAGGGAGGAACCGGAATGGCTGGTAAGAAAATATTGATGCTCGTTGGCGAGTTCAGCGAGGAATACGAGATTTTCGTCTTTGAACAGGCCATGCATGCGGTTGGCCACACTGTCCATGTCGTCTGCCCTGACAAGAAGGCGGGCGATATCTTGAAGACGTCGCTGCACGACTTCGAGGGCCACCAGACCTATACGGAAAAGCTCGGCCACGACTACATCCTCAACAAGACCTTTTCCGAGGTGAATCCGGCCGAATACGACGCCGTCTATGCGGCGGGCGGGCGCGGCCCGGAGTATATCCGCATCGACAAGCGCGTGCAGGCGCTGGTGCGGCATTTCCACGAGACCGGCAAGCCGATCTTCACCATCTGCCATGGCGCGCAGATCCTGATGGCGGTCGACGGCGTGCTGCGTGGCAGGGAAGTCGCGGCGCTGCAGTATTGCGAGCCGGAAGTCACGCTCGCCGGCGGCACCTACATCGATGTCGCGCCGACCGGCGCTCATGTCGACGGCAATCTGGTTTCGGCCAAGGGCTGGCCGGGGCTCGCCGCCTTCATGCGCGAATGCCTGAAGGTGCTCGGCACCGAAATCCGCCACGGCGAGATCCTGATGCGCGACGAACGCAAGGCGGCTTGAGCCAGGTCTTCGAAAACCGCCGCACCTGTGGTGCGGCGGTGCGTTTACGCAGTCATCCGCGCTTCGCGAAACGACACCAGCTTGCTGCGGCTCTCATCCCACAGCGCCAGCTTGACGCAGCGCAGGCTGTCGAGAAGCGTGACGCGACCGATTTCGCGCAGTTCCGGATAGTCCCTCAGGACCTCCTGCAGTCGATAGCACGGCACCTTGGCGGAGAGGTGGTGCACGTGATGGACGCCGATATTCCCGGTGAACCAGTTCAGTACCGGCGGCAGGTCATAATAGGACGAGCCGTGCAGGGCGGCGTGCTGAAACTCCCATTCGGAGTCCTTTGCCCACTCGGTCTCTTCGAACTGGTGCTGGACGTAAAACAGCCAGATGCCGGCGGAACCGGCCAGAACGACGATGGGTAAGTGGACAACCAGGAACGCTTCGAGGCCGACGAACCAGACGAGGGCGGCGGCGGCGACCGCGATGGCCACGTTGGTGGCCATTGAGGACACCCAGGGCGTGAGGCCGCCTCGCATCATGCCGACCGGCAGTCTCTGCTCAAAGATGAAAAGCCAAATGGGGCCGAGGCCGAACATGACGAGCGGATGGCGATAGAGACGATAGGCAAGGCGGCCCCGCCAGGACATTTGCCGATATTCCGCGACGGTCAGCGTCTTGATATCGCCCGTGCCGCGCTCATCGAGATTGCCGGCGCTGGCGTGATGGGTTGCGTGGGCACGCCGCCAGCAATCGTAGGGCGTCAAGGTCAGGATGCCCAGGCCGCGGCCGATCCAGTCGTCGGCGGTGCGGTTGGCGAAGAAGGAACCGTGGCCGCAATCGTGCTGGATCATGAAGATCCGCACCAGAAAGCCGGCGGCCGGAAGGATGAGGATCAGACCCCACCAATGGCCATGGGCATAGGCAGCCGAGGACAGCGCCCACAGCGTGGCAAAGGGAATGAGGGTGATGGCAAGTTCGACGGCGCTGCGCCGCCTGTCAGGTTTCTTGTAGCGCGCCAGGATTTTCAACCAAGCACGTTTGCTGTTCGCCACAGCTTCGGGGGAAATCATGTTCATCAGGAAGCATAGACGGACCATTCCGACGCCGCAAGGCAGGCATCACGCAGAGTTACTGCGCGTAATTGTCGCGCGACGCGCAAGGTGCTGCAAAGGCATGCCGGTGGCACGCAACGACAGGCTAATGTGTTGGTCTATCGCCCGCTGCCACCGGCGGCTACGCTGCTTTCGATGCCGTCCAGGCGGTCTAGCAATTCCTTGAAACGATCGGGAATGTCGTTCTCCGTCCGGAACGCCGGCAACGCGCGCAGAAAGTGCATCGTTGCCTCGGTGCCGAACTGGCGCCTGATGCCGGCCGCGAGCCTTTCACGTCTTTCGTCATTGTTGCGGGCGCCATTCTTGTTACGGTCGCCATCGTTGCGGGTCATCATCTCAAAATCCTGTGTCGGCTTCGAAACTCTTCCAGCAGACGAATGGTTCCCCCCATCGCAGCATCTTGGCAAGCAAAGCCGGCGGTTACAGTAAAATTTGAATTAATATCGAAAGGTCTTCATGATGCGTCGTCGAAGCGCGAGCGGCCGCTCCAGTATCGCTTGCCACTTGATTTTTGGCCGCCAAACCTCGATATCGGGCACAAAATCCACATCATTCGAAATGACGGGAAACGGCGATGAGCGACCAGGCAAAAGACGAACGCGCGCCCGAGGATATCGAAGCGGCTGAGGCCGCCGCCGAGCGCTCGGAAGGCAGCGTCGACGGCGACTATGAAGCGCTTGTGCGGCTGTTGAAGGAAAACGAAGAGCTGAAGGACCGCGCACTCCGTGTCGCGGCCGAGATGGAGAATCTGCGCCGCCGTACCGCCCGTGACGTGCACGACGCGCGTGCCTATGCGGTTGCCAATTTCGCCCGTGACATGCTGTCGGTGTCGGACAATCTGCGCCGCGCGCTGGATGCGATTCCGGCTGAGGCCAAGGCGTCGGGCGATGCCGGCTTCAAGGCGCTGATCGAGGGTGTCGAGCTCACCGAGCGCGCCATGCTATCGGCGCTCGAGCGGCACGGGGTGAAGAAGCTCGAGCCGGAAGGCGAGAAATTCGACCCGAATTTCCACCAGGCGATGTTCGAGGTGCCTAATCCGGGGGTGCCGGCAAATACGGTGGTCCAGGTCGTGCAGCCGGGCTATTCGATCGGCGAGCGGGTGCTGCGGCCGGCCATGGTCGGTGTTGCCAAAGGCGGTCCCAAGCATGTGGCTGGTGAAGCGCCGGTCGAGCCAGGGCCGGTGAATGAGCAAGCTGAGAAGGATGCGTGAACGGGGAATAGTGCGCCATTCGGTAGCAAGGGGCCACCAAAGGCTTAAGGCATGATCGTCCCCGAAACCTGTCCGGCGTCAGGGACGATCAACAGTCCGCCGCCACTTTTGCCGTGCAACGCTTGCCACGCCTTCAGCCAAGCAGTTCACACCCATAGCGCCTGACCACATCGGGAAATGTCTCCATGTCCGGCATTCCTACGCGGGCCGGAGGGATGCGCCAGTCATCGGCAGGCACACTGGTCGCCCTCACAAGCTCCTCGAAACCAGCGGGCGTGAAGAGGAACAGCATCCGTGCCGGCCCATGCTTGACCATATAGCGGTGCGGCACATCGCGTGGCGCAAAGAGAAACGAACCGGGCCTAGCCATGATCTTGCTGCCCCCGATCTCGAACTCGATCTCACCTTCCATCACCTGGAATGACTCGTCCTCGCGATGGTGGACATGCAGCGGCGCCTCGCCTTCGTTCTCGAGCACTTCGACCAGCGTGAACTGGCCCGCCGTCTGGGTTGCTGTCGCCTTGATCACCGCCAGCGAACCAAGCCACCAGCGCGCCTCTCCTTCCAAGGCGTGACTGCAAAAGGCGTGGGGGATCCTCCTGCCAGCTTCGCCGCCAGCCACGGCCGCCACAGAATGGTAGCCGACCTTGATCGAGGCGGAATTCACCATCGAGCAATAGTTTTTGATGCCGGGCAGGGTGGACCAGACCTCGCCAGCCGCCTTGCCGCTGTCCATGTCCGCCCATTCGAACATCTCCGTCCAGCCTCCCTCGGATTTGAGGAGGCGACGATTGATGAAACCCTTGAGCTTCCGCACCTCGTCATTCACTTCATCCCTGGTCTGCAGGAACATCTGCTCGGTGAATCCGGGCTTCAATGCAAATTCGGTGACTTCAACGACATTCGTGTTCATGACTTCCTCCTTCGCTATCTGGCCTTTGTGTCGCCCCCCGCATTCTGTTCGTTCAAGACGTGCTCGTTCGGCCTTTGCCCTTGAGCCAGCAGAGCGCCATTCCCGTTGCCGTTTCGGCGGCTAGATCCACCGTCGTGCCGCGTATCCGCATGGCGTTGAACGTCGGAAAGTCGAACAGGAAGCTGATTGCCTGAACGACGTCATCGCCGGGATCGACCTTCGCCAGCGCCTCTCGCACGAATCCGGCCACCATGTTCCGAAGGTATTCTTCCCATTCCCGCATGGCCGGAAGCTCGCGCTCGCGCAGGTCGCTTTCGAGATGCCGTCCGCCACGGTGGTAGAAGGCGAACAGCTCGTTGGCGACTCGGCGCAACCGTTCTTTAGGGTCCGTCGCCCCGCCGATTATCTCCGTCATCGATTCGGGCGACGGAGGACGCAGACGCTCCATCAGCACTTCGCCGCACGCCGGCACCAGGTCATTCAGGGTAGGAAAATGCTTGTAGACGGTGCCAACGGCGACATCGGCTTCCGTTGCGATGTCCTTCCAGGTCGTGCCGAAGATGCCGTTCTGGGTGTGCAGCTTGATTGTGGCGTCGAGAATGCGCTGCCTCGTCTTGGCGAAGGCGGCATTCCGGGATCTCATGCTGTAGCGGCGAGGGGACATAGACGTCCACACAAATAATTGAATGAACTATTCAATCATTTAATTCGTTTTGAGTCAATCCGGTTTCGCGGGAGCCACTCGCTATTCCCCACTCACTATTTCATTATTCGCCCCATGAACCCGATTGAGCTTCTCGACTATGCCGGTGTCGCCGTCTTCGCGGCGACCGGTGCGCTGGCCGCCTCGCGCAAGCAGCTCGACATTATCGGTTACCTGTTCTTGGCCAGCGTCGCCGGCATCGGTGGCGGCACGTTTCGCGACGTCATCCTCAACGTGCCGGTGTTCTGGGTCGGAAACCGCGACTATGTGCTGATCTGCGCGGCGGTGGCGGTCTTGGTCTTCTTCAGCGCACACCGTGTGGAATCCCGCTACAAATTGCTGCTCTGGCTCGACGCCATCGGCCTTGCCGCCTTTTCGGTGATGGGCGCGGCCAAGGGGCTGGCGATCACCGGCTCGCCGGCGGTTTCGATCGTTACCGGCATGCTCACCGCCACCCTTGGCGGCATTCTTCGCGATCTGTTGACCGGGGAGCCTTCAGTGCTGTTGAGACCGGAGATCTACGTTACCGCAGCACTTGCGGGCGCCGCTCTCTACACGCTTGGCGATTTCGCCGGGCTGCCCCCGCTCGCCTCGGGCCTGGCAGGCTTCATGGCTGCTTTCTGCGTGCGTGGCGGCGCGCTCAAATTCGGCTGGGCCTTTCCGTCCTACAAGAGCAGGCCTGGTCGGCGACCGGAAGATATTCCATGAAATGAGAGCGAGTAGCGAATAGGGATGACAATCTGCAGCGAATTGGCGGAACTCCCGCTACTCCCTATTCGCTACTCACTGGAGTCTCACGCGGCGAAACGCTGGGTTTCCCCGCCATAATAATTGACGTAGCGGGCGCCGATCTCCTGGACCGGCATCACCACAAACACGTCGACCGTCGAGAATTCGCGGTCGATGACGCAGCCGTCGCCGATGCGCGCGCCGACGCGCAGATAGCCCTTGACCAGCGGCGGCATTGCCGCGATCGCGGCCTTGGCATTGACCGCCTCGATCGGCATCAAATCCATGGAACAGTAGCGCCCGGCGACCGCACGCACGTCCCAGGCCGAATTCGTCCGGCAGTGATGGGCGAGATAGGTCAGCGCTTCGGCGTGCGCCGCCGGCACGGTGCCGTGGAACGAAGCGCAACCGGTCATCACGCCGATCCCGTAATGGTTGATATAGGCCCAAATACCTTGCCAGAGCGCCTCGATGGTGCGCTTCGAGCGGTATTCCGGCAAGACGCAGGAGCGGCCGAGCTCGAGGAAACGCTGGCCGGGGTGGCGGGCGATAAGATTGGTCAGTTCGAACTCGCCCTCGGAATAGAAGCCGCCGGCCGCTGCCGCGATTTCCTGCCGCAGCAGGCGGTAGGTACCGACAATGCGGCGATGCTCGGGACCGGACAGCGAGGTGTCGAAGACGAGCAAATGATCACAAAGCGGATCGAAATGGTCGGCGTCGCGGCGGTCCTGCACCTGGAACAGGTTCTTCCTGGCACCAAGCTCGTCATAGAACACCCGGTAGCGCACTTCCTGCGCGGCGGCGATCTCGGCCTCGTTGCGGGCGAGCCGCACTTCGAGGTTGCCGATTCGGCCGAGCGCTTCGCCTTTTATGACGGCATCGACGTTTCGCCCGGTGAGTAAAGCACCACTGGCGTTCGGCCGAGCGTCACGTTCCGGCATAACTGTATGCACGAGTGATTCTCCTTCGAGCCATCCCTCTTGGCACGGGGATACGGTGTAGGTGCAACAGGATTGTGACAGTACCGTGATACGGTGCTACGGGCAATACTTCGTCGGCTGGGTAATCCTTCAACCGGCTATGTTACGCAAGGAAGCCAGGAAGGACAGCCGGCGGATCAGGCGGCCACCTGGCCCTCGATCGCATGGACAAGCGCGTCGGGGTCGAGCGGCTTGGTGACGAAGCCGCTGGCGCCATGGGCAAGCACCGCGTGGCGCGTCGTTTCCTGGCTGTCCGCCGAAAGCACCATGATTGGAACCGGCGGCACGGCGGTTTCCTCCTCGTGCCGGCGGATGGCGGCGATGGCGTCCAGCCCGTCCATGACAGGCATGTGCAGGTCCATCAGCACCACGTCGAAGCGGTGCTTGTGACCGGTCCCAGTGACGGCCTCGACGGCGGCCTTGCCGTTGCCGACCACTTTCACGCGATGCCCGGCCTTCAGCAGAGTGGCACGGGCAAGCATGGCGTTGATGTCGTTATCCTCGGCGATCAGCACGGACAGCCCCTGCCTGCGGCCGCCAATGGCACGGACGGATGGTGCGCCGGGCTTTTCCGGCTGTGGCTGGGTGAGGGCGGGCACGCTGCTGGTCAAAAGCACGCGCAGCAACGTCTCGCCGCGCACCGGCCTTGCCAGGAAGGTGGCGTAGCCGCTGGCGCGGAACTCGCCCAGCATCCCGCGGTCGGTGGGCGCGATCAGCGTGATCGCCTCGCAGGCGGCAAAGCCGCTCTGGCGAAGGCGTTTGAGCAACCTGCCGTCGCCCTCCTCCATGGCCGCATCGACCAGAAGCACGTCGCAGCCTTCTGCGAAGGACGCTGCCTGGGCGGCGGTCGCGGCCAGATCGACCATGCCGCCATTGGCACGGATGGTGCGGGCGATGGCGTCGGCCTCGATGGCGTTCTTCGACAGGATCAACGCGCGCCGTCCTGACAGCGCATTCAGCCGGGTCTGCGGCGGCTCGGTGGCCGATATTGCAGGGATTTCGAAGACGAACTCGGAGCCTTGGCCGAGCCGGCTCGATACCGAAATCGTGCCGCCCATGGCGATCACCAGGCGCCTGGAGATGGCAAGACCGAGCCCGGCGCCGCCATGCGCGCGGGTCGACGTGCCATCAGCCTGTTCGAATTCCTCGAAGATGCGCTCCATGTCGTCCTCGTGCAGGCCGGGACCGGTGTCGGCGACGGTGAAGCATATGCGGTCGGTGGTTTCGGTGCGGGTACGAGCGATGCTCACCAAAACGCCGCCGCTGTCGGTGAACTTGATCGCGTTGCCGATCAGGTTGAGCAGCACCTGCCTGACCCTTCCCGGATCGGCGGTGATCATCTGCGGCACGTCGGGTTCGACATGGGCGCCAAGGCCGATATTCTTGGCGAAGGCGCGCGCAGCCAAGAGTTCGACGACGTTGTCGGCGATCTCGCGCACCGACATTGGCTGCGGTTCGGGATCGAAGCGGCCGGCCTCGATCTTGGAATAGTCGAGCAGATCCTCGATCAGCGCCAGCAGTGCGCTGGCCGAGGTCGAGACGGCGCCGACATAGGTCCGTTGTTCGGGCGAGAGATTGGTGTCCGCCAGCAGCCTGGCCATGCCCATGATGCCGTTCATCGGCGTGCGGATCTCGTGGCTGACAGTGGCGAGGAAGCGCGATTTGGCCTGGCTTGTATATTCGGCTCGCTCACGGGCGGTGATCAGCGACGATTCGGCGTGCTTGCGGGCGGTGATGTCGCGGGCGATGGCGCGATGCGAGGCGCCGCCGTTCTCCTTATCGCGCACGGACAGTTCGATCCATGAGAACCAGCGCGGGCCAGCCGGCGTGCGAATGGCGACGTCGGTGGAGCTCAGGCATTCGTGGTCGGAAAAAGCGGCATCGGGAACGATGCCGACGTCGATGCCGAGTTCGGCAAGGGTCCTGCCGGCAAGGTCGCGCTGATCGGCTCCGACAAGATCGGCGAAAACCTTGTTGGCATAGACGATGTGGCCGTCACGGTCGCGGTGGACGACGAGATCGCCAAGCGCGTCGATCAGCCCGCGAAAGCGTTCCTCGCTCTCCTGCATCTCCCACATGCGGTCGGCCAGGGTCTCGACCTCGGCGCGGCTGCGAGCTGCGGTCTCGCCAAGGAGGGCAACCGTACGACGCTCCTTGCGCCTGGCACGCAGATGCACGGCGAGACCGGCCATGCCAGTCGCCAAAAGGCCGAAAGTGATGAGGATCGGCGCTCCGGTCAGATGCGACAGACCTGCCAGCACGACTATGGCGACGAGCGTCAGGAACGGCAGGCCTTCGCGATTGGCGGCGGGCAGTTCGGGCGCCAGTGGCGGCGCTGCGATATGCTGCCGTCTTGGCGACTCCGGGCCGATCTCGTCGACGCTTTCGGCGCTCTCCGTTTCTCTGATGCCGGATTCCGTGACCATGCGGAAACCCTTGCCAGACAGAGATTATGGAAAATTGCGGCAGATCGTTCGAATTTTATCGGTCGCGCGGTTTTTTGCCTTCCTTTCGCGCAAAACGGCAGACGACAGAACTCACATATCCACCACCACGCGGCCACGGATCTTGCCCTCGACGATGTCGTGCGCGGCGTCGATGATGCCGTCAAAGCCAATGGTCGTGGATAGGCTGGCGAGCTTCTGGAGATCGAGGTCCGTGCCGATGCGGCGCCACGCCTCCAGACGGACCGCTTTTGGCGCCATCACCGAATCGATGCCGAGCAGACAAACGCCGCGCAAGATGAACGGGGCGACGCTCGCCGGCAGATCCATGCCGCCTGCCAGGCCGCAGGCGGCGACGGCGCCGCCATAGGAGGTCATCGAAAGGACGTTGGCCAGCGTGTGACTGCCGACCGCATCGACGCCGCCGGTCCAGCGTTCCTTGGCGAGCGGCTTTGCAGGCTGGGCAAGCTCGTCGCGCGAGATCACTTCCGCAGCACCCAGGTCGATCAGATAGGGGCTTTCAGCGCTGCGGCCGGTCGAGGCGATGACATGATAGCCGAGGCTGGACAGGATCGAGACCGCGACCGAGCCGACGCCGCCGGCCGCGCCCGTCACCACCACCGGGCCGCGATCGGGGACGATGCCGTGCCGTTCCAGCGCGATGACGCAAAGCATGGCGGTGTAGCCGGCGGTGCCGATCGCCATGGCATCATGCGGGCTCATCCCCTGAGGCAGCGGCACCAGCCAGTCGCCGTTGACACGGGCACGCTCGGCATAGGCGCCAAAATGCGTCTCGCCGACGCCCCAGCCGTTCAATATGACCTTGTCCCCCTTGCGCCAGTCGGCATGGGAAGACGAGACGACAGTGCCGGCGAAGTCAATGCCCGGCACCAATGGCCAGCGGCGGATAACCGGCGCCTTGCCTGATATGGCGAGGCCGTCCTTGTAGTTCACCGTCGTCGCCTCGACAGCGACGGTGACATCGCCTTCCATCAGGTCGGTCTCGGTGAGGTCGGTCACCGCGACCGACTGCTTCTTCTCGGCATCGCGCGAAACGAGAATGGCTTTGAAGGTTTCGGGCATGTCTTCTCCTCGGGCTTTTCGAATGGCCACTGTATGGCGGCAGAGGGCCAGGTCAATCGCTTGAGGGTTTGGCCTCGCGCCGCCAACCGATGAGTTCGTCGAAGACGACCACCACCGCGCCGATCGCGATGAAGGCGTCGGCGAGGTTGAAGATGGCAAACGACCATACCGGGGTGTGGAACAGGATGTAGTCGATCACGTGACCATAGGTAACGCGGTCGAACAGATTGCCGAGTGCGCCGCCGACGATCAGCGCAAAGCCGATGCGGGTAAGCACGTGGCCGGGCGGGGTGCGGGCCGCGAGATAGAGCACGAAAGCGACGACGAAAGCGGCGATGACCACCAGGCCGGTGTCGCCGAAGGAAGAAAACATCGAGAAGGCGATGCCGGTGTTGTAGGTGCGATACAGCGCCAGGAATGGCACAAGATCGACCTTTTCCTGGAAGGCGAGACCGGTCTCGACCAGGTATTTCACCCACTGGTCGAGCGCTATCGCGGCGGCGACCAGCAGGGCGTAGGGGAACCATGATTTTGCCGTTGGGGATTTGACCATTTGGGATGTCACGGTTTGGCGTCCTCCGGGGAAAGTTTCAGCGCGCCGCGCCGGATCTCGAACAGCATGATGCCGGTGGCCACCGCGAGATTGAGCGAATCGGCCCGGCCGGCCTGCGGAATCCGCAGCAATCTGTCACAGCTTTCGGCCATGCTTTCGGGCAGGCCCTGCTGTTCGTTGCCCATCATCAGCAGCACCGGGCCTTTGGAAAAGTCGACCGAGCGGTAATCGACCGCACCCTTCAGATGTGTCCCGGCAACGAGGCCAGGAAAGCCTTTTCGCCACGCAAGGAAGGTTTCCGGCGTCGCCTTGGCGACCGGCACCGCGAAGATCGAGCCCATCGTGGCGCGCACGGTCTCGACGGAAAAAGGATCGGTGGTCTCGCCGACCAGGATGATGCCCTTGGCGCCAACGGCATCGACGGTGCGGATGACGGTGCCGAGATTGCCGGGGTCGCGCACGCGGTCGAGCGCCACCCAGACGTCGCCGTCTCGAGCGCGGATGTCCTTCAGCGGCAGGAATTTCTGCGAAAAGATGCCGACCACCATTTGCGGGTTATCGCGGCGGGTGATGGCGACGAGCACTTTTTCCGAAACTTCGAGCACGGTGCCGCCGGCGGCAACCGTGCGCGCCGCGACCTTTTCGACTGCAGCGTTGCCGCGTCCGGACTTGGCGAAGACCAGCGTCCGGATCGACCAGCCGAGGTCGAGCGCGTCGATGACCAGCTTCAGCCCCTCGGCCATGAAGGCGTTCTGCTGGTCGCGGAATTTCTTCAGGGAGAGCGCCTTGATGTCCTTGATCAACGGATTGGCGAGGCTGGTCACTTCCTTCACCTGCCCTGGCGCGCCGGCGTGCCGCTCGCTCATTCAGGCCACCCAGCGTGAGAACAGCGACGTAGACAGCGCCCGGCCGGCGGATTTCTCGCGGATGATCAGTTCGCCGGATTCGACCGTGCCGCCCATGCCGGCAAATGTGTCGCGCATCAAGGCATGGATGGCGAAGAAGGAGGCGCGGATCGAATAGGCGGTCAGCACGACAGCAAGCGGCTTCGGCGTCAGGATCGAGCGGCAGAGGTCGGTCAGATCAGGCAGGTCCTCGAACAATTGCCAGACCTCGCCCTTGGGGCCACGGCCATAGGCGGGCGGATCGAACAGGATGATGTCGTAGCGGCTGGCGCGGCGCTCCTCGCGCTCGGCGAATTTCATGGCGTCGTCGATGATCCAGCGGATCGGCTTTTGCGACAGGCCCGCCATCTCCTGGTTCTCCCTGGCCCAGCCGATCGCCTTCTTGGACGCATCGACATGGGTGACCTCGGCGCCGGCGCGCGCCGCCACCAGCGAGGCAAGGCCGGTATAGCCGAACAGATTCAGCACCTTGACCGGTCGCTTCGCCGCCGCGATCAGCCCGGCCATGTGGTCCCAGTGCGAGGCCTGCTCGGGGAAGACGCCGACATGGCGAAACGAGGTGAAGCGGCCGAGATAATCGATTCCGTCATGCTTCATCGGCCAGGTCTCGCCGAGCGGCGTCTTGGGGAAGCGCCAGCGGCCGATGCCTTCCTCGTCGGTGTCGCCGGTGAAAATGGCGTCGGCGCGGTCCCAGTCTTTGGCCGGCAACGCTTTTTGCCAGATCGCATGGCCTTCGGGCCGGACGATGCGATAGGGCCCGTACTGCTCGAGCTTTTGACCGGCGCCGCTGTCGAGCAGCGCATAGTCGGCGTTGGGCGCCACTTCGAGGATCAGCGGCAGGTGTTCGGCGGGCAGGGCGCCGTCGCGGCGGGAAAGGACGCGCGGCGCGGCTTTCGGCTCGGTGCGGTTGCCCGATGCTGTGCCGGTCCCGCGCTGCGCCTGTTCCGCCCCGCCCTTTGCGAGCTGATGCGAGCGGCTGTCGCGGCGTTTGTCGCGAAAAGGTTTCAAGAAGAGCATCTCCGGGGCGACTTGGCCCGCTTCTGCCACAGCACATTCACCGGTGCAACAAACGCGGTCGCTGGACATTTCCGAAACGGTCAGCCGCGCCTGATCCAAAGCAGGGCGACAACCAGCGATACGAAACCGACGGCCTTGAAGCCGGCGACGATCATATGGCCGGTTTCCCAGCGCAGTCGGATCGCTTCGAAATTTTCCGGAATCGGTCCAGGCACCCAGGTGGCCAGAATATCGTTCGCCGGCTTGACGAGAGCAAACCACATCGCAAGAGACACCGCATAGAGCACGGCAGCCGCCAACGCATACCAGAACGCCGGACGGTCATTGCGCAGCATCCATGCGAGAAGTCCCGGACAGCCGATCGCGGCCACGTCCAGTGGCGCGCCAATGACGGCAAACACCTGGAACTGGGCGTTGAAGACAGTCGTCTCGCGCCAGAGCGAAGGCGACCACTTCGTCAGCCGAGGAGCCGATTCCAGGACATGGGCGAAGGACGGTCCAAGGCTGAGCGCCGCGACGACTGCGGCCAAGATGGACCAGAACGACAGCAACCCGCGTATCTCCATAACGCCCGAACAGCGGCGTGACGCCGGACACGTTCCCGTCCGAACGGAATAGCGAGTAGGGGAGTATGACTGGCACGAAGCCGCACGATTGGTACGGCTCCCCTACTCCCCTACTCCCCTAATCCTGAGCGCCTTGTACACCGCAATGCCGGCGGCGAGGTCTTCGAGGGCTGCGCCGACCGATTTGAAAAGCGTGATCTCACCGGGGCTCTGCCGGCCCTTCTTTTGGCCGCGTGCCAATTCATGCAGGTCGGCGACGATGGCTTGCGCCTCCAGCACGCCCGAGGCCAGCGGCTGGACGATGTCGCCCGCTTCCTTGGTGGCGCCGGCCCGGGTGTCGACGTAGACGCGGGCACGCGCAATCGCATCGTCGTCGCTTTCGCGCATGGCCGGCGTGAAACCGCCGACCAGATCGACATGGGTTCCCGGCTTCAACAGCGCGCCCTTGATCAGCGGCGTGGTCGTGATAGTCGCCGACGAAACGATGTCGGCCTGGCCGAGTTCGGCGTCGAGATCGCTCGCGGCGGTGGCCGCAAAGCCCTCGGCGCGCAATTCCGCCGCCACCTTTTCTGCATTGGCCGGCGTGCGGTTCCAGATGCGAATGGCGGTGATCGGCCGCACCGCTGAATGCGCCCTGGCGAGGAACGGCGACAGCGCGCCGGCGCCGACCACCAGCAGCCGCTCAGCGTCCTCGCGGGCCAGATAGGAGGCGGCCAGCGCCGAGGCGCAGGCCGTGCGCCACTGCGTCAACCGCTGGCCGTCGATCATGGCTTCAGGCTCGCCGGTCGCGCCGTCGAGCAGGAGGTAAAGCCCCATCACCGCGGATTTGCCTACGGTGTTGTTGTCGGGCGACACCGTGACGATCTTGACGCCGATATGGCCGCCAGCCGACGTGCCGGCCGCATTGAAGTCGGTCCAGGCCGGCATCAGGAGCAGCGTCGAGGCCGCGCCGTCGGGCCGTTCGACCGTATGGTGATGCCTGACTGGTTGTACCGCGCCATCGCGAAAGGCCACGCGCAGCGTCTCGACCAAGCCGGCAAAGGTCAGCGCCTGATCGACCTCGGCCGCCGAAATGGTCAGCATGGGAAACTCCGTGGAAAGAAATACGCTAACGCATAACCGAAAATGGTACAGCGTCCTTTGCGCGTCCAAAAGGACGTGCGGCGCTGTGTTGGCTCAGCTGGTCGGCTTCGGCAAGGCGGGGCCTTGTGGCGCAGCCGGTGCGCGGCTGACTGCCTGGCGCAGGCTCTCGGCCTCGACGCCGCGCTGGCGCGCCAGCTTGCGATAGCGGCCCTGCTTGATCCAGGTCGCCAGGCTGCCGACGATCATGCCGATGGCGAGAGCCAGGAACAGGAAGATGAAAAGCGGCAGCGTCATCGTCAGCGCCGGATTGCCGGGGTTGAACGGATCCAGGGTGAAGGCAACCGGATCGCGGTTGGCGACGGCCAGCGCGATCAGAATGACGGCCAGCGGCACGAAGACCACGATGAGCATGAAGCGATTGAACATGGAATTTCCTGTCGAAGGCGGGCTCTACCGCAGGCCTACTGAAAAGGCCGGCATGCTGCACGAGCTCGCGCGGCGCCTATTTGCCGCCGTTCAGCCTTTCACGCAATTCCTTGCCGGTCTTGAAGAACGGCACCCATTTCTCCTCGACCTCCACGGATTCGCCGGTGCGCGGGTTGCGGCCGGTGCGGGCGGGGCGGTTTTTCACCGAGAAAGCACCGAAACCGCGCAGCTCGACCCGGTTGCCTTCGGCAAGCGCGTCGGTGATCTCGTCGAAAATCGCGCCGACGATGTTTTCGACGTCGCGCAGAAAAAGGTGCGGGTTGCGTGTGGCGATGATCTGCACAAGTTCGGATTTGATCATGAGAAGGCTCCCCGTGAAAACACTGCGGTCAAAATTATGAGGATGATTTTATTTGCTTTTTTCACTCGTCTCAAGGGTGCCAGACGGAAACGAGACCGTCAAGAAACAAGCGGTCGGCACCAAGTTCGTGAATGATCTCGCCGCCATAGTCGGGCAGGCCGAGCGCACTGCCGATGGTTCGCGCCATCGCTTTCGAGAACAGGAAGCCGCCGCTTTCCGCGTCCTTCCACTCCACCACCTTGAGCTTGGCGTCGACGCCCTTGGTCGCGAGCCAGTCGATCGCTTCGGTCTCGCCGCCGACCGCGTCGATCAATTTGTTGGCAACAGCCTGCCGGCCGGTGAAGATCGATCCGTCGGCCAGGGCCAGCGCCTCCGGCTTGGTCATGTTGCGTCGTTCGGCGACGACGCCGACGAACCAGTCGTAGCTGTCCAGGATCAGCTTGCGGACCATGGTGCGCTCGTCGTCATTGGTCGGCTTGAAAGGCGATGGCGAGGCTTTCAACGGCGAGGATTTCACTTCCTCGAGCTTGATGCCGAGCTTGTCCATAAGGCCGCTGACGTCCGGATACTGGATCAGCACGCCTATCGAGCCGACGATCGACGATTTGCGCGCGACGATATGATCGGCCGCGGTGGCGATCATGTAGCCCGCCGATGCGGCCAGCGTGCCGACCTCGGCCACCACCGGCTTCTCGGTGGCCAGCTTGCGCACTGCCTCGTAGATCGATTCGCCCCCGACGGTGGTGCCGCCCGGTGAATCGATCGACAGGATCACAGCTTTCACCCTCGAGGATTGACGGATGGTATCCAGTTGTTTGATCAGGTCTTCGTCTTCGGTAATGGTGCCCTCGATCTTGACCTTGGCGATATGGTCGACCGCCGTGCCAGTGAAGTCGTCACCGTAAATCCAGCTCGAAAAGGCAATCAGCCCGACTGCCGCGACAACAAGCGCTGCAACGCGCCAGAATGTCAGCTTGCGGCGCAAGCGGCGGCGGTCGATCAGGTCGTCGGCTCTCAGTGCCATGGTCAGCCTCATAGTCGGTGGAAGCAGATGCTTTTAAAGCAACCATCCGCGCCCGGCTACCGATTCCTGACGAGCTTGCGCCAAAGACAGGGTTTCGACGTTCGCGAGCCGGCGTTTCAAGAGACATCAAGACCAATCCACAGGCCCCTAACGCTGTGCGCCTGTATCTGATATGAGATGCAAGTCGTGCCGGTTTCATTTTCGTTTGTGCAACAGCAACCGTCACACTTTTGCGGTTTTCCTCCGTTTGTGCTTGCTTGAGGGCGCCGGCATCCCACCTATAGGGGTGCTTGGCGGCAGGGGTTTAAAAGAAAGCAGTTATGTTAGCGCGACCGATCGAACCGACCAACACCGAGACGGAGTTGGCTCCCCCGGACGTAGGCCCGGCGCGGGTCGACGCCTTCGGCATTGCCCAGCGCCATTCGCGCCGCGTGCGGATCTTGAAGCTGGCGGTGCCGCTGGCCGCTGCCGCGATCGCGGTCGCCTTCCCGGTCTATTCCTATCTCGCGGCGCCTGGCTCAATTCAGGTCCAGGCCGACGGCAGCGCCTTCGCCAATGGCAAGCTGGTGATGGCCAACCCCAAGCTCAACGGGTTCACCAAGCAGAAACTGCCCTATTCCATGACGGCCTTGCGCGCCATACAGGACGTGACCAAGCAAGGCATCATCAATCTGGAGGGCATCGACGCCAAGCTGCCGATATCGACTGACAATGTGGCGGCCATCAATGCCTCGCACGGCACCTACAATCGTGACGGCAACACGATGAGCCTGACCAGCGATGTCACCATAACCACCACCGATGGCTTGGCGGCAAAGTTCAAATCGGTCTTTCTCGATATGGGCAAAGGCATTATGAAGACGAACGACCCGGTCGACGTCAGCCGCGGCGGGTCGCGGATCACCGCAGATTCGATGTCGATCCAGGACAACGGCAAGATCGTGGTTTTCGAGAACAGAGTGCGTGTCAACATCGATCCCGCCAGCTTGAAAGCGGCAGAGGCAATGAGCGGAGAATCCAATGCGGTTCAGTAGTTCGACACGGCTCGGGGCCGCAGCTTCGGCGTTGCCGGCCCTTGGGCTGGCTTTGGGGCTGAGCTTGGGGACGACGCCCGCTCTGGCGCAGTCCAAGGCCACCAGCCAGCTGTCGGGCCTCAAACTGTCCGGCGACAAGCCCATCCAGATCGAAAGCGATAAGCTCGAGGTCCGCCAGGCGGATAGCGTCGCCGTGTTCACAGGCAATGTAAGCGTCGTCCAGGGGCCGACTTTGCTTAAGGCCGGCAAGATGACGGTCTATTACGTCAAGGACGCCGACGCTGACGCCAAGGATGCGCAGGCCGCAGGTGCCGCGATGACCGGCTCGGCCAACATCGACCGTCTGGAGGTCGCCAACAAGGTCTATATCAAATCGGACGACCAGGTCGCCACCGGCGACAGCGGCACCTTCGACATGAAGACGGAAGTGCTGGTGCTTTCAGGCAGCAAGGTCGTGCTTTCGCAAGGTGACAATGTACTGGTCGGCTGCAAGCTCACCGTGCAGATGAAGAGCGGCCTGGCCCAGGTCGACGCCTGCGGGGGCCGCGTCATGATGTCGATCACGCCGCCGGCGAAGTCGGGAGCGGCGAACCCCTGATGGTCGACGTAGCATCGCTGATGGCGCGTCTTCCAGGACGCGCCGCCAGCAAACTTGCGGCACCGGCCACGGTCAGCGGCGACCAGGTAAAGTTCAAGGGAACCTTGATCGCCAAGGGCCTGACCAAGAGCTACAAGGGCCGCAAAGTTGTCAGCGGCGTCACGATCGGCGTGCGCGCCGGTGAGGCGGTCGGACTGCTCGGTCCCAACGGCGCCGGCAAGACGACCTGCTTCTACATGGTCACCGGCCTTGTGCCGGTCGACGAAGGCACAATCGAAATCGACGGCTTCGATGTCACCTCGATGCCGATGTACCGCCGCGCCCGCCTCGGCATCGGCTACCTTCCGCAGGAAGCGTCGATCTTTCGCGGCTTGAGCGTCGAGCAAAACATTCGTGCCGTGCTCGAAGTGGTCGAAAAGAACCGCAAAAAGCGCGAACACAGTCTCGACGAACTGCTCGATGAGTTTCACATCAGCCATCTGCGCAAAGCCCCGTCGCTGTCGCTTTCCGGCGGCGAGCGGCGCCGCCTTGAAATCGCGCGCGCACTGGCGACCCGCCCCGCATACATGCTGCTCGACGAACCTTTCGCCGGCATCGATCCGATCGCCGTCGCCGATATCCAGCAACTCGTGCGCCATCTGACGGCGCGGGGCATCGGCGTGCTCATCACCGATCACAATGTCCGCGAGACGCTCGGCCTGATCGACCGCGCCTACATCATCCATGCCGGCCAGGTGCTGACTCACGGCCGGGCCGATGAAGTGGTCGCAAACCCGGATGTGCGGCGGCTTTATCTCGGTGAGGGATTTACACTCTAAACGGGAAGGTTCCTCTCCAAGCGCGATTTTTGGCGCGAGACGAGCCTTTTTCTCCGATTTCTCGTCCAAATAACGCACCGACAGGCGAGTTTTGATCGCCGTCGCCTTGACAAGCAAAAGCCGGGCCAGTTTCTATGCCCAACTCGTTCCGGCAGTCCGGATGCGTAGACAGGGCGTTTGAAACCGAACCATGGCGTTGGCGGCAAAACTACAGCTACGACAGTCCCAGTCGCTGGTGATGACGCCGCAACTCATGCAGTCGATCCGGCTGCTGCAGTTCACCCACGTCGAGCTGGAACGCTTCATCGACGACGAGATCGAGCGCAATCCTCTACTCGATCGCGCCGAGCCGCAGGACGATGCCGTCAGCGATCAGGCGCAGAAGATCGATGCCGCGCCGGAAACGGCCACCGGCGGCGACTGGTTCGAGAAGGAAACGGCGTGGAGCGCCGAGGCGATCTCGGAAAAGCTCGATACTTCGCTGGAAAACCTGTTTCCCGACGACCCCGGCACCAGCGAGCGGCTCGGTCCCGACCTGACGGCCCAATGGAAATCGGCCTCCGGCAACGGTTCCGCGTCCTCGTCGGACGGCTTCGACGTCGGAGACATGGCGGCCGCCGCCATCACGCTGCGCGAGCATGTCGGCGAACAGGTCGCGCTTGCCTTCGCCGACCCGGCAGCACGCCTGATCGCCAGCGAACTGGCCGATGGCCTCGATGAGGCCGGCTACATGCGCGCCGACATGGCTGAGATCGCCGCTCGTCTCGGCACCGACAGAGCGGCGGTGACGAATGCACTCGCGGTCTGCCAGACATTCGAGCCCGCCGGCATCTTTGCCCGCGACCTCGCCGAATGCCTGTCGCTGCAGCTTGCCGTCCGCGATCGGCTCGACCCGGCGATGAAGGCTTTGATCGCCAATCTCGAGCTCCTGGCGCGGCGCGATTTCCAGACCCTGAAACGGATCTGTGGGGTCGACGAGGAGGATCTGCTCGACATGCTGGCCGAGATACGTGCGCTCGATCCGCGCCCGGGGATGGCGTTTTCGGGCGGTGCCAGCGATGCGATCGTCGCTGATGTCGAAGTGCGGGCGGCCAATGACGGGAGCTGGGTGATCGAACTCAATGCCGAAACGCTGCCGCGCGTGCTGGTCGACCATATCTATTTTGCCCAGGTTTCACCGCATGCGAAAAACCAGACGGAAAAGGATTTCCTGGCGGAATGCCTGCAAAACGCCAACTGGCTGACGCGCAGTCTCGACCAGCGGGCGAAGACCATCCTTAAGGTTGCCTCAGAAATCGTGCGCCAGCAGGACGCCTTCCTCGTCCATGGCGTACGTCACCTGAAGCCGCTCAACCTGCGCACGGTGGCCGACGCCATCGGCATGCACGAATCGACCGTCAGCCGGGTCACCGCCAACAAATACATGCTGACGCCGCGCGGCGTGTTCGAACTGCGCTATTTCTTCACCGCCTCGATCGCTTCGTCGGGTGGCGGCGACGCGCATTCGTCTGAAGCGGTGCGCGACCGCATCAAGCAGTTGATCGACGAGGAAAAACCTGCCGACGTGCTTTCCGACGACGCGATTGTGGATATGTTGCGGGAAAGTGGCGTCGATATCGCCAGGCGCACGGTCGCCAAGTATCGGGAGGGCATGAATATTCCCTCGTCGGTGCAGCGGCGGCGTGAAAAACGCGCTTTGGCCAGCGCCGGACGTTGACCTCCGACGGAATTTCCACAGCTTTCGCGCTTCATTGACAAGCCGCAATGAAGTGGCTAGAAGCCCGCCCGCATGGGACGGGCTACTGCCCGCATGCGGATGGTCCGTCACGACGTTGGCCACGGGACGGTCAAAGAAGGCGGCTTGTGATCAACCGGAAAGTTCGGATTAAAATCGGCGCAAGTGACGCCGCAAAGCTTGTGCGCACAGACCACGGGTATAAACTCGGGACAGTTTGAAGCCTGAGCAAGGAAGGTCAGTTTTCAGATGACACTGCGCATATCAGGAAAACACATGGATATCGGCGATGCGTTCCGTACGCGCATCAACGACCGTGTCGGAGAAGTGATCGGGAAATATTTCGATCGGGGCTTTTCAGGGCAAATTGTAGTCGTCAAATCGGGGTCGCGCTACACGGCCGATTGCATGATCCGGCTGGATTCCGGCGCTTCGCTGCAGGCGACCGGTGAAGCCCAGGACCCGACGCTCGCTTTCGAGGCCGCGGCGGATCGCCTCGAAACCCGCCTTCGGCGCTACAAGCGTCGGCTGAAGTCACATAATTCAGGCAATGCCAATGGCGAACTCACCGACATCGCCTATACGGTGATGGCGCCGCTTGCCGATGACGACGAGGAAATACCGGAGAATTTCGCGCCAGCCATCGTCGCCGAATCAACCATGACGCTGCGGACCATGTCGGTGGCGTCAGCCGTGATCGAGCTCGACACCAAGGACAGCCCGGTTCTCGTCTTCCGCAACGCCGGAAACGAGCATCTCAATATCGTCTATCGCCGGCCGGACGGAAATATCGGCTGGATCGACCCGTCTACGACCAAGGTCGCGCAGGGATGACGGCCAAGGTCGCGCAGGGATAAGGAACCAGCCGCACGCGAGAGTGAGGGCTGGCGACGGCAGGCGAACAAGGGATTTCAAGTATGGATCTGAGCGATCTTATCAACGTTCCGGCAATCTTGCCGGCGTTGAAGGCGAACTCCAAGAAGCAACTGCTGCAAATGCTGTCCGAAAGGGGGGCGGCGATTTCCGGCATTCCGGAACGGGAGGTGTTCGACACCATCCTGCAGCGTGAACGGCTGGGCTCGACCGGTGTCGGCAACGGCATTGCCATTCCGCATGGCAAGCTGGCGGGAGTGAAGCGGATCGCCGGGGTTTTCGCCCGGCTGGAGACGCCGGTCGATTTCGAGGCGCTGGACGACCAGCCGGTCGATCTGGTGTTCCTGCTTTTGGCGCCCGAAGGCGCCGGCGCCGACCACCTCAAGGCGCTGTCGCGCATCGCGCGGGTGCTGCGCGACGCCGACACGGTGGCCAAGATAAGGGGCACCCGCGACGCCGCAGCGATCCACGCGCTTTTGTCGGACACGCAGGCCTCGCATGCGGCCTGAGCTTTTTTGATCAGATCCGTTGAAGGGCCGCCGTGAGCGGCCCTGTCCGTTTCCAACCAGATCGCTGCGCCGTATTGTTAGTGGATCGCGACGGGGGTCAGGTCGTTTTCCAGGGCGCCAGCCAGCGCTCTGTCACGAGCGTCCGAAAGCAGGATCGGCTGGCCATTGGCGGCAAACAGGGCCCACAGTTCCAGCCCGGGTGCGATTTCGCCGAGGCCCGGGAAACGGCCGCGCAGATCGTCGCTCGACACTTTCCTGAGATAGGCGACCGAGCCTTCGCCGAGATGGGCGAATTCGCCGCTGGTCATGATAAGATTTTCGTCAGTTCTGGTCATTTAAGCCTCCTTGCCGCGAGGACGCCGTTCAAGGCCGCCTCGCATGAGAGCCACCGGTAAAGATCAGTCTTTCACCGATATGTTTATTTTCCGTACCAGCCGTTCGGACTCGGGCCGGTCGAGATCGATCGACAAAAGGCCGTTCTTCAGCTCCGCGGTGATCACCCGCATGCCGTCGGCCAGCACGAAACAGCGCTGGAACTGGCGCGCGGCAATGCCGCGATGAAGAAATTCGCGCTCGGTATCGTCGTTCTGACGGCCGCGCACGACCAACTGGTTCTCCTCCGTGGTGACATCGAGATCGTTCTCGGCGAAACCGGCGACAGCGAGCGTGATACGCAGCCTTTCGGCCTTGCCGTCGGCACCGCTGAGGCGCTCGATGTTATAGGGAGGGTAGCTATCACCCGACTTCGCCAGACGCTCCACGGTCTTTTCCATGGCGTCGAAACCCAGGAGAAGCGGGCTGGAAAAAGGCGTCATTCGGCTCATGTTACATTGTCCTCTCAAGAGCGACATAAAGTGGAAAAACCCAGATGGCATTTTTCCCGATGGTCTTGATATGGTCCGCCCCGCGGTCAAGTTCAAGCCGTCAAAAGCCCCGCCCAAAAAGACTCCCCAAACAAGGAATTGAAATGCCCCAATCCCGCAAGATCATCATCGACACGGATCCCGGCCAGGATGATGCCGTCGCCATATTGCTGGCACTCGGCAGTGCCGAGCTGGAGATCGTCGGTATGACCGCCGTTGCCGGCAACGTGCCGCTGAGGCTCACCGAAAAGAACGCACGCAAGATCTGCGAACTGGCCGGCAGGCCAGACATCAAAGTCTATGCCGGCGCCATCCGGCCGCTGGCGCGTGAACTGGTCACCGCCGAGGAGGTGCATGGCGAGACCGGTCTCAACGGACCGCAATTGCCCGAACCGACAATGAAGCTGCAGGACCAGTATGCCGTCGATTTCATTGTCGAGACACTGATGAAGGAAGAGAGCGGCACGATCACGGTCTGCGCGCTCGGACCGCTCACCAACATCGCGCTGGCGCTGATCCGTGAGCCAAAGATCGCGCCGCGCATCAAGGAAATCGTGCTGATGGGCGGCGGCTTCTTCGAAGGCGGCAACGTCACGCCGACCGCCGAATTCAACATCTATGTCGACCCGCATGCCGCCGACGTCGTGCTCAAATCCGGCATCCCGATCGTCATGATGCCGCTCGACGTCACCCACAAGGCGCTGACCACCGCCAAGCGGACCCAGGCCTTCCGAAAGCTCGGCACCAGGGTCGGCACGGCTACGACGGAGATGCTGGAATTCTTCGAGCGCTTCGACGAGGAGAAATACGGCACCGATGGCGGTCCGCTGCACGACCCTTGCGTCATCGCCTATCTGTTGAAGCCGGAGCTATTCAGGGGCCGCAACTGCAACGTCACCGTGGAAACCGCCTCGGAGCTCACCATGGGCATGACCGTGATCGACTGGTGGGGCGTGACCAAGCGACCGAAAAACGCCATGGTGATGCGCGATATCGACCATGATGCGTTTTTCGCGCTGCTGCTGGAAAGGCTGGAGCGGCTTTAGGGCTTCTTCCTTCTCCCCTTGTGGGAGAAGGTGGCCGAGCGAAGCTCGGCCGGATGAGGGGTGCTGGACGGATCGCGGCGCTGGTGTTTCTCCCAACACCCTCATCCGGCTCGGCGCTGCGCGCCGAGCCATCTTCCCCCACAAGGGGGAAGGAAAGGTGCCGCTCACTTCGCCTTTGAAAACGCCAGCCACAGACCTCCGCCGATCAGGAAACTGCCGCTGATTCTGGACATGAGCTTGATGCGGCCGGCCGAGAGCAGGTGTCCGGCGCGGCCGGCGGCCAGCGCGAAGGTCGAATCCGACACGGCGGCGAAGATCAGAGCGGTGAGACCCATGACGACGATCTGCAACGCGTAGTTGCCTTCAGGGGCGATGAACTGCGGAAAGAAGGCGCCGAAGAACACCAGCGTCTTGGGATTGCTGATCGCCACCAGCAGGCCTTGCAGGAAGAAGCCGCCGCGCGGTGTCTTCGCCGATCCGTCGGCGTTCAGCTTGCCCTTGGAGCGGAACATCTGCACACCCATCCAGATCAGATAGGCAGCGCCGATCAGCCTGACCCATTCGAACCAATGGCCCATTCCCGCGATCAGCGAGGTCAATCCGATGCCGACAATGGCGATCATGATGGCCAGCCCGGCCTGCGTGCCGGCGACATTGGCGAGGCCGGCACGGGAGCCATGGCGGATGCTGTTGGCGATGATCAGCGTGACGGTCGGTCCAGGCACCAGGACAATGACGATACAGGCAACGACATAGGTAGCGTAGAGTTCCAGCGACATGGTTTTTCCTCGACAATATGCGGCTTGCGACGCGGCCAATCGTGATCAATGCATGACAGCAACGCCGGTGCAAGCCGGCAGGATATGTCGCTGGCGGCCTTGACCTGGATTTAGGCTCCGGCCTGCCACGGCAGCGTCGTCTCGTAGGCTGCCGCTGCTCTCAACACGGCCATGTCGCTGCGCGGCCGCCCGATCAGTTGCATGCCCATCGGCCTGCCTCTGGCATCGAAGCCCGCCGGTACGTTGACCGCCGGGCACCCGCCCAGCGTGGCGAGCGCTGAAACCTGCATCCAGCGGTGATAGCTGTCCATGGCACGCCCGGCCACTTGCGTCGGCCAATGGGTGGAAACCTCGAAGGGGAAGACCTGTGCGGTCGGCAGTGCGACGAGGTCGAAGCGGTCGAAGAGCGACAGCAGGGTTTTGTGCCAGGACGAGCGCCTCACCGTGGCGGCGTGGATCTGCGGCGCCGTGAGTTGCAGCGCATGTTCCACCTCCCACACGGCCTCCGGCTTCAGAAGACTGCGTTTCAAGGGATCGTCGTAATGCGCCTTGAGCGCGCAACCGCTGCTCGCCTGGCGCAGCGTCACAAAGGCCTGCCACAGCGCCTCGAAGTCGAAATCCGGCACCAGCGCTTCGGTCTGAAAGGATACATCGGCGAATCGGCCGAGAGCGGCCTCGCAAAGATCAAGGATGCCGGGTTCGAGCGGCAGATGGCCGCCGAGATCGCCGAACCAGGCGATGCGGCCGCCGGCGGCTGCCGTTTGCAGTCCCTGTAGGAAGCAGCCCAGCTTGTGATGCGAGAGCGGCGCGCGAGGGTCGTAGCCGGCCTGCTCGTCGAGCAGCAGCGCCATGTCGCACACGCTCCGCCCCATCGGTCCTTCGACGCCCATCTGTGTGTGAAAGACGTCAAGTTCGGGACCGGCCGGGACAAGTCCCTGCGACGGACGGAAGCCATAGACATTGTTGTAGGCGGCCGGGTTGCGCAGCGAACCACCAAAGTCGCTGCCGTCGGCGACAGGCACCATGTCGAGCGCCAGTGCGACCGCCGCGCCGCCGCTCGAACCGCCGGCGGTCAAGGCCGCGTCGAAAGCATTGAGCGTCGGGCCGAACACCGTGTTGTAGGTGTTGGAGCCAAGGCCGAATTCGGGAACGTTGGTTTTGCCGATGATGATGGCGCCAGCCTTGCGGATGCGCTCGACGAAGAAATCATCCTCTTGCGGCACGAAATCGGCGAAGATCGGCGAGCCGAAGCTGGTCCTGAGGCCCTTGGTCTGCGCGAGATCCTTGATGGCGATCGGCAGGCCGAACAGGGGGCCGGCATGCCCTGCATGCGCCAGATGCGCGTCGGCCTTGTCGGCCTCGTGCAGGATGTCGGCACGGTCGCGCAGTGAGACGATGGCGTTGACCAGCGGGTTCACCGCTTCGATCCGGTCGAGGAATGCCGTCACCACCTCGCGCACGGACAGCTGCCGGCGCCTGATCGCGTCGGCAAGATCCACGGCGGACAGGCGGCAGATATCGCCGGCGGGCGGCACGGCGTGTTTCGTGGCCGGACGCATGGCTCTCACCTAGCCGGCGGATTTTTGTAGCGCCGCGTCGACTTCCTTCGCCAGCGGGATCGCCGGCTGGGCGCCGGGCTTCAGGCAAGCGAGCGAACCAGCGGCTGCAGCAAGGGCGAGCGCCTGATCGAGCGGCAGGCCGGATGACAGCCCGGCGGCGAAATAGCCGCAAAACGTGTCGCCGGCGCCGACCGTGTCGACAGGGGTGATCTTCAGCGCCGGAACCATCAGAAGATCGGCTGGCGTGGCAGCCAGAACGCCGTCACCGCCGAGCGTGACGACAATTGTGCGGCCGGTCTTCCCGGCGTAATCGCGCATCCGCGCTGGGCGATCGCGGCCGCTCAGCGACAGCGCCTCGCCATAGAGGTCGAATTCGGTTTCGTTGGCGACGACATAATCGGCCTTACCGAGGAAGGCGGCCGCCTCGCCGCGGAATGGTGCCGTGTTGAGCACGGTGACCGCGCCTGCCGCCCGTGCCGCGTCCAGTGCTGCATCGACAGTCTGCAGCGGGATCTCCTGCTGCAAGAGCACGACATCGCCCTTTTTCATGAAAGCCTTGGAGAGGTCGCCTGTCACGACCGAATCATTGGCGCCCGGCACCACGGCAATGACGTTCTCGCCGTTGTCGGCGACCATGATCAATGCCGTGCCGGTCGAGGCGAAGGTTTCGCCGACACCGGACAGGTCGATCTTGCCGTCCCGCAGCAGCGCCAGCGCGTCAGTGGCGAAATTGTCCTTGCCGACCGCGCCGACCATGCGCACCTTGGCGCCGGCGCGCGCGGCGGCCAGCGCTTGGTTGGCGCCCTTGCCGCCAGGAGCGGTGGCGAAACCGGAGCCACGCACGGTCTCGCCCGGTGCGGGCAAGCGGTCGACATTGGCGATAAGATCGAGGTTGATCGAGCCGATAACGATTATCAAGTGGTGCCTCCCTGCTAACGCATCGTGCTTTCCGAAAATCGGAATCGATTTTCGGAAAGCACGATGCGTAGAATTAAAGTGTTAGAGCGTACTTTGTGCGTCCGAATGGACGCACGTCGCTCTAATTGCGCGGGAAGCTACTCCGTAAGGCCGCCGCTTGCCAGACCGCGCGAGATGAACCCGCGCGCTGCTGGCCCGAATCTATGGGTGTGTCATCAAGATCCTACCTGGCCCGCTTCCCAGCCGAGGATGGCGCGTTTGCGGGTCAGGCCCCAGTGGTAGCCGGTGAGCGCGCCGGACTTGCCGAGAGCCCGGTGACACGGCACCACGAAGGACATCGGATTGGCGCCGACCGCGGCGCCCACCGCCCGGCTGGCGCTCGGTGCGCCGATGCGGGCGGCGATCGAGGAATAGGTGCAGGCCTTGCCCATCGGGATGCGCAGCAGGGCTTCCCAGACGCGAACCTGGAAGTCGGTGCCGATCATGACGACGCGCAGCGGTTGATCGGCGCGCCACAGCGCCGGATCGAAGATGCGCGCCGCATACGGCGCCGTCGCGGCCATGTCCTCGACATAGGTTGCGTTCGGCCAGCGGCCGGACATGTCGGCGAAGGCCGCACGCTCGCCGCCGGCATCGCTGAAGGCGAGGCCGGCAAGCCCGCGGTCGGTGACCATGATCAGGGCGATGCCGAAGGGCGAAATATGATAGCCGTAGCGGATCGTCAGCCCGGCACCGCGCGTCTTGTAGTCACCCGGCGACATCGCCTCGTGGGTGACGAAAAGGTCGTGCAACCGGCCGGGGCCTGACATGCCGACTTCGAAAGAAGCCTCGAGCAGCGGCATGCCGGAAT
Source organism: Mesorhizobium onobrychidis (assembly GCF_024707545.1). Classification (NCBI taxonomy): domain Bacteria; kingdom Pseudomonadati; phylum Pseudomonadota; class Alphaproteobacteria; order Hyphomicrobiales; family Phyllobacteriaceae; genus Mesorhizobium; species Mesorhizobium onobrychidis. Next base: position 1,949,919 of record NZ_CP062229.1, read on the forward strand.
CGAGCAGTTTGCGCGCGTGATCGAGCGTGACCGCCTGGAGGAAGGCCTTGGGCGACAGACCAGCCCAGCGGGTGAAGAGCTTCTGCAGGCCGGTCGGCGTCTCGCCGACTTCCTCGGCCAGTATTTCGAGCGACGGCTGGTCACGGTAGTCAAGGCTGATCTTCTCGATCGCGCGCCGAACAACTTCGTAGTCACCGCCTTCGGGTGTGATGTCTTTCTTCAGAATAGCTGTCTGTGCGTTCATCGGACTATCTCCTTGAGCGTGAATATCGTCCTTCGCGGCTCCGATCACCACCCGAAACTTGCCTTCTCGTCATGTGCACCCAGATGGATCTGGCTTCGAGGAAGGAGCCGACGGTGGCTGGCGAGAAGGTGCATCTCACCAAGGAGAAGGAGACGCTGCTGATTACCATTTATGGCAAGGCACTGGAGAGCCGGTTGCCTCACTCGCTGCTGAAAGATCATTTTGCGGACGAGGCTGTTCGCTCACATCTAGCGCATCTTGGCGGTCGCCAGGGCGCGCGAAAAGGCTGACGCAAAGCTCTCGCGGTCGTCGGGATTGAGGAAGCCGCCGATCGGCACATTCTGGCCTTGTGCTTCTACCGCCATCCTGGTGATGCCGATCTCGGCGTGGCGAGCGACCGAAAAACGCGCCCAGAACGGATTGAAGCGATGCGCTTCCGATTTGCCTGAGGGCGCGGTCTTGCGGATGTCGAGGCTGGTGCGCGAGACCGACACTTCCTCGCGGGCGCGGGCGGCACGATAATTGGCGCGAAAGGCGATGTAGACGGCAATCAGGTCGAGACCGAGGAAGCCGAACACCGGCCAGGCGCCGCGCGACAGGAAAAACGCTCCGGTCACCAACGAGCTGAACAGCAGAACGCCCATCAGGATGGCAAAGCCGATTTTGCCCAGCGACCGATGCGGTATCAGCAACGCCTGGAAGAATGGCTCGTCGGCCTGAAATGAGGCGTTTGTGTCGCTCATGCCTGGATATTATAGGAAGGGGATGACGAGCCCCAAGCCCAAAAATTCCTCTACACCCAGAAATGACCTGCCCCCCGGCCGACGCGAGGGCTCGAACACCAAACCGCGTGCCCAGCCGGTGCGGTCCCATTCGCTCTACAGCCCGGCCGAGGTGCACGAGATTTTCCGGCGCTTTTCCGTTCAGCGGCCCGAGCCGAAGGGCGAACTCGAACATGTCAACGCCTTCACGCTGCTGGTGGCAGTGGTGCTTTCGGCACAGGCGACCGATGTCGGCGTCAACAAGGCAACGCGGGCGCTGTTCAAGGTCGCCGATACCCCGCAAAAGATGCTGGCTCTCGGCGAGGCCAAGGTCGGCGACTATATCCGCACCGTCGGGCTCTGGCGCAACAAGGCCAAGAACGTCATCGCGCTAGCGGAAGCGCTGATCCGCGACCATGGCGGCGAGGTGCCCGACGACCGCGACCAACTGGTCAAGCTGCCGGGCGTTGGGCGCAAGACCGCCAATGTCGTGCTCAACATGGCCTTCGGCCAGCACACGATGGCGGTCGACACGCATATCTTCCGCATCGGCAACCGGCTGGGATTGGCGCCCGGCAAGACGCCGGAACAGGTCGAGCAGGGGCTGTTGAGGATCATTCCGGACGAATATATGCGCCACGCGCATCATTGGCTGATCCTGCATGGCCGCTACGTCTGCAAGGCGCGCAAACCGGATTGTCCGGTCTGTGTCATCGCCGACATCTGCAAGGCCGAGGAGAAGACGAATGATGTTCCGGCGCCGCTGGTCGAAATTGCGCCGCTCGAACCCGTAGGCGAAATTCAGTAGCCGTAGCCGCGCGCCATCGCCGCGGCGAAGACCGGGATCAGCAGGAAGATGAAGGCTTCGGCGCGGACATAAGTTCGAACGGATGCAAGTTGCGCCGCCGGCACTTGAAAACCGGGGCTGGCCGAGGCCTGCCTGTTCCAGGAAACAAAGCGGACCGTCGGAATGATCGACAGCAGGCCGACGATGACGAATGCCGCCATCTTTGCCCAGAACACCCAGTTGTAGACGTAGAATTCCCAACCCTTCAGGCCGTAGATGACGCGGCCGATGCCGACGATGATGATCAGCATGGCGAGGATGCCGTAATGGCGATCGATGCCGACAAGCCGCCGGAGCGTCGCGGCGGGCAGATCGCCGCGGATCAGGACAAATTCGGCGCCGATGATGCCCGCCAATGAAAACACCAGCAGATGATGAAAGATGGCAAGCAGAAGATCGGTGGTATCCATGCCCTTTTCCCTCCGTCGGACGGCACAGCGGACGCTGAATCAGCTGCTGGTGAAAAGTAGCACCGCTGGGCAGGATTCACATTGGGCTGGAAGATGATCTGCACAGGCTTTGGCTCTTGTCTGGTGCAGGCGATTTGGATCTCTGTCGCATATCGCTATCTCCCAAAACCGCCGAGCACCCCCGGGTCAAATCCAAGGGCAGGCTACTAAGCACAGGCAAACTAACGCAACCGAGGCACGACACATGATCAATCCACAGGCGCTCGTCGCTCCCCTCATCGAAACGCCGCGCACCGTGCTGCGGCCACACCAACTCGATGATTTCGATGCCTATGTCGCCATGTGGGCCGATCCGGCCGTCACACGCTTCATCGGCGGCAAGCCGCGCACACGGGAGGAAAGCTGGATGCGCTTCCTGCGCCATGCCGGCCTGTGGTCGCTGCTGGGTTACGGCTTCTGGGCGATCGAGGACAAGGCATCCGGCCGCTTCATCGGCGAGGCAGGCTTTCACGATCTGAAGCGCGACATGGTGCCTTCGATCGAAGGCGTTCCGGAAGCCGGCTGGGCGCTCATCCCGGCAGTCCACGGAATGGGCTTCGCCAGCGAAGTCGTCGGACGGGTTCTCGCCTGGGGCGACGAGGCATTCGGGCGCGCAAGGACTGTCTGCATCATCGATCCGGAAAACACCGCCTCGCTAAACGTCGCGGCAAAATGCGGCTACAGGGAAGTGTTGCGGACCACCTATCACGACGATGCGACGATCCTGCTGGAACGGCAGCCTTGAGGGTGCTGCCTGTCACCCCTGTGGTTCTGGTCAGGCCGAACCGGGGCTTTCTATGCCTTTCGCTTCAGCACCGGGCCCTCCGCTTCGGCACCGGCTTTGCGGGCCGCCTGTTCGAGCATCGAGGCGTCTTCGCCGAAAGCGCGGGTGGCGCGCGCGGCTGCATCGATCAGCGGATTTTTCATGCGCTGAAGAAAAGCCGCGTCGACGCGCGTGCTCGGGCCGGACAGCGTCAACGCACCGAGCAAGGTGGGGCCCGGCCCGAACACCGGTGCCGAGACGCCCGCCGTCTCGGGGTCGCGGTCGCCGACCGACAAACAATGATAGGTCTTGCGGATCGTTTCGTAAGGCTCGCCGTGCTGACCGGAAAACGCCGCAAGCACGCGGCCGCCCGAGCCGGCCAGCAAGGGCAGCACGTCGCCTTCCCTTATGGTGTAGCGGATGGGATGCTTGGACTCGACACGGTAGAGGCAGGTCCGCACGTCGCCCGAGCGGACATAGAAAGCGACGCTTTCCCAGCTTCGCTCGGCCAGATCGCGCATGATCGGCAGCAGGATGTCGATCGCCACTACCGAACGCTGGTATAGGGCACCCAGCCGGAAGGTGGCAGGGCCGACACGGTAGCGGCCGTCGTCGAGACGCTCCAGCAGCTGCCCGCGCAATAATGAGTTCGCAAGCCTCAGGATCGTGCTCTTGTAGAGGCCGGTCCGCGCCGCGATTTCGGCCAGGCTGAGCGACCGGTCGGCGGTAGCGAAAGCATCGAGGATGGCGATCGCACGGTCGAGCGCGGCAACACCGTTGGTCGACGCAGGCTTGGATTGTGTTACGGTCATCTGCTTGACCACGTCGTTCCGTTCCCAGTTGGACAGAAGGGCCGATCGGAACAACTATGCCGCGTGCAGACAGTTCTGTCCAGTAGAATGCCGTTCCTGTTGACAGAACAAGACAAAGGCTGCATGAATTTTTGTCGAGCGGGTCTGAATTCAGGCTACGTTGCTGGCAGGCACCAGAGGAGGTGTCGTGATTGGAGGAATCCCATGCTGAACAGACGCAGATTTTTAATGAGCACCGCCGCTGCCGGCGCCGCCGGTTTCGCAGCGTTGCATCTCTCGCCCGCTTTTGCGCAGGATGCGCCGCAGATCCAGATCTTCGTGCCGGCAGCGCCCGGCGGCGGCTGGGATCAGACGGCGCGCACGATGGACCAGGTGCTGCGCAGTGAGAAGCTGATCTCCGGTTCGCAGATCACCAATGTCGGCGGCGCCGGCGGCACAGTCGGCCTGCCGCAATTCATCAGCCAGTGGAACGGCAAGGGCAATTCGCTGATGGTTGCCGGCATGGTCATGGTTGGCGCCATTATCGCCAACAAATCGGCCAACAATCTCACCGAAGTCACGCCGATCGCCCGCCTCACCGGCGAATTCGAGGCGCTTGTGGTGCCGGCGGCCTCGCCGTTCAAGACCGCAGCGGATTTCGTCGCCGCCCTCAAGGCCGATCCGACCAAGGTTCCGGTGGCTGGCGGTTCTGCCGGCGGCTCGGACCACATATTGTTCGGCCTTATCGCGAAGACGGCCGGTGTTCCGGCAGCCAACCTCTCCTACGTGCCGTTCGCCGGCGGCGGCGAGGCACTGTCGGCGCTTCTCGGCAACCAGGTCGCGGCCGGCATCTCCGGCTATGGCGAGTTCTCCGAACAGGTCAAGGCAGGCGCGCTTCGGCTGCTTGCCATTTCTGCGGACAAGCGCCAGGAAGGCATCGACGCACCGACGCTGAAGGAAGCCGGCATCGATGTCGAATTGTTCAACTGGCGCGGCGTCTTCGCACCGCCGGGCGTTTCCGACGCCGACAAGGCGGCGATGATCACGCTGGTCGAGACCATGGCCAAAAGCGATGCCTGGGCCACCGAATGCAAAAACCGCAACTGGACGCAAATCCTGCTCACCGGCGACGACTATGCCAAATTTCTCGCCGAAGACACGACCCGGATCGCAGCCATCCTCAAGGACCTCGGCCTTGCCTGATGTCCTCGGAGAGGGGCGGTCTGCACTGCCCCTTTCCGGTGTTCGCCAGCCGCATGGACATTCGATCCAGCGCGAGTGAAACTGCTGTGAGGTCGGCTGTGGGAGGCCGGCCTATCCAGGGAGGACGATCATGAGCACCAGCGACCAGCAGGCGGCGCGGCCGCGCCTTGCCGTGCCCGAATTGCTGATCGGCATCGGGCTTCTCGCCTGCGCCGGCGCAGTAGCCTGGCAGACGCTGTCGATTCCGGTGTCGCCGCTCTACTCCAAGGTCGGCCCGACCGTCTTCCCCTACATCACCATGGTCGGCATGACGATCCTTTCCCTCCTGCTGATCGTCGCCGCCCTGCGGGGCGGCTGGCAGCCGGAAGAAGAAAAGGAAACGCCGACCGACTGGAAGGCGATGGGCATCGTCGCCGTCGGACTGGTCGCGAACCTTGTTCTGATCCAGCCGCTTGGCTTCACCGCAGCCTCGGTGATCATGTTCGTTCTCATCTGCCACGGGTTCGGCAGCAGACATCCGCTGCGTGACGTGCTGCTCGGCCTGATCCTGGCGCTTGCCGCCTATTTCGGCTTCGCCAGGGCGCTCGGCGTCAATATCGGCGCCGGCTTCATCGAGAACCAGCTGAACACGGGTCTCGATTCGATTATCCGTATGTTGAGAGGCTGAAGCCATGGAAACGCTCAGCCATCTCGCGCACGGATTTTCGGTCGCTTTTACGCCGGTCAATCTCATGTGGTGCCTGCTCGGCACGACACTGGGGACAGCGATCGGCGTGCTGCCCGGCCTCGGACCGGCGCTGACCATCGCGCTGCTTTTGCCGATCACCTATCAGGTGGCGCCGGAAGCATCCTTCATCCTGTTTGCCGGTATCTATTACGGCGCCATGTATGGCGGTTCGACGACATCGATCCTGCTCAACACGCCGGGCGAAAGTGCAACCATCGTCACTGCGCTGGAAGGCAACAGGATGGCCCGTTCCGGCCGTGGCGGCGCGGCACTTGCCACCTCGGCGATCGGCTCCTTCGTCGCCGGCACACTCGGCACGCTAGGCGTCGCTTTCCTGGCCCCGGTCGTGGTCAAATTCGCGCTGTCTTTCGGCCCGGCCGAATATTTTTCGCTGATGGTGCTGGCCTTCATCACGGTTTCGGCGGTGCTCGGCTCGTCGTCGGTGCGTGGCCTGACCAGCCTGTTCATCGGCTTCGTCATCGGCATGATCGGCGTCGACCTGCAGACCGGACAGCCGCGCTTCACCTTCGGCATGAGCCAATTGCTCGACGGCGTCGACGTGATCGTCGTCGCCGTCGGCCTCTTTGCGGTCGGCGAGACGTTCTACATGGCCTCGCGCCGCTATGCCGGCAAGGACGAGATCGTGCCGCTGAAGGGCTCACTCTACATGACGGCGGCCGAATGGGCACGCTCGTGGAAGGCTTGGCTGCGCGGCGCCCTGCTCGGCTTCCCGATCGGCGCCCTGCCGGCCGGCGGCGCCGAGATCCCGACCTTCCTGTCCTATGCGATCGAGAAGAAGCTCTCCAAACACAAGGAGGAGTTCGGCACGGTCGGCGCCATTGAAGGCGTTGCCGGACCGGAAGCCGCCAACAACGCATCGGCTGCCGGCGTGCTGGTGCCGATGCTGACGCTCGGGCTGCCGACCTCGGCGACGGCCGCGATCATGCTGTCGGCCTTCCAGAGCTATGGCATCAATCCCGGGCCGATGCTGTTCATGACGCAGGCCAATCTGGTCTGGGGGCTGATCGCCAGCCTGTTCATCGCCAATATCATCCTCGTCATTCTCAACCTGCCGCTAATCGGGTTGTGGGTGCGGCTGCTGAAAATCCCGGCGCCGCAGCTCTATGCCGGCATCCTGGTGTTCGCTACGGTCGGCACCTACGGTATTTCGCAGTCACCGACCGACCTCGTCATCCTCTATCTGCTCGGCGGGGCCGGATTCCTGATGCGGCGCTTCGATTTCCCGACGGCGCCGGTCATCATCGGTATGATCCTCTGGCCGCTCGCCGAAACGCAGTTCCGCCGCGCGATGACCATCTCGAACGGCGACTGGTCGGTGTTCTACAAGCATCCGCTGTCGCTGACGCTGCTGACGCTGGCGTTCATCGGGCTGATTGGGCCACATATCTACGCTTACATCGAACGCAGGCGCCTGCGCGGACCGGAGCATGTGCCGGGCGATGCCTGATCTGTCTGTAACATGATGACCGATCTGCTGAGCGGTATCCGCGTCCTCGACCTGACCAATGTTCTGGCTGGCCCCTACTGCGCCTATCAGCTGGCGCTGCTCGGGGCCGATGTGATCAAGGTCGAGGCGCCGCAAGGCGGCGACCTGGCGCGCCAGCTCGGCGGTTCGCCGGAACTCAACAGCACTGGCATGGGCGCTTCGTTCCTGGCGCAGAACGCCGGCAAACGATCGGTGGTGCTCGATCTCAAGAAAGAGGCCGATCGCGAACGCTTCCTCGATCTGGTCGCCTCCGCCGACGCGCTGGTCGAGAATTTTCGCCCCGGCGTAATGGACCGGCTGGGGCTCGGCTATGCGAGGCTCAAAGAGGTCCGCCCCAGCCTTGTCTATTGCGCGATTTCGGGCTTCGGCCAGACCGGGCCGATGCGCGACAATCCTGCCTACGACCAGATCATCCAAGGACTTTCAGGCATCATGAGCATCACCGGCACGCCGGAAACCGCGCCGCTGCGTGTCGGCTATCCGGTCGCCGACACGCTGGGCGGGCTGGTCGGGGCGTTCGCCATCGCCGCGGCACTCGTGAAGCAGAAGACGACAGGCGAGGGCGCCTTCCTCGACGTGTCGATGCTCGAATGCACGCTTTCCGCGCTGGGCTGGCCGGTCTCCAACTATCTGACGGCTGACGTCGAGCCGCAGCCCATGGGCAATGAGAACATGACGGCTGCACCTTCCGGTACGTTTCGCACCGGCGACGGTCTGCTCAACATCGCCGCCAACAAGCAGGAGCAGTTCGTGTCGCTCTGCCGGCTGATCGGGCTGCCCGATCTGGCGTCGGACCCGCGCTTTGCCGAGCGTGAGACGCGCAAGCGCAATCGCATCGCCTTGAAGGCGCTGATCGAGGACGCTTTGGAGAGCGGCTCGGCCGCAGCCTGGGAGGAGACGCTCAATCGCGCAGGCGTGCCGGCAGGCAGGGTGCTGACGATCCCGCAGGTGCTGGCGGAGCAGCAAGTGATCGAGCGCGACATGACCACCCGTTTCGATGGCATGCCGAAGATGGACCGGCCGCTGACCGTCGTGCGCGGCGGGTTCATGGTCGATGGTGCGGCACCCTTGCCGACCAAGCCGCCGCCGGCGCTGGGCGAGCATATGGACGAGGTGTTTGCCGGTCTGCCGCCGCGCGTCAAGAAAAGAGCGCAGGCATGAGCGACGCGAGAACATGAGCAACGTTGGGAAAAAAACCGGCCGCGAGCGCGGCGAGGAATGGTGGCAGACCGATATCATCGAAATGCGCCCCGGCATGATCCGGTTGCGCGGCTATGAGATTCAGGACCTGATCGGCCGCGTCAGCTTTCCGGCGATGATCTGGTTGATGCTGCGCGGCGAACTGCCTGGTGAGGAGCAGGCGGCGCTGCTCGGCATCGCGCTCGGGGCGGCCGTCGACCATGGGCCGCAGGCACCGTCGATCGCCATTGCCCGAATGGCGGCTACCTGCGGCGTCGGCATCAACAGCGCCATGGCCTCAGCCATCAATGTGCTTGGCGACGTGCATGGCGGCGCCGGCGAGCAGGCGCTTGCCTTCTACGGCGACATCGCCGCGGCACTGGACGGAGGAGAGACGCTTGCCGATGCCGTCTCGGTGCGGCTCGATCGTTTCTTCGCCGAGGAAAAATCCTATGTGCCGGGGCTCGGGCACCGCTTCCATCCGGTCGATCCGCGGGCGCCGCGCCTCATCGAGCTGACTCGCGATTTTGCCGCGCGCGGCATCGTCGGCGGACGTTTCGCCGACATCGCCGAGGCTGTTGAGGCCGAGGTCGCGCGGCGCAAGGGCAAGAAGATCCCGCTCAACATCGACGGCGCCACCGCCGTCATCTATGGCGAGCTCGGCTTTCCGCCGCCGCTGACACGCGGCCTTTTCGTGCTCTCGCGCTCGGTCGGCATATTGGCGCATGCGTGGGAACAGTCGCAACAGAGCGACCGCAACAAGGGACCACTGCCGCGCGAGTGGTTGTGGGCCTATACCGGCACGCCGGTGCGGCCTTTCCCTCAGAGAGAGGACGACTCCAAATGAGGCCCTGGTTCAAGTTCGCCAGCGGGCGCTGGTTGGGGAACTTTCAAGTTCTTCAGCAGCGTTGAAAGATCGGGCTCGTCGATAAGCGCTGCAGCGTCTTCCGGCGTCAGCCATGCCCGCTGCCGCCTTTTGGCTTCCTGCCAGTTGGCCAGTTCCTCGGTCACCGCCAGCAGATAGACGGTGACGTCGACGCGGACGAAGCGGTTCGTCAGCCGCTTCCAGTAGGAATAGGTGCCGGCCGGCTGCTTCAGAGTTTTGCCGAGGACGCCGGCTTCCTCCTGCGCTTCGATAGTGGCTGCCTTGCGCCCACTCTTGCCCTTCATCGGCCAGCCCTTGGGCACGATAAAGCGCCTTGTCGATGTCGAGGTGACCAGCATCATCTCGACGTCGCCACGCTCGCTCAGCCGAAAAGGAATAGCCGCGACCTGACGGATTCGCTCGCCCTTCCTTGCCTTGCGTACGACCTTCTTCTTGGTGACTGCCATTCCCGATGATCCAATCAGGGCAGTGCCCAAGCATAAAGGCACGTTGCGAAATCAAAACCGTTTTGATGCTGCTTCAAGCACAGCGGCGTTCAAGTATATAAGTCGGCTAAATAAATGAAAAGTACCGGCTCATCAGCGGCAGGTGCTGATAAAGCGGCTGCCCGACCGCCGCAACTGGCACGTAGGCTTCATCTGCTGCACATCAGGCCGTTGCGGCGCGACCTCGCGATCCTGGGCACGGAACTGCTGTTGCTGCTGTTGATATTGCTGCCGCCGCAGCCTGTTCTCGAGCATCTGCAATTCGTTTTGCCGGACCAGAGCGTTGCGGTTGGCGGGACTGACGATCTGCGCGGAGACAGCCGCACCCGACAGCATTGCTGTTGCCAGCATTGCCGACATCAAGATCGTCGATAGGCGAAACGGCGACATCCATTCATTCCCGCGCGAAACTGAGCCTCCAATCATATAGGGCGTTTGTCTGGTGATGCCATGGTTAAAGCCTCGCCGAAGCGGAATTGGCGGGTTGAGCTGCCGAACTCAATGCCCATCGACCCCATGCGCGCCGGGCAAGGGGATAAATCTCGAGATCGACGACAACAAATTGGAGGGCATCCTGCAGTTCAGCACTTGTTAGGTCGTCGGTCGCCTGGTGCCTGTGGCATTCAACGCGAAAATCACGCCGCTGCTCAAGGCCGCCACCATTTTGAAAATCAATGCGGTTGCGGTCGACAAAGGCCAGCCGATCAGCTTCCCAATCTCATTGACCGGCTTCAGCGGCTCGCCGCGGAGCTCTCGGCCGATTGAACGTCGCCCCGCCCGTCGCTTCAGTCCACTTCGCGCAGACGATATCCGACGCCGGTTTCGGTGGTGATGTAACGCGGTTGGTCGGGCGTTTTCTCGATCTTTTGCCTGAGCTGCCGCACATAGACCCTGAGATACTGCACGTCGGTCGAATCGCCCCAGACCTGCTTCAAAAGAAACTGGTGGGTGAGAACCTTGCCCGCGTACTGCACGAGGATGCGCAGGATGTCGTACTCCTTCGGCGAGAGCTTTATCTCCCTGCCCTCGATCGTGACGATGCGCTTTACCAGATCGACCGTGAGATCGCCGGTGTGGAAAACCGGCTTCTCGCCTTGCTGCTGGAACTTGTGGCGGAGCGCCACGCGGATGCGCGCGACAAGCTCGTTCATGCCGAACGGCTTGGTGACATAGTCGTCGGCGCCGAGTTCTAGCGCCGAGACGATGCCGGTCTCGTCGGTGCGGCTGGAAAGGATGACCACGGGAACGTCCAGGCCGTCGTCCCGCCATTTGCGCAGCAATTCGTGGCCGCCCATGCCGGGCAGGCCGAGATCGAGCAGGATCAGGTCCGGCTTCTCCGTCTCCATCAGTTCGATCGCCGTCTTGGCGTTTGGCGCCTCACTGATCGCATAGCCCTGGCTGCCAAGGCCGACGCGAAGCAGCTTGCGGATCGGCGGTTCGTCATCGACGACCAATATCCTGACGTCCAGGATCGTCATGGCAAGTCATCCATGTCGGGATAGTCCACACGTTGGCCCGTCGGCACCGGCATCCTGATGGTGAAAACCGCACCCGAGCGGTCGGTCCTGTTGGCCGCCGAAATCGTCCCGCCCATCGCCTCGATGAAGCCGCGGCAGATCGAGAGCCCGAGCCCGGTGCCGGCACGGACCTGGTCGCCCTTGCGCACCCGGTGGAACGTGTCGAAAATGCGCTCCAGATCCGCTGGCGGAATGCCCGGTCCCTCATCCATGATCTGCAGGATGACGGAACCATTGTCGGCCCAGCCCTGCAGGCGGATCGTCGAACCTGGCGGCGCATATTTAGCGGCGTTGTCGAGGAGGTTGAACAGCGCTTGCTCGAACAGGACGGGGTCGAGCCTCAACATCGGCAGATCCGCGGGAATGTCCATTTCGGTCTTGTGTTCGCCGATGATTTTCCTGGCCCGATGCAAGGCGGTGCCGACAATGTCGCCGACATAGTGGAATGCGTAGTTCGGCTCCATCGCACCGGATTCGATCTTTGTCATGTCGAGCAGATTGGCGATGAAGCGGTTCAGTCGCTCCGATTCGTCAAGCACGGTCGACAGCAGCTCCGCCCGATCCGCTTCGGGAAGCGCCGGCGCAAATTCCCGCAAGGTGCCGGCGGCGCCCATGATGGCGGCAAGCGGTGTTTTCAGGTCATGGGAAATCGAGGTCAGCAGCGCCGAGCGCAGGCGGTCCGCCTCGGCCTCGAGCTTGGCCCGGTCGACGTCGGCAACAAGCTGGATGCGCTCGATGGCGACTGCCGCTTGATCGGCGAGCGCGTCGAGAAGGCGCTTCTGTTCTGGAGTCAGCAACGGGCCTTGCTTGTCGTTGTCGAGGCCGACGACGCCGACGGCGGTGCGCCCCGTCCGCAACGGCAGATAGAGGCGTCTTGCTCCGGGAAGCGTGTCGGCGCCGCGGCCCGCGGGGCGATCGTGCTCCCAGGCCCAACGGGCGGCCGCGATGTCGGCCTCAGCCAGCGTGTCGTCGGGAGGATAGCCGGCCTTGACGGTGATCGAGCCGTTTTCCGGCAGCAGCAGCACCACGCGCAGCTTCAGCATCGAGGCAATCTGGAAGGCAGTTGCCCAGAGCACGTCGTCAAGCGTGCCAGCGCCGGCGAGCTTCTTCGAGAAGAGATAGATATCTTCCGTGGCGCGTGCCCGCGAGCGGGCAGCGACCGCCTGTCGCTGCACGCGCACTGTCAGATTGCTGGCAATGACCGCAACAACCAGGAAGACAGCCAGCGCAACGATGCTCTCCGGATCCTGGATCGTCAGCGTGTAACGTGGTTCCAGGAAGAAATAGTTGAAGGCAATGGCGCTGATGAGGCAGGCATACAAAGCTGGCCAGAGACCGCCGGTCACCGCCGAAGTCAGAACCCCGATGAGAAAGATGATCGCCAGGTTGCGGACGTCGAGAAACTGGTGGAGAAGGACGGCGAAGGCGAGCGAGCCAACAACATAGGCCGTGGCCTTGAGATAGGGCCAGATCTCGAATTGCCACTGCTCGTCCGCAGCCTTGACGGTCCTCGACGTCGCCTCGGCGTTGCGTTCGTTTCCCGAAATGACATGGACGCTGATGTCGCCGGCATTGCGGATGAGATCATAAGTGAGCGAGCCTTCGATCAATTCCCGCCAGCGCGATCGGGTCGGCCTGCCGATCACGATATGGGTGAAGTTGTTCGCGGTCGCATGGCGAACGATGTCCTGCGCGACGTTCTGACCTGGAATGGTCGTTACCTCCGCGCCGAGCTGCTCGGCAAGGCGCAGCAGAGTCGCTAGCCGATCCTTGTCCTCCTCTGACATCCCGGCTGAACGAGGGGTATCGACATGAAGCGCCGTCCAGGGGGCGCGGAGCCGGTCGGCCAATCTCCGCGCATAGCGGACACGGGCCGCCCCGCCCGGACGCGCGTCGACGCAGACGAGAACCCTTTCCCCCGCCGCCCAGGGCCCGGGTATGGCGTGGGCCTGCATGTGGATCAGCAACTGCTCGTCGACGCGCTGGGCGGTGCGGCGGAGCGCCAGTTCCCTGAGCGCCGTCAGATTGCCCGGCGAGAAATAGTTCTCGATCGCGCGCTGGGCGGTGCTGGGGATATAGACCTTGCCTTCCTCGAGCCGCTTGATCAGGTCGTCGGGCGTGAGATCGATGATCTCGATGTCGTCGGCCTGGTCGATGATGGAGTCTGGAACCGTCTCGCGCACCCTGACGCGCGTGATCTGCGCCACGACATCGTTCAGGCTCTCGACATGCTGGATGTTGAGCGTCGTGTAGACGTCGATACCGTGCGTCAGGATTTCCTGAACGTCGAGATAGCGCTTGGGATGGCGGCTGCCCGGCGCGTTGGTATGGGCAAGCTCGTCGACGAGGACCAGCGCCGGACGCCGGGCAAGGATGGCATCGAGGTCCATTTCCTCGAGGATGCGCCCCTTGTAGTCGACCTGGTGACGGGGAATCACCTCATAGCCATCGACCAGCACCTGGGTTTCCTTGCGGCCGTGCGTTTCGACGACGCCGATCACCACGTCCACCCCGTCGGCCAGTCTTGCACGGCCCGACATCAGCATTTCATAGGTCTTGCCGACACCGGGTGCTGCGCCCAGGAATATCCGCAGACGACCGCGCGCCTCCCGCTCCGCATGATCAAGCAGCGCGTCGGGTGAGGGTCTGGTTTCGTTGCGGCTGTCGTCCGGCATCAGAATCGATCATGAATGGCGCCGGGGATGGTGTCGATCCCCGCCCCACCATTCATTGCTTGGTGGCCTCGTCCAGCGCCAGATTGAGCGCCAGCACATTGACTACCGGCTCTCCCATGAAGCCGAGTTCGCGATCCTCGACATGGCTGTCGACAAGGGCTTTAACCCTGGCTTCGTCAACGCCCCTGGCCTTGGCCACCCTGGTAACCTGGAAATAGGCGGCCTCGGGGCTGATATGCGGATCGAGGCCGCTGCCTGAAGTCGTGACCAGATCCATCGGCACCGGCTGGTCCGGATTTTCCGCCTTCAGTCTGTCGGCATCGCCCTTGATGCGGTCGATCAGCTTGGGGTTGGTCGGCCCGAGATTCGAACCGCTCGAAGCTGCGGCGTTGTAGCCGTCGCCGGCAGCCGACGGCCGGCCATGGAAATAGCGCTCGCTGGCAAAAGCCTGGCCGATCAGTTCGGAGCCGACGATCTTGCCGTCCTTCTCGATCAGGCTGCCATTGGCCTGGTTGGGGAACAGGGCCTGGGCGATGCCGGTCATGCCGATCGGATAGATCAGGCCGGTAAGGATGGTGAAGAAAACGATCATGGTGATCGCGGGTCTGATTTGCTTGAGCATGGACTTAATTCCTTATGCGAGGCCAATCGCGGTGATGGCCATATCGATCGCCTTGATGCCGACGAAGGGGACAATGATGCCGCCGAGGCCGTAGACAAGAAGGTTGCGGCTGAGCAGCGCGCCCGCGCCGATCGCGCGATATCTGACGCCTCTCAGCGACAGCGGGATCAGCGCGATGATGATCAGTGCGTTGAAGATGATGGCCGAGAGAATGGCGCTCTGCGGCGTTGCCAGATGCATGATGTTGAGCGCCTGCAGCGGACCTGATGTCTGCCCCGGCGCGATGTAGAAGACGGCGAATATTGCCGGGATGATGGCAAAATACTTGGCCACGTCGTTGGCGATGGAGAAGGTCGTCAGCGAGCCGCGCGTCATCAGCAGCGCCTTGCCGATTTCCACGATCTCGATCAGCTTGGTCGGATCGCTGTCGAGGTCGACCATATTGCCGGCTTCGCGTGCGGCGACCGTGCCGGTGTTCATCGCAACGCCGACATCGGCCTGCGCAAGGGCGGGCGCATCATTGGTGCCGTCGCCGCACATGGCGACGAGCTTGCCCTTGGCCTGTTCGTCGCGGATGAGCTTCAGCTTGTCCTCGGGCGTCGCCTGGGCAAGAAAATCATCGACGCCGGCCTCCGCCGCGATCGCCGCCGCCGTCATCGGATTGTCGCCGGTGATCATCACCGTGCGGATCCCCATCTTGCGCAGTTCGGCGAAGCGTTCCCTGATGCCGCCTTTGACGATGTCCTTGAGATGGACGACGCCGAGCAGGCGTCCGTCGCGCTCGACCGCCAGCGGCGTGCCGCCGGATTTGGCGATGTCGTCGGCGATCGCCTGCAGGTCGCGGACGATGTCGCTGCTGGGGCGCGTACCATGCGTGGCGACGGTCGACTGATTGACGTGGGCGAGCACCGAATCGACCGCGCCCTTGCGAACCGACGAGCCGTCGATGTCGACGCCGCTCATGCGGGTTTGCGCGGTGAAGGGCACGAAAGCGGCATGCAGTGTTGCCATGTCGCGGGCACGGATGGCGTATTTCTCCTTCGCCAGCACGACGATCGAGCGGCCTTCCGGCGTTTCATCGGCAAGCGAGGCCAACTGTGCAGCGTCGGCCAGCTCCTGCTCGGTGACGCCCTTGACCGGGCGGAATGCCGTCGCCTGGCGATTGCCGAGCGTGATCGTGCCGGTCTTGTCGAGCAGCAGCGTGTCGACGTCGCCAGCCGCCTCTACGGCGCGGCCCGACATCGCCAGCACGTTGAACCGTACCAGGCGATCCATGCCGGCGATGCCGATGGCCGAAAGCAGCGCCCCGATCGTCGTCGGGATCAAGGTGACGAACAGGGCGACCAGGACGGTCACCGAGATGTAGCCGCCCGAATAGGAGGCGAAACTCGGGATCGTCGCCGTCGCCAGCACGAAGATCAGCGTCATGCCGACGAGCAGGATGTTGAGCGCGATCTCGTTGGGCGTCTTCTGGCGCTCGGCGCCTTCGACCAGCGAGATCATGCGGTCGAGGAACGTATGGCCGGAGGCCGCGGTGATGCGCACGCGGATCCAGTCGGACAATACCTGCGTGCCGCCGGTCACCGCCGAACGGTCGCCGCCGGATTCACGGATCACCGGAGCAGATTCGCCGGTGATCGCCGCCTCGTTGACCGAAGCGACGCCTTCGATCACCTCGCCGTCCGATGGAATGATGTCGCCAGCCTCGACGAGCACCACGTCGCCGACCTTCAGGCTGGTGCCGGGTACCCGCTTGAACTTGGTGCGGTCGTCGCCGCTCAACAGCTTGGCCTCGGCCTCGGTGCGCGCCTTGCGCAGCGAATCGGCCTGCGCCTTGCCTCGGCCTTCGGCGACCGCTTCGGCGAAGTTGGCGAAAAGCACGGTGAACCACAGCCAGATGATGATCTGCAGCGAGAAGCCGAGATCGCCGCCACCAGTGACAAGATCCTTGACGAACAGGACTGACGTGAGCGCCGAGACGACAGCGACGACGAACATCACCGGATTGCGCATCAAGGTGCGCGGGTTCAGTTTCCTGAAGGCCCCGTCGATGGCGGGCAGCAGGATGCGGGCATCCATGATAACAGCGGATTTGGACTGGCTCATTTAGTGGCTCCAGTATCGATGTTGTTGGATGGCACCGATCGATCGTATGCCGAAAGAAGATGCGGAAGCCCGGAGGCCAGCAGCCAGATCACGATCATGACGGCCGCAATGCCGAAGAACGTGGACATGGTCGGGAAAGGAGGCGGGGTTGCTCCCTTTTGATCGGCTCGATGTCGAATCTTGCGGCGTATGGTTTCGAACCAGGACATGACATTGATCCAAGGTGGGGCGGTTTCAGAACGTCTGCCCGTGGATGCCAGCCAGGTGCTCGACGATCGGTCCGACCGCCAGCGCCGGGAAGAAGGTGAGGCCACCGACGATCAGAATGACGCCGACCAGAAGCCCGACGAACAGCGGCCCGTCGGTCGGGAAGGTGCCGGCGGAGGCGGGCAACGTCTTCTTGGCGACAAGCGAACCGGCGATCGCCAGAGCCGGGATGATGACCAGGAAGCGGCCCATCAACATGCCGATGCCGAGCGTGATGTTGTACCAGGGCGTGTTGCCGGTCAGGCCGCCAAAGGCCGAGCCGTTGTTGGCGGCAGCCGAGGTGTAGGCATAGAGAACCTCGGAGAAGCCGTGCGGGCCGGCATTGGCTATGGAAGCGACGCCTGTCGGCAGCACCACCGCGATGGCGGTGAAGATCAGCATCGCCAGCGGCAGGCAGAGAATGGCGAGCATCGCCATCTTGATCTCCTTGGCTTCGATCTTCTTGCCGAGATATTCGGGCGTGCGTCCGACCATCAGTCCGGCGACGAAGACGGCGATCACGATGTACATCAGGATGCCGTAGAGACCGGCGCCGACACCGCCGACAATGACCTCGCCGAGCTGCATGTTGATGATCGGGATCATGCCGCCAAGCGCAGTGAAGCTGTCATGCATGGCGTTGACGGCGCCGCAGGACGCGGCCGTGGTGATGACCGCAAACAGCGCCGACAAAGCGATGCCGAAGCGCGTTTCCTTGCCTTCCATGTTGCCGCCGTCGATGCCCAGCGCATGAACCAGCGGATTGCCTGATGCTTCCGCCCAGTAGCAGACGGCGACGCCGGCGATGAAGAGGACGCCCATCGCGGTCAAGATCGCCCAACCCTGGCGCTGGTTGCCGTTCGTACGGCCGAAGACGTTGGTCAGCGCCGCACCGATAGCGAAGATCGAAACCATCTGGATCAGGTTCGAGATCGCATCGGGATTTTCGAAAGGGTGCGCGGCATTGGCGTTGAAGAAGCCGCCGCCATTGGTGCCGAGCATCTTGATGGCGATCTGCGAGGCTGCTGGCCCGACCGCGATCGTCTGCCGCGCGCCCTCCAATGTTGTGGCGTCGATATAGGCGCTGAGCGTCTGCGGTATGCCGAGATAGACATAGACCAGCGTCAGCACGATGCAGAGCGGCAGCAGCAGGTAAAGGGTGCACCGGGTCATATCGACCCAGAAATTGCCGATCGATTTGCCGGAGGCCTTGGTGAAGCCGCGGATCAGCGCGATTGCGATGGCGATACCGGTCGCCGCGGACAGGAAGTTCTGCACGGTGAGGCCGGCCACCTGCACGAGATAGGACATTGTGCTTTCGCCGCCGTAGTTCTGCCAGTTGGTGTTGGTCATGAAGCTGGCGGCGGTGTTGAAGGCGAGACCGGGTTCGACGGCGCTCATACCGGCCGGATTGTAAGGCAGGCTGCCTTGCAGCCGCTGTAGGAAGTAAAGCACCAGGAAACCGGCCAGGTTGAAGAACAGCAGGGCCGCCGCATAGGTGGTCCAGTGCTGCTCCTCACGCTCGCTGGTTCCCGAGATGCGATAAAGACTCCGCTCGACAGGGCCCAAAATTGGCGAGAGGAATGTGCGGTCGCCGCTGAAAACGCGATACATGTAGCCGCCGAGCGGCTTCACGAGCAAAACGACGATCCCGCAATAGACGAGGATCTGTATCCATCCGTTGAAAGTCATTGAAATAGCTTTCCGTGCCTTCGCCAGTTGCCGTTAGAAACGTTCTGGGCGAACGAGGGCGTATGTCAGGTAGGCGAGAAGGAACAAGGTCACAGCGCCACCAAGGATGTAATCGACAAGCATGTTGTGATCCTTCCGCCTAAAGACTGTCGCAGGCTTTGATGAAGGCGAAGAACAGGGCGAAAAATAAAAACCCTATTCCGAGAACGATGATGTCCATCGGACTTGCTCCTTATTTTCGTTTTGCACTGCCTTGCCTGCAGCCGGCAGGTTTGAAGTCATGTGAAGACACTCGGTCGCGACGGTAATGGCGACCAAGATAAGTCCTTCCCAACGGAATATGGATCAAAACCCCATAAAGGTTCGAGCCGGGGCAAAGAGGAAAGAAATAAAAATCCTATAGGGATTTTGCGGTCACGATCTCAGCGCACGGCGTTTAAGACAATCGGCGCGAAGCTGCCGAAAATCAAGGTTCGCGCGTGTAGATCACGGCGTAGTCGTCCGCATACGCCCGCTTCCAGCCCAGTTCGCCGAAGAATGGAATGCGGCTGTCGTCCGGCGTCAGCAAGGCCCAGTCTATCGCATGCTTCTCGAGCTGCGCTTCGAGGACAGGCTTTCCGCCGCTGCGTCCTGTCTCGGCATCTGTCTTCATAAAGCCGTTGAGAAAGAGCTGATCTGTCCGGCCGTCGATGAATGTCTTGATTCCATGGAAAATCAAGCTGCCGCCGAAGTTGTAGGAATTCAGGACATTGCCTGACAGATGATGGCTTTCGACGAATGCGAGCGCATCCTTGGCCGAAGTCTTCTGGCTCGGCGCGACCGGATAGGCGCTCGTCAGCATTGCGGTTGCCGCCAGCAGCAAAACGCCTGCCACGCCGCAGATCCGGTAAAATCGCTCTGCGAAAAACCGTTCCAGCCCGTCGCGCCTGTCGGACATCCATTTCGCCAGGGAAAGTGCGGGATATTGCTCCGCAATCTCGGCCGCAAGCACGATCGGGACCAGCAGAAAGAACAGGTACATGAAGCGCAGATGGGTGAGATAGATATGCAAGGCAAAGACGATGAACAGCGCCTTCGCCCAGCCGATGCGAAGTTTCGACACAAGCAGCGCGAAAACGAACAGTAGGATCCCCACTTCCTGGAACCGTTGATCCGAGGCGTCGAACGGTTTCCATTCGATAATCAAGGGAACCGCTTCATTGCCATAGGCTACGGTGAAAGTGGCAAGGATGGCCTTGATGCCATAGGGATTGATCAAGCTGACCACCGGGCAGAGCAGTCCGAAGGCAACCCATTTGCCAAGGAGTACGGGGTTGGACAGGCGGGTTCGCACTAGAACATCGAGGCCGGCGAAAGCCGCGATGACGAAGCCGATGGTAAAGGTCGCGTGGAGATTGGCCCATAGGACCAGCAAGGCAAGCAGCCACAGAGGCGGTCCCTGCTCATCGCGCGTTGCGCGAAAAAGCATTGCGGTCCAGATCACGATGATGGGCAAGGTGAAGATGTGCGGACGCGCGGTGTAGATCGGGGAGATCAAGGCCGCCGCGAACAAGGCCAGTCCCACTGCCGCCGTCGGTCTCAACCAGGTGCTGAGATACCATGACAGCAGCGCGCCCGTCAGGGCGATGGTTGAGATGATCAGTACCGCCACGCCGTTCCAGCCACTTGCCGTGTAGGCGAGCGCAAGGAGAACCTGTCCAAGCCATTCCTTGGCGATCCACGGGTGTCCGGCGAAGGTATGAGAATAGCTGTCGACAACCGGGAACGTACGATTTGCCAGCAGATCGAGCCCCACCTTGACCTGCCACCAACAGTCGGGGTCCTGCAGGATGGCTTGGGCGTGGGCGGAAAGCGCGAATGCCACGAGAGGTGCGACGAGCAGGCAGAACATCGCCCTGGCCCGCTGCGCGTCGTTGACCGACGACGCGGTCGCAACGGTCGCTACGGTCGCCTGAATCCCGTTCATATCATAGCTCCAGGCCGCTCTGCGGCAGATCGATTGGCGGTTTCAGCTTGTCGCTCATCCGAGGGCAGGGCGTCCGCTCAAACGGCAGGCTTGACCGCATGCACGAAATATTGGGCTCCCATAGGCATCCAGGTCAGGAAGCGCTCCAAGGGTCGCAATCTTGCGAGCATGCGTGGGAAAAAGATCCGGTAAACGACGTCGGATTTGGAGAAGCCGGCCGCAGCCATTCGCTTGCGCACGTCGCGGCTGTTGATCAGGATTGCGTTCTCGTCGAAAGCACAGTTTCGCACCACGTGCGTCGTCAGCGGATTCCAGGGATTGTGCTCGAACAAAAAGAAGCTGCCACCACCGGTCAGCACTCTCTCGATCTCCTTGATCAGGCCGACATGGAGATTTTCGGGGATGTGATGGAACACGCAGGCGGCAAAGGCGAGGTCGAAACTTGCGTCGTCGTAAGGGATCGTTTCGCCGTCGAAGTGCCTGAAATCGGCCTGGCCGGGAAAGCGCTGGCGGGCGATGTCGAGCGACTGCGACGAGGGGTCGAGCAAGGTGATTTCGCTGTCGGGAAATGCGGCGCGCATAGGTCCAAGCGAATTGCCGACACCCGCGCCGAAGTCGAGTATCCGCCGCGGCTTCACGCCTGAGCGGGCGAGCCTTGCCGCGACATCGTCGATCTTGTACTGCGCGAAGAAATCCGGGGTTTCGCCGCTCAGCCGGATACTTGCGGCATGCTGCTGCTGATACTCCAGCGCGAACTGGTCAAACTCGGCCTGAAGCACGCGCGGCTCCCTTCGTCAGTTCATGGGCCATTTCCTGAAGGCGATGGACGGGCAGCTTCCCGGCGGCAGGATCATGGGCAGCGATCTCGTTTATGAGGTAGAGCGGCCGCCGCTTGGTCTCCATATACATGCGCCCGAGATATTCCCCGAAAATCCCCAGGACCAGAAGCTGGACGCTGCCGAGGATCAGGACGATTGCCGCCAGGCTGGTCCAGCCGGGCAACACGCTGCCGGCAAACCATGAGAAGAGCGTGTAGCCGAGCGCAGCAAGCCCGAGAAAGCCGAAGATCAAGCCGAGATGCGAGGCGAACCGCAGGGGTACGATGGAGAAGCTCGTCATCGCATCCATTGCCAGAAGCACCATCTTCTTCAACGGGTAATGCGTTGTGCCTGCGAAGCGCTGGTGCCGCTCATAGGCAAAAGCCACCTGTTTCAGGCCGATCCAGCTCACCATGCCGCGAATGAAGCGGTAACGCTCGGGCATCGCATTGAGATGATCAAGCGCGCGGCGGCTCATCAGGCGAAAATCCCCGGAATCGAGTGCCATGTCGACGTCGACCATCTTGCGCAGCAGACGGTAGAACAATGCGGCGGTTGCGCGCTTGAACCAGCCTTCGCCCTGGCGCTTCAGCCTCTGGCCATAGACGACGTCGAATCCCTCATCCATCTTTGCCATCATGGCTTTGAGCAATTCCGGCGGGTCCTGGAGGTCGGCATCGAGAATGAGAATGCGCTGGCCGCGGCAAAACTCCAGGCCGGCGCTGAGCGCAATCTGGTGGCCGTAATTTCGGGCGAGGTCTATGCCGACGACGTGGCTGTCCTGTTTGGCGAGTTCGAAAATGGCCTCGCGGGTGCCGTCGGTGGCTCCGTCGATGACCAGCACGATCTCGTAGGAATGCCCCGCTTGTTCACGGCAAACGGCTGTGACGCGCCGGTAAAGTTCGGCGACCCCGCCGATTTCATTGTAGCACGGCACGACAACCGACAGTGCGACGGCGCGTCGCGCAGCGATTTTCTCTGTTTGCGCCAAAAGCCCAGCTCCCATGGTTAGAACGGGAATAGGCCGAATTTGTTAGAAAATTGATAAACCGCTCAGGATTGCCGGCCCGCGACGCCAGATAAGCGAAGCGTACGGATGGCCGGGCGCGTGCGACGGTGATGCGGGGGATACGGCGAGGGCAGACACTCCGCCAAACCGGCGGCTCAGCCTTCTGCCTTGAAGTTCTTCGCTTCCTTCTCGACCTTGGCGCGGTCCTTGCCGTGCTTGCGCATCAGATCCTTCGCCTGGTTGGGCGAAACGTCGGTGGTCTCGGCCAGGCGCAGGGCCTCCTTGTCGTCCGGTTCGCGTTTCTTCCGATCCGCCATTGTGGTCCGCTTGTCAGACATCACGACGCCTTTATGCTCTCGGCGATTTCGTGCAGCACCTTGCGATCGGTGCCGTGGCGCTTGATCAAGGTGCGTGCCTGTTCGGGAGTAATGCCGGCTTCCTCGGCGAGATGCCTCACCTCATAGTCTTCGTCGCCGGCAACTTGTGAGCGATCGCGGTTGTCGGTCTTGGTCTTGTCGTCGGGCATGGCAGTTCTCCTCGTTTCGACCTAGAGCATAACGACGGAGATTTCGTGAAGTTCCTTAATGCATGTCGCCCAAAGTGCGCAGCGGCTTGGGACAACGACATGCATAAAACAAGAACTTAAAGAGCGTCGCATCGATCTCTTCAGACGTGAGGCGCTTCAATGGCGGCCTTCGCGAACAAACACATGGGCTTCCTTGGCGGCGGCCGTGAATGCCCGCCGCGCACTGCCAACCGCCCGCCGCTGCTCCATCGCGTCCATCATGGCTTTCAAGGCCGCGCGATATTTCGGCCCGCGCTTTTCGTCTGGCCATTTGTCGACCAGAAGCGAGGCCGCCTGGACCGTCCTCGTCACAGAGAGGGGGCGGCCGATCCGTTCGCTCTCGATCGTCACCGGAACGTCGAATTGTTCATCACGCATTACCGCCACTCCTTGACTCCAAGGACATGAACGGCGCAGCGGGACTATTCGTTCCGATGACGAATGGCGTGATCCATCCCGATCACAATTCATGGTTACTGAGTGGCTTACGTCGCCGCTCTAGTTCCGACAGTGCGCAAGCTAATTGGGCGCAGGGCGACATATATTTAGCGGGACCGATGGTCGAACACGACCCCCATGGTCCTACCAATTGCGGTCATCACGACAAGCTCGACCAGATGGTCGTCGCTGTCCTCAAAAGCCGGGGCGGCCCGGCGGATGGCGTCTATTGCGGCTCTGGTCGATATGGTGTCGCCGGCGCGAAATTTTGAAAGTGCAGATGAAACAAGTTCCTGGGCCGTCAAGTCAACGACAGGCACGCTCGAAACGATGTTCATTGGCCTCCTCCGCCGTGAACCCCCTCCCACAAGAATGATACGCCGAATGGCGGTTTCCGCCAGCGAAATAGTGGTCCGACCAGAGGCCAATCGGACCGGGGACAGTTGCCTTTTTGCAGGGCTCAGCGCGACGCTGCCGACTTCGATTTCTCTTGGCTCCTCGCAGCTGGCTTGACCCTTATACGCATCGCTCCGCCCTCGGGATGATCGATCTCAAAGGCATTGGTCTTCCGCACGAGATCGCTCAGCTTGCGAAAGCCGAAGGTTCTCGGATCGAAGTCCGATGCCAGATTGGCGAGCTGATTGCCTACAATGCCGAGCGGCACCCAGCCGTCCTCGGTTCCCATCTGTGAAATGACCTTGGTGATGATCGGCGTCGCCGCGCTGGGCGGCTGCAAAGATTTCGTCGGTGCCGCATCCTGAGCGTTGGCTGGTGCGGTCGCAAGCAGGTTCTCGGTGTACACGAACCGGCGGCATGCCTGCCGGAAACTCTCCGGTGTCTTCTGCTCGCCAAACCCATACACGTCGATCCCGTGTTCCCTGATGCGAGCGGCAAGGCGGGTGAAATCGCTGTCGGACGACACCAGGCAGAAGCCTTCGAACCGCCCGCTGTGGAGAAGGTCCATCGCGTCGATGACGAGCGTGATGTCGGATGCGTTCTTGCCGGTGGTGTAGGCGAATTGCTGCTGCGGGATGATCGCATGCTTCGACAGCACATCGGCCCATGCCTTCGAACGGGTGCTGGAGAAGTCGCCATAGATGCGACGAACGCTTGCCTCGCCGATCTTTGCGATTTCCTCGAACAACCCGTCGGCAATCTTGGCCGAGGCATTGTCTGCGTCGATCAGCACTGCAAGCCGTGGAGAGCGTGGTTCGGTAGGCAAGGTGAGCCCCTATTTTTTGGCTTCGCACCAAATGACATATGGTGCAGCGGTAACGTTTTTGTCGAGATTCGACGAACGTCACTACTTCTTGCGATACAAGATCATACCTGCGTGATGCAGCACGCCGTCAATGAACGTTCCGTCAGCGGTAAAGCCGGTGTCGTCCCAGTAGTCGATGTGATTTCCTCGGATCTCATAGCGCCCCTGATATGTGCTCGCACGGTTTCCGCGCGTTTCGTCATAGCGACCGTTTGGAAGCAAGTTGTGGCGGTGCGGATGTTGAGGCGGTGATAGCTATTCGAGCCCAAACGAAAACCCCGGCCGCTAGGCCGGGGTTTTCCTTGCGTCCCCAAAGGATCAGAACTTGTAGCTGACGCCGACCCTCACCGCGTGGGTGGTTAGGTCAACCGGCATATCGACATCCGGGAATCCCGGAGCCAAGTTGCCTGAGGCTTCTCCGAAGTCTGTATACCGATACGCCAGTCGCGCGGTCCAATGTTCGTTGAAGGCCCACTCGCCGCCGGCACCGATTGTCCAGCCGTTGAGCGTATCCGAATAGTCCCCGCTGACAGGAAGCGGGAAGGGGCCGCCACCGAAGTCGAAATCGCCAATCGCCCAGCCGCCGGTAACGTAGAGAAGCGCCTTGTCGTATGCGTAGCCGAGCCTTGCGCGGATCGAGCCCTGCCAGTTCAATTCGCTGGTTCCAACAGATGTCGCTCCGGTTGGGTTTTCGAAGCTGCCATCCACGCTACCGCCTTCGAAATCGCCCTCGACGCCGTAGACAAAAGAACCGGATTGCCAATTGTACCCGACATGGACGCCACCAATGAAGCCATCGGGATCGGAATCGTCACTTGGCGCACCGTTGGAGTAGCTGTGATCTGCCTGCCCCCAGAGATAGCCGCCCTGAACACCGATATAAAAACCGCTCCAGTCGTAGGCAACAGCCGTAGCCGGCGCGGGCTCGTAAACAACTGCGTCGGCCGCGAAGGCCGGAATCGCAAGCAGTGCCAAGGCCGCACCGCTGACAAGGAACGTAGTGGCAAACACGATTTTCTTCATTGACCGATGCCTGTGTTGAAAGGAAGTGACCAGAACGGGACTACCACGAAAGCTTGTGGTTGAACTGTAACTGCGGCGCAACACATGGAAGCAAAATGCACCGTTCGGTTGTGGCGGTGATCCTGGTTCCTTTTTTGCGCGCGTGACTCTTGCCGACGTCTGCGCCGCCGAGGAGTCGCTGTACGTGAATTGCAGTAGCGCGCGTGCGAAGCGCGGCGGGAAGGGGGCAGGCGTTATCTGCACTCCAGGCGCGAGCAGTGCGGTGACAGGTGCGCCGGGAGACCGGCAAGGAGTAGGTGGTGGAAGTCCACTGCGATGAAGGATTAGCAACCCGCATCGGCCCCGAGCCGTGCGTTGTCGGTCGCGAGGCGGGAACGAAGCGTCGGCAGGGGAACGAGCGTCACCTACTTCTCCCGATACAAGATCATACCGGCGTGATGCAGCACGCCGTCAATGAACGTTCCGTCAGCGGTAAAGCCGGTGTCGTCCCAATAGTCGATGTGATTTCCTCGGATCTCATAGCGCCCCTGGTACGCGCTCTCACGGTTTCCGCGCGCTTCGTCATAGCGACCGTTTGCAAGCAAGTCGTGGCGGATATGGCCATCGGCCGTGACCCACATCCCGACATAGGGATGGCTTCCCGAAGGTTGGATAACTGTATTTTGCTCGGCATTCATCTGGGCGAGACCTTTCTGCAGGGGTAAGACGGCCGCGCCGGCAACAAGCACGGCAGCGGCAAGTATCGAAATCTGTTTCATGGACAGCTCCTCAGGGTTGTTTGCCGGGAGCGGCGCGACGCTCCGTGAACAGCTCGGAGAGCGCTTGCGATGCTGCGATCGCGCGGGGAAATCCGGCCGCAACCGTCACCATGCAGATGACTTCCTTCAGCTCTTCCTCGGACACGCCGATATTCAGCGCATAACCGGCATGAATCGTCATGAAGGCAGTCCTGGCTGCGAATACCGCGACGGCGGCGAGTTGGCGTGTGCGGTTGTCGAGCCCCGGACGGGACCAGACGTCGCCGAGCGTATAGCCCTGGGTTGCTCCGGCCAGGAACGGAAACTCCTGTCTCATCCGTTCCAGCGCAGGCTGCGGAGCGCCATTGTTCAGGCTCCTGACGACGGCATCGCCGCGTTGCAGTCGCTCTTCCATCGTCTGCGATTTGGCCGTTTGAGGGAACCGCGCCGAGCAGCAACGCGACGGCAATCGCGACGTACGATCTGTGAAAACGAAAATCCATTGTTGCCTCCCTACTTGCTGGCTGTCGGCCGGATGACGATCTCGTTCACGTCGACATCGTCGGGCTGTTCGAGGGCAAAGCGAACGGCACGGCCAATCGCGTCGGGCTGCAGCGCAATGGCGCGATAGGTCTTCATCGCTTCCACCGCGACCGGATCGGTGATCGTGTCGGCGAGCTCGCTCTCGACCACGCCGGGATGGATGCACGTGACGCGGATGTTGTCGTGCTCTTGCCTCAAGCCATCGGAGATCGCGCGCACCGCGTATTTGGTTGCGCAATAGACAGCGGCTGTCGGCGACACCGACAGCGCGCCGATGGAGGCGATGTTGACGACATGGCCGGAGCCTCGGGCCGTCATCTCCGGCAGCACCGCGGCGATGCCGTAGAGCACGCCTTTGATGTTGACGTCGACCATCCAGTCCCATTCCTCGACCTTCATCGACGCCATCAGCGACAACGGCATGACGCCTGCATTATTGACGATCGCGTCGACGCGTCCCCAGGCCCGGCGCGCCGCTTCGGCAAAGGCGGCGACATCGGCGCGGTCGGTCACGTCCAGGCGGCGTGTCATTGCCTCCCCGCCGTTTGCCCTGATCTCTTCTGCCAGTGTGTCCAGCCGATCGGTGCGGCGCGCACCGAGCATGACCTTTGCTCCGGCAGCACCGAGCTCCCGGCCGATGGCGGCGCCAATGCCGCTCGAAGCCCCGGTGATGAGCACAACTTTGTTGAGGGACATGTTTCGTCTCCGTCTGGTTGATGTTGCGAACCGCCATGCAGGCGGTTGCCACCAAGATGGATCTGTTCCACTGTTGCGATAAGATGCTCATTTGTTCGCAGCATGGAAAGAACAGCTAACCAATGCAGCCGGATCTCAATGCACTTGCGGTGTTCGCCCTCGTCGCCGAAGAGCGGAGCTTTCGCGCGGCTGCGGACCGCATGGGCGTCACCCGCTCGGCGGTGAGCCAGACGATGAAGCGCCTGGAAGAGACGCTCGGTATCGCTCTTGTCCAGCGCACGACGCGAAGCGTCAGCCTGACCGAGGCTGGCGAACGCCTCTACGCCGAGATAGCGCCCGCCATTGCCGACATGCGCGCCGCGATGGAGACCACCGGGGACCTGCGCGGGCGTCCGCGCGGGCAGTTGCGGCTCGCCGTCTCGTCGATCGCCGAGCGATTTCTTTCAGGGCCATTCCTGGCGACCTTTGCCGAAGCCCATCCGGAGGTTCAGATCGACATCACGGTGACGGACGAGGAATTCGATATCGTCGCCGAGGGATACGATGCCGGCGTCAGGCTCGGCGAGGTGATCGAGCAGGACATGATCGCGCTGCCTGTCGGCGGTGACGAGCGGCAGCTGGCTGTCTGCGCGCCGGCCTATCGCGGTCGGTTCGGGGCCCCTTCGCATCCGAGGGAACTCGCCGGCCATCGCTGCATTGGCTGGCGCCGCGCACCTAAGGTCGCGCCCTATCGTTGGGAATTCGCCGAGAACGGCAAGGAGTTCAGCGTCGCCGTTGCTCCGGAGATCACGACCAACGACATGGCGTTGATGATAAAGCTGGCCATCGCCGGCGCCGGCATCACCTTCGGCATGGAGGAGAGCTTTCGCCCGTGGATCGATCGGGGCGAACTGGTGCCAGTTCTCGAGGACTATTGCCCGCGCTTTGCCGGCTTCTACCTCTATTATCCGAGCCGTCGCAACGTCGCGCCGAAGCTGCGCGCCCTTGTCGATCACCTACGGCGTCATGGCTAGCGTCTTTCGCCAGTATGGCGACCATGTCGATGTTGCAATTACATTAGCGTGAGTGCATGTTTTCGTCAGCCGGCGCAAGCCGGTCAGGCCCGGTGGCTGGCCGGTCACCCCCATAGGCTGCCGGGCCGCCAGCAACGGCTTGGGATGCTGCATGGAAATCCGGCCCTTGAGCCGATCGTCGCCACGGGATCAATGATCGTCGCTGTCAGCGTGCTTATCGTTGCCTTCGTGGTTTTCTCCGCCGAAACGGCGCGCTCAGTCTCAGGAATACCTGCGGTTCCACGCTAGACGGCATCGGGATGTGCTGAGCCACCAAAAGGCTCGCGCCGCTGAGAGCTTGGTCATCATTGTGCCGGCAATGCCTTCGCGGCGTCGGTCAGGGTTGCCCGATCGTTGCCGTGCTTGCGGATCAGCTCGCGCACCTGCTCCGGCCTGATGTTGTTCTGCAGAGCGAAAAAGTTCACCTCGTAATCATCGTCCGCCGATATCTTGCTACGGTCACGGAAGTCGCGTTTGGTTTTGTCGTCTGCCATATCGCACGTCCTTTTTGAATTTCGTTATGTTAACTCTGGCTAATATACGCCGGTGACCTAGACTAGGTTCCATGCGTAGGCGGGCAGGGGCCGGCACCGGCCGGCTAGAGTTCATCCCCCCAATGGAGCCCAAGCTGGTGGCCAAGCCGCCTGAAGGCGACGACTGGATTCACGAAATTAAGCTGGATGGCTACCGCGCCCAGATCATTATCAACAGCCCCGAGGATATCCGCGTCTATACCGAAACCGGTAAGGACTGGACGCGTAAATATCTGGGCATCGTGGAAGCCGCGACGGAGCTTGAGGTCAAGAACGCCATCATCGACGGCGAGGCGGTCGTCACCGATAAGGCCGGTATGCCCGACTTCAACGCGCTCCAGAACGCCGTCCACAACAATCCCTATGGCATGTACCTCTGCGCATTCGACATTCTGCACCTGAACGGCCATGATCTGCGCGACATCGGCTGCAAGGCGCGCCGCGAGATTCTCTGCAGTTTCATCAAGCCGCACAGCCGGATCCAGTTCAGCGAGGCCATGCCTGGTGACGCGCAGTCGCTCTTCTATCTCGTCGAGCAGGTCGAGCTTGAGGGAATTGTCTCGAAGCGCGCCGACAGCAAATATCGCAGCGGCCCGACCTCGAACTGGCTGAAGACCAAGAGCTTCACGGTCGATGAATTCGAACTGCTGGGCGTCGAGCGCGAGCCCGGCGAGGCAGCCTTCGCCCTTTTGGCACAGCCCGGCACCGGGAAATATGTCGGTTCCGCCCTCATCAGCCTGGGCCGCGACATGAAGGAGCGGCTGTTGAAGCGGGTTCGGGAGCACGCCGGGCCGCCGCCAGAGGCCATGAAGAAACGGCCAGGGACACAATGGGTCAGGCCCGGGGTGAAGCTGCGCATCAAGCATCTTCGCGGCGACCACAGCCACATACGCAACGCATCGCTGCTGGGTTTCGGTGACGAGGGCTAGTGGTGAAAGTCTGACATTTGGTACCCCACGCGTGGAGCAGCTTAGGCTGAAAGAGGACGTTGCACGACAAATAAACCGCCTATCAGGCAACCACGGACCAGATGGAAGGTTAGCCCCGCAATCGCGCTCAGGGCGTCCTCAATACGCCCGAGTGAATCCGCCATCGTGTAGAATGTTCAAACCTGTCATGTGATCAGTAAGGGGCGACAACAACCCCTCGACGACGACGGCTACTTCAGACGGCGTCCCATACTTTTTGAGTGGAATATTGTCGGTCTCGACCGCAATCCTTTCTTCAAACGTCACGCCTGCGTCCTGCGCTCGCCTGCCAATTGCATCCCGATACCAGGGCGACAGCGTGCCACCGAGTGAAAGAGTGTTCACATGAATACCCCTTTCGCCCAGAGCAAAGGCAAGCGTCTTCGCTTCTCCAAGCCAAGCGGTGCGGATGACGTTGGCGGTAGCGTAGTGGCTAAGAACCTGAGCCGAAGAAATGCCGGAAATGATTACGACCTTGCAGCGACGGCCTGCTTCAGGGGCCGGTTCCATCCGAGAGATAGCCGACTTCAACAGGGACAACGGCCCAACGAAGCTTGTCTGAAACAGCGTTCGCCAGACCTCTGGCTCGGGCATAGGGTCAGCGGATGAATGCGGTTGGGGCGGCATAAGAACGACCCCATCGAGCTTGAGGCCCGACGTGGCGAGGTGTCGATCAAACTCGCCCAACGCGACATCGGATGCCATATCAACCGGTATAGCTTCATGCGAACCGTCGGTTGGTGCAGGCAGGGTCGAAGCCAGCGACTCAAGCCGCACCTGATTGCGGGCCGCTACAATCAGACGAGCGCCACCGGCCGCAAGCCGTTCGCAAATTGCTTGCCCGATCCCACCCGTTGCCCCAGTCACAAGTATGGTCGACATCACACCACCCCGCCAGTTTCGAGCACTGTACCCTGGTATCTCTGGAAAGCCATTGGCACCCCCGGCTATGGGGCAGTTTCTTGAATTACGGTGACAGTGCGCCTTTTTTCCCCGCCTGCCGCGTTTTCCCGATTTAACGGCTTTTCCGGTTTGCTCGGCAATCCGGCCCAGAAGTGCTTCAATGCCCACTGGCCGCCCCGATGCCGACATCGGCGCGGCAATGCAAATCGAGCCATGCGTTCAACACGCGGCGACAGCCGAGCAAACATGGCAAAAAGTGCACTGTCACCGCAATTCCTTGGCGACGCATCCCGGTCCAATATGGATCATCATCGCTTGCTCAAACTGGTCTAAGGAGGAGTTCTCTTGCCAAATGGACCACGCGGTTCCGCTCAGACGTGGGCCAGCCCTGAGGATGACGCGTCTCGATGGCGAGCGCTCCCTCGGACGTGGCAGTTAGCTTGGTGTGGCCGTCGCGAAATCCAAGTGTCCGACTCTTATAACCAAGGTCTTCCAGCAATGAAGCAATCGTTGCCCCGCAATACCCTGAAGTTGCGAAGAGGATGACGTGGGGGGCGAGGAATGCAACCTCCTCTTTCAATGCCTGTAGGTGAGGCTCCGCAATAGGTGGCCAACGATGCGCTGGCGGCGGCCTTGAACCGCCGACCTCATCCATTTTGCAAATGTTCGTCCAAGCGATGCGGCGGCGAGACGGATCGATGAGATCGACCATTTGCCAGAAGGCCGACTTATTTCTCTTTTCGACCATCCACTTGGTAGACGCGGCCCCGCTCGCAGTCTGGTTGGTGTTTGAACCTACGAGCGTGCCTAGTGGTCCCGCGCTCTTTCCGACGTAAAGCAATGCCAAATTGCTTGTCGGATCATATTCAGGGCCGACGCCGGTCGCAAACACTCCGGGCGATGCCCAGCCTTGCTTAACGGCCACACGGTTGCATTCAGTAAGCTGTTTCCAAGTTGCGTCACTGATAGGCAACTTCCTTGACATGAGAAATCCCCCAGCGTTCCGCTATTAAGAGCGCTCCGCCTGAGAGGCAGTCAAG
This sequence comes from Mesorhizobium onobrychidis, assembly GCF_024707545.1. Lineage (NCBI taxonomy): Bacteria > Pseudomonadati > Pseudomonadota > Alphaproteobacteria > Hyphomicrobiales > Phyllobacteriaceae > Mesorhizobium > Mesorhizobium onobrychidis. Next base: position 1,982,171 of record NZ_CP062229.1, read on the forward strand.
TAGCCGGAAGATTTGCTGCGGCCAGACGTTCTGTTTCAAAACTGGCGAGACGGCATTCGGGTACCCCATTGTGAAATTGGCTGGCGGAGAGAGCGGGATTCGAACCCGCGTTACGGTCTCCCGTAAACACACTTTCCAGGCGTGCGCCTTCAACCACTCGGCCACCTCTCCGTCTTGGCATTTCGCGTCGGCCGGTTTCGCCGCGCGGGTTGGGGAGATGCGTCTCCCTTGGGGATTGCGGTCCGGAACTCCGCACCGTGGGGGCCATCAACCAGCGGACACCCTTTTCCCCGCACCTGAACCGTCAAAGCAACAGGTGCGGGGCTCATCTAGTCGATCCGGTGCCGAATGCCAAGACATAACGGCACTCTATTCGCTTTGCCGGATAGGGATGCTCTGTCCATGCCACCAGCGCTGCCCTGGTAGCCGATCGCCGCGATCGGCGGCCGCGTCTTTGCCGACTGGCGCCTCAGTGGCGCAAACTGGCGGCGTAGGTTCAACTTCGCGTGTCGCGATTGCGGATAAAGCGCGCAGACCCTATTTATCAGGCCGATACAGACATCTGATAAGCTTCCGGGGAGGTAAGGTCTGGATGTTCCGCTCCGTCTTCCGTCTCGCGGCGCTGGTTGCGCTTTCGGTTTCCGTCATCATGGCGGTGGTCGACGCGACGCGGTCGGTGGCGGCCTCCGCGCTGGTCATGACCCCGCTCAACACGAGCTGGCTCGCCGTCTCGCCGGATACGCGAAGCGCCTTCGAAGGCTTCGTCCGCGACAAGCTTGGCCCGCTGCTGTGGGACGGCGCCATCGCCTGGGTGCTCAACCAGCCAGGTTTCGCCGTGTTTGCGGTGGTTGCCTTCATTCTCTACTTGATCGGCTACAGGCGGGAGCGGCCGACCGGGCGGTTCGCCTAGACTTGATGATTTGTTGTTGATGACCTTCTGGCGTCCCCAAAACAAAGAGAAAGCCCCAAACAAAGAGAAAGGGAGACCGCACATGTTTCTCAGCGACATGCTGAACAAGAAACTCAATCTGCCGAAGCCTGCCGAGGCGCTGCCGGGCCGGGCCAAGCCTATCCCAACGGCATCCAAGCACTTCGTCTCGAAGCGGCCGCTCAAGGGGCCGTATCCCGAGGGGCTGGAGACGGCGATGTTCGGGCTGGGCTGCTTCTGGGGCGCCGAACGCCTGTTCTGGCAGGCCGAGGGTGTCTGGGTCACGGCCGTCGGCTATGCCGGCGGCGTCACCCCCAACCCGACTTACCAGGAAACTTGCACCGGCCTTACCGGCCATGCCGAAGTCGTGCTCGTCGTCTTCGACCCGAAGATCGTCTCCTATGCACAGCTTCTGAAGCTGTTCTGGGAAAGCCACGACCCGACGCAAGGCATGCGCCAGGGCAACGATGTCGGCACCACCTACCGCTCGGCGATCTATACGTTCGGTGATGCGCAATACCAGGCGGCGATCGCCTCGCGCGACGCCTACGAGGCCTCGTTGCACGGCGCCGGCCGCGGCAAGATCACCACCGAGATCGCGCCGGCACCGGAATTCTATTTCGCCGAGGAAGACCACCAGCAATATCTGGCGAAGAATCCCTACGGTTATTGCAATCTGCAGGGCACCGGCGTCGCCTGCGCCATCTCGGCTGCCGTCTCCGCTTGAGGCCTTTGGCGAGACGATGATCGGTGGCGCCGGGATGCGGCGCCACAGCTTTTCCAAGAGGTCAAAATTCCGCGTGAATTTTGTTTCGGGCCGTGCCAGATTGGCCCGAAGCGGGAGGAAGACACTCCTGTCTGATGTCGCATGCCTGCCGGAGAACCGGGCAGGCAGGCGGTGCATAACGGAAAAAATAACCGACAGGGTGTGGATCACATGAAACGTATCGTTCTCGGCCTCCTGGCCGCAACTGCGATGGTTCTTCCGGCCTTCGCCGCGGACATTCAGCCAGCACTTCTCTACGATCTCGGCGGCAAGTTCGACAAGTCGTTCAACGAAGCGTCCTATAATGGCGCCGAAAAGTTCAAGGCCGAAACCGGCATCGCCTATGTGGAATTCGAGGTCTCAAACGCGACCCAGCGCGAGCAGGCACTGCGCCGTTTCGCCGAGGACGGCCGCAATCCGATCGCCATGGCGGGCTTCTCCTGGGCAGATGCGCTGGAGAAGATCGCCGTCGAGTTTCCCGAGACCAAGTTCGCCATCATCGACATGGTCGTCGACAAACCCAATGTCCGCTCCGTCGTCTACAAGGAGCAGGAAGGCTCCTACCTCGTCGGGGTGATGGCGGCGATGGCCTCGAAGACCAAAAAGGTCGGCTTCATCGGCGGCATGGACATTCCGCTGATCCGCCGATTCGGCTGCGGTTATGTCGGTGGAGCCAAGGCGGCCGGCGCGACCGATGTCATCCAGAACATGACCGGCGACACGCCGGCAGCCTGGAACGATCCGGCCAAAGGCGGCGAGATCGCCAAGACGCAGATCGACCAGGGCGCCGACGTGATCTACGCAGCGGCAGGCGGCACCGGTGTCGGCGTGTTGCAGGCAGCGGCCGACGGCGGCAAGCTCGGCATCGGCGTCGATTCCAACCAGAACGGCCTGCAGCCCGGCAAGGTGCTGACCTCGATGGTCAAGCGCGTCGACGTTGCCGTCTACAACACCTTCATGGACGCCAAGAACGACAAGTTCACCGGCGGCATCAACGATCTCGGCCTCAAGGAGGGCGGTGTCGACTACGCCATGGACGACAACAACAAGGCGCTTGTCGACGACGCGATGAAGGCGGCGGTCGAAAAGGCCAAGGCCGACATCATCGCCGGTACCATCAAGGTGCACGACTACATGTCGGACAATGCCTGCCCGTATTGATCGCGAGATTGCCGATCTGATCGAAGCCGCCGGGTGAAAACCCGGCGGCTTTGCTTTCTCCGTAGGCTCACCAATGCGGCGGCTTGGTCACCGGTACGTCGGATGCAGCCTGCTCCTCCAGCGCCAGGAATCGGTCGGTCAGCGCATCGAGCTTGCGCTGCATGCGCTCGATCACCTTCCACTGCTCGGCGATCTGGTCGGACAGTTCCTCGATGGTCTTCTCCTGCTCGGCGGCGCGGATTTCCAGCGTCGTCAGCCGGTCGGCGGGCATGGTCATCTGAAAAACCTCGGTTTCTTGCTGCGCGACTCTCAAGAGATGCGAATTTCGAGATTCGCCACATTAGAGCGACATGCGTCCAATCGGACGCCCCAACTACCCTCTAACACTTACGATCTTCGCATCGTGCTTTCCGAAAATCGAATCCGGTTTTCGGGCCGGTGCAATAGCGAATGTGAAGGTTGCGGCACGTTCGAAATTGACAAGCGCGCGGGGATTTGTCGAGAGTGAACGCTGCTCCGGCCAATTGGCACAGACGGGGTGTCATGCTAGGCGTTTTGACCAAGCGATAAAAAAATAAAAAGTGGGACAGGCTGCATGGCGCAAGCCGCAATCGAGCTGATCGGCATTGACAAGAGTTTTGGCGCCGTGCGCGCCAATCGCGACATCAACCTGGAGATCGTGCGCGGCACCATCCACGGCATCGTCGGCGAGAACGGCGCCGGCAAGTCGACGCTGATGTCGATCCTCTACGGTTTCTACCAGGCCGACAGCGGCGAGATCCGCGTCGGTGGCCAGCCGGCGTCGATCAAGTCGCCAAACGACGCCATCGCGCTCGGCATCGGCATGGTGCATCAGCATTTCATGCTGGTCGACAATTTCACGGTGCTGGAAAACGTCATTCTCGGCGCTGAAAGCGATGCGCTGCTGAAGAAGAGCATCGCCAAGGCGCGGTCGGAGCTGGAACGGCTCGAGCGCGAATACGGGCTGGAGGTCGATCCCGATGCGATCATCGAGGAATTGCCGGTCGGGCTGCAGCAGCGTGTCGAAATCCTCAAGGCGCTGTATCGCGGCGCCGAGATCCTGATCCTCGATGAGCCGACAGGCGTGCTCACCCCGGCTGAGGCCAACCATCTGTTCCGCATCCTCAAGCAGCTGAAGGAGCAGGGCAAAACGATCGTGCTGATCACCCACAAGCTGCGCGAGATCATGGCGATCACCGACACGGTTTCGGTCATGCGCCAGGGCACGATGGTGGCGACTAGGGAGACCAGGAAGACCACCGTCGAGGAGCTGGCCGAGCTGATGGTCGGGCGGCGCGTGCTGCTCAGGGTCGAGAAGGGCGAGGCGGAAGCCGGCGGCGTCAAGCTCGCGGTCAAGAACCTGACGGTGAAGGATTCCCGCGGCGTCACCATGGTCGACGACATCTCCTTCGATGTGCGCGCCGGCGAGATCGTCGGCATCGCCGGCGTCGCCGGCAACGGGCAATCCGAAACGCTCGAGGCGATTTCCGGCATCAGGCGCGCCGTCTCGGGCTCCGTCATGCTCGACGGCAAGCCGATCGATCTAACCGGGGCCGCCGATCCCGGCGAACTGCGCGACCGCGGTCTCGCCCATGTGCCGGAAGACCGTCATCATGTCGGGCTGGTGCTGGCCTTCGAGGAGAACGAGAATTCGATCCTCGGCTATCACGACGATCCCCGCTACCTGAAAGGGCCGTTCCTCAACATCGACGCCATCCGCGACGAGGCCAGGGACAAGATCACCAAATACGACATCCGCCCGGCGGACTGCCGGCTCAAGACCGCGAATTTCTCCGGCGGCAACCAGCAGAAGATCGTGCTGGCGCGGGAAATGGAACAGGATCCGGGCGTGCTGATCGTCGGCCAGCCGACGCGCGGCGTCGACGTCGGCGCCATCGAATTCATCCACAAGCGGCTCATTGCCATGCGCGACCAGGGCAAGGCGGTGCTGGTGGTATCGGTCGAGCTCGACGAGATCCGCTCGCTCTCCGACCGCATCCTGGTGATGTTTGCCGGCCGCATCGTCGGCGAGCGCGGCCCGGAGGCGACCGAAGGCGAGCTTGGACTGCTGATGGCCGGCGTCGAGCACCGGGAGGCGGCTGAATGAGTACGCCTTATGCCAAGCTGCCGGCCTGGGCGGATTACGGGCTGATCCCGGTGATCAATCTCGCCGTTGCCTTCGTCGTCGCCGGCTTCGTCGTGCTACTGGTTGGCGAAAATCCGTTCCGCGCTGCCGCCGTTCTGGTCGAGGGCGCCTTCGGCCGTGGGCAAGGCATTGCGTTCACGCTTTTCTACGCCACCACCTTCATCTTCAGCGGGCTGTCGGTGGCGGTTGCGGCGCATTGCGGTCTGTTCAACATCGGTGGCGAGGGCCAGGGCTATATCGCCGGTCTCGGCATCGGCATCGTCTGCCTGGCCTTCGACAGCGTGCTGCCATGGTGGCTCACCTTCCCGCTGGCGATCATCGCCGCCGCGGCGATGGGGGCGCTGTGGGCGCTGATCCCGGCCTATCTGCAGGCCAAGCGCGGTTCGCACATCGTCATCACCACCATCATGTTCAATTTCATCGCTGCCAGCGTCATGGTCTACGCACTGGTCGGATTCTTGAAGCCGCCCGGCTCCATGGCGCCGCAGACGCGTACCTTCCTAGAAGGCGCGCAACTGCCGAAGCTCAACTGGGTCATCGAGTTGTTCGGCGCCAAGATCCGTTCGGCGCCATTCAACATCAGCTTCCTGCTGGCGCTGGCCATGGCCTTTCTGGTCTGGGTGCTGATCTGGCGCACCAGGCTCGGCTACGAGATGCGCACCTACGGCCACAGCTCGAAAGCGGCGCGCTATGCCGGCATTTCGGAAACCCGCATCATCATCGTGGCCATGATGATTTCGGGCGCGCTGGCCGGCATGATGGCGCTCAACCCGACGATGGGCGATCAGCACAATGTCGCGCTCGAATTCGTTTCGGGCGCCGGTTTCGTCGGCATCGCCGTGGCGCTGATGGGGCGCCTCCACCCGGTCGGCATCGTGCTCGCCGCAATATTGTTCGGCATGCTCTACCAGGGCGGCGCCGAGCTCGCCTTCGAGATGCCGGCGATCAGCCGCGACATGATCGTCATCATCCAGGGCCTGGTCATCCTGTTCGCCGGCGCGCTCGAGCACATGTTCCGGCCCTATGTCCAGGCGCTGTTCGCCTCGCTCAGCCCGAGATCTGTCGGCATGGAAGCGATCAAGGGGAAAGGTGCCTGAGATGGATTTGTTCAACGCCGTCATCCAGGTTCTGGACTCGACCATCCGCCTGTCGGTGCCGTTGCTGCTCGCCTGCCTCGCCGGCCTCTATTCGGAGCGGGCCGGCATTTTCGACATCGGGCTCGAGGGCAAGATGCTGGTCGGCGCCTTCGCTGGCGCCGCCGCAGCCTCCGTCTTCCATTCCGCCTATCTCGGCCTCGGCATGGCCATTCTCATCTCGGTCGCTTTCGCGCTGGTCCACGGCTTCGCCTCGATCACCCATCGCGGCAATCAGATCGTCTCCGGCGTGGCGATCAACTTCATCGCCGCCGGATCGACGATCATGCTCGGCCAGGCTTGGTTCCAGCAAGGTGGACGTACGCCGGCTCTGGCCTCGGACGAGCGGTTCGGGGCGATCATCTGGCCCGGTGCGGACGCGCTCAGGAGCGTGCCGATCCTCGGCCCGATATATTCGGAACTCATCTCCGGCCATTCTGTGCTGGTCTATGTCGCGTTTCTCGCCGTGCCGTTCACCCGGTGGGTGCTGTTCCGTACCCGCTTCGGCTTGCGTATGCGCGCGGTCGGCGAGAACCCGGCCGCGGTCGACACCGCCGGCATCTCGGTCGCCTGGCTGCGCTACCGGGCGCTGATCTGCACCGGCGTGCTTACTGGTATTGCCGGTGCCTATCTGTCGATGGTGCAGAATGGCGGCTTCGTGAAGGACATGACCGCCGGCAAGGGCTATATCGCCCTGGCCGCGCTGATCTTCGCCAAGTGGAAGCCGGTCAACGCCATGTTCGCCTGCCTGTTGTTCGGCTTCCTCGACGCGCTGTCGATCCGCCTGCAGGGCACGCCGCTGCCGCTGATCGGCAAGGTGCCGGTGCAGCTCATGCAGGCGCTGCCCTATATCCTCACCGTCATCCTGCTCGCCGGCTTCATCGGCAAGGCGATCCCGCCGCGCGCCGGCGGCGTGCCCTATGTCAAGGAACGCTAAGCATGATTTCGAACCGCAGGTCCGCGTCAGCGAAAAGTGGAACCCGGTTTCGTACAAGATCATGCGAGGGAAAAATATGAGCATGATCCCGAAAAGTGGAAGCCGGTTTTCGGACAGGATCATGCGAGGGAAAAACAATGTCGCATGATCTGTTCGAAGCGGCCAAGGCCGCCATGGCCAAGGCCTATGCGCCCTATTCGAAGTTTCCTGTCGGGGCGGCACTGCGCACCGAGGACGGCCGCGTCTTTGCCGGGGCCAACATCGAGGTCGCTTCCTATCCGGAAGGCTGGTGCGCCGAAACCACCGCGCTCGGCCACTACATCATGGGCGGCGGCGGCAGGATCACGGAGATCGCGGTGATCGCCGAGCGGATGGCGAAATGCTCGCCCTGTGGCGGCTGCCGGCAGCGGCTGGCCGAATTCTGCCGGCCGGAAACCAAACTCTATCTCTGCGACAATGCCGGCGTGGTCGAGACCGTGACCATGGGCGAGATGCTGCCCTACGGCTTTCAGGGCGACATGTTGAAATGAAGAGCTGGTTGAAATGAAGAGCTGGTTGAAATGAAGAGCTGGTTGAAATGAAGGAAGCGCTTGATCGTCTCGTCGAAAGGCTGGACGGGCTGGCGCCCGCCACCGCGCTTGTGCTGGGTTCGGGTCTTGGCGGGCTTGTCGACCAGGTCGAGGACGCTGTCCGCATTTCCTATGCCGAATTGCCGGGCTTTCCCAGAAGCGGCGTCACAGGCCATGCCGGCGAGGTGGTGGCGGGACGTTTTGCCGGCACGCCAGTGCTGATGCTGTCCGGCCGCGCTCACTACTACGAGCACGGCAACGCGGCTGCGATGCGGCCGGCGCTGGAGGTGCTCGCCGGCCTCGGCATCTCGAAACTGATCCTCACCAATGCTGCCGGCTCGGTTGATCCGGACATGGGGCCGGGCTCGGTGATGCTGATCACCGACCACATCAATTTCTCGGGCTCCAATCCGCTGATCGGCGAGCCGAGCGATCGCCGCTTCGTCGGCTTGACCGAGGCTTATGATGCCGGCCTTCGCTCGGCGATCGAGACGGCGGCGAAGGCGACGGCTACCGCGCTGCACAAGGGCGTCTATATGTGGTTTTCCGGGCCGTGCTTCGAGACGCCCGCCGAGATCCGCATGGCGCGCGTCATGGGTGCTAACGCCGTCGGCATGTCGACCGTGCCGGAGGTCATTCTCGCCCGTTTCCTCGGCCTGCGCGTCGCCGCCTGCTCGGTCATCACCAACCTTGCCGCAGGGATGACCGGGGCGGAGCTTTCGCACCAGGAGACCAAGGACATGGCGCCGGTCGGCGGCGCGCGGCTGGCGACGATCCTCCAGCGTGTGTTCCAGGACGGATTGCCGGAGCGCAAGGTCCCGGCCTGATGCTTCCCCAGGAAATCATTCGCAGCAAGCGCGACGGCCACAAGCTGTCGACGCAGGAGATCGCCAGCTTCATCGAAGGCGTGACCGCCGGCACTGTCTTGGACGGGCAGGTCGGGGCGTTCGCCATGGCGGTGTTCTTCAACGGCATGAGCCGCGACGAGGCGGTGGCGCTGACGCTGGCCATGCGCGATTCCGGCGACGTGCTCGATTGGTCGGACCTGCCGGGCCCGGTCACCGACAAGCATTCGACAGGCGGCGTCGGCGACAATGTCTCGCTGTTGGTGGCGCCGATCGTCGCCGCCTGCGGCGCTTATGTGCCGATGATTTCCGGCCGCGGCCTCGGCCATACCGGCGGCACGCTGGACAAGATGGATGCCATCCCCGGCTATATCAGCCAGCCGGATGTGGCGGGCTTCCGCAAGGCAGTGCTTGAAGCCGGCTGCGCCATCATCGGCCAAACCGCCGATCTCGCGCCCGCCGACCGCAGGCTCTATGCGATCCGCGACGTGACGGGAACCGTCGAATCGGTGCCGCTGATCACCGCCTCGATCCTCTCGAAGAAGCTGGCCGCCGGCCTGCAGTCGCTGGTGCTCGACGTAAAGGTCGGCAACGGCGCCTTCATGGAAAAGTCGCGCGACGCAACGACACTGGCGAACAGCCTGGTCGAAGTCGCCAATGGCGCCGGCCTGAAGACCTCGGCGCTGGTCACCGGCATGAACGAGCCGCTGGCGTCGGCAGCCGGCAACGCGGTCGAGGTGCGCAATGCCGTCGATTTCCTCACCGGCCGCTTCCGCGACCGGCGACTGGAGGATGTGACGCTGGCACTGGCCGCAGACATGCTGCAGTCGGCTGGGCTGGTGTCGTCCAACCAGGACGGCATGCGGCGCGCCGCCGAGACGCTAGCCGGCGGCGGTGCCGCCGCCGTCTTCGCGCGCATGGTGGCGGCGCTCGGCGGTCCGGCCGACTTCGTCGAGAACCCGGAAAAATACCTGCCGAAGGCGGCGACGGAGTTTGCGGTCAAGGCCGCCGAAGACGGCTTCGTCACCGGCATCGCCACCCGCGACATCGGACTTGCCGTCGTCGGGCTTGGCGGCGGGCGCATACGGCCGGACGACAGGATCGACCATGCGGTCGGCATCACCCGGCTGTTGCCGGTCGGCGCGGAGGTGCGCGCCGGCGAGGCGCTGGCGCTGGTCCATGCACGCAATGCCGGAGATGCCGAAGCGGCCGCGGCCGCCGTGCTTTCGGCCTATGCGATCGGCGCTTCGAAGCCGCCTGCGGATAAAACCGTGATCCGGCGGATCCTGCCGCGCGGTTGATCACTGGACGAGCAGCAGCGCGCCGTTTTCGACCTGGTACTTTTCAAGCCGCTGGAGAAAACTCAGGCCGATCAAATTGGTGCGCAGCGCCTTGTCGTCGAGCACCACCGCCTGAACGCCGTCGACCGTGATCTTGCCGATCTGCAGCCGATCGACGGTCACCAGGGCAGCCTTGATGGCGCCGTTGGCGGTGTTGACCTGGTGTTTGAAGTCCGACGCGTTCAGCGAAATTCCGATCCTGCGTGCCGTCGAACTGTTGATGGCGACCAGCGTTGCGCCGGTGTCGATCATGCCGTCGACCGTTCGACCGTTGAGCTTGAACGCCGACGTGAAATGCCCGCGCGCGTCGGCGGTGACCACGACCTTGCGGCCGAGCGGCTGCGGCGTCGCCGGTCTGTCGGGAACCGCAGCCAGGTTCAGGTCCGTTTGCGTTTCGACCTCCGGCCTGGCCCCGACCGCCGATTTCAGCAGGCCATCGAACATCTGCGGATTCGACTGATAGAGCATCGGGAACGACGCCGATGTTACGGCGAGCACGCCGAGGATGAGAAGATTGCGCAGCATGGACCGGCCTTCGTGAAGGCCCATGCTTATCGCGACATGGTGTTTGCGGCTTTAACAGATGCGGAAAGCGGCCGTTTGCGTAAACGATCGGTAAACGAGCCGCACGGTCATTTGGTCCCGTACAGACGATCGCCGGCGTCGCCGAGACCGGGCATGATGTAGCCCTTCTCGTTAAGCTGGCGGTCGATGGAAGCGGTGAAGACCGGGACATCGGGATGCGCCTTGGTGAAGCGCTCGAGGCCCTCTGGCGCCGCCAGCAGACAGAGGAAGCGGATGTTGGTGGCGCCGCGCCCTTTCAGCTTATCGATCGCCGCGATCGCCGAATTGGCGGTCGCCAGCATCGGGTCGACGACGATCACCAGCCGATCGGCGAGATCGCTCGGCGCCTTGAAGAAATACTCGACGGCTTCCAGCGTCTCATGATCGCGGTAGAGACCGATATGGGCGACGCGCGCCGCCGGCACCAGGTCGAGCAAGCCTTCGAGCAAGCCGTTGCCGGCGCGCAGCACCGAGGCGAAGACCAGCTTCTTGCCCTCCAGTGTCGGCGCTTCCATCGTCTCGATCGGCGTTTCGATCGTCGTCGTCGTCAGTTCGAGGTTGCGGGTGACCTCGTAGCCGAGCAGCAGCGAGATCTCGCGCAGCAGCCGCCGGAAGCCGGCCGTCGAGGTTTCCTTCTTGCGCATGATGGTCAGCTTGTGCTGGACAAGCGGGTGGTCGACGACGGTGACGCCCTGCATGGTGTTCTCCTAGCTGCGCAGGTGAATAGTGAATGGTGAATGGTGAATGGTGAATAGTGAATAGTGAATAGGTTTGCGAGTCCTTGGTTCAGCGGAAAAACTCGCGGTTGACGGACCGAAGCGCCGGGTGAACCATTCACCATTCACCTGCCCTTGACGTCGAGCCGGCCCAGCAGCATTGCCTTGGTCTTCCTGTCGACGAAGGCGGCCTCGACGGCGGTTCTGGTGACGGCGGCGAGCGCCTTGTCGTTCATCGAAAAATGCTCGGCGGCAATGTCGTATTCGCGCTTCAGCGACGTCCAGAAATAGGGCGGATCATCGGAATTTAGCGTCACCTTGCAGCCAGCCGCCTGCAGTGCCGGAAAAGGGTGATCGGCGAAACTGTCGAAGACCTTCAGCGCGATATTGGAGCTGGGACAGCATTCGAGCACGACGCCTTCGTCGGCGATGCGACGGACAAGGTCGGGGTTTTCGATGGCGCGCACGCCATGGCCGATGCGGGCGGGGCGGATGTGATCGAGTGCGGCCTCGACGCTCTCCCAGCCCATCAGTTCGCCGGCATGGACGGTGATGCCGAGGCCGGCCTCGCGCGCGATTTCGAAGGCCCTGACATAATCCTCCAGATCGCCCATCCGCTCGTCGCCGGCGACGCCGAAGCCGGTGACCAGCGGATGCCCGCAGCGGGCGGCGAAGCGCGCCGCCTGCTCGATCGATTCGACGCCGGCGTTGCGCACGCCGGTGACAATCATGCGGCCCTCGATGCCGGTCTTGGCCTTGGCGCGCGCCATGCCTTCGCCAAGCGCGTCCGTATAGGCCTTGGCCGACAGGCCGGCGTTGCCGGCGTGGTCCGGCGAGGTGAAGATCTCGGAATAGATGGCGCCGTCGCGGGCGAGGCTGGTCAGGTAATGATCGGCCAGCCGCGCATAGTCCTCTTCCGTGCGGAACAGGTCGGAGGAGAAGTCATAGGCGGCGAGGAAGGAGGTGAAATCGTGCCAGACGAAAGAGCCGTCCTGAATGTAGGGCGAGGTGTCCTTGCCGTATTTCTGCGCCTGGCGGATGACGAGCTCGGGCGCCGCTGCCCCTTCGATATGGCAGTGCAGTTCCGCTTTCAAAGGCATGCAGTCATCCCGTCAGGTCAGTCCAGGTCGCGCACCCATAAGCATGATTCCACGACCGGGAAGCGCGGCCGAACACCGCGCCTTAAACAATAGCGTCGGCACCATCGATCGGCTATGGTCCCGCCGGTTTTATGGCGGATCAAAAATAATGTCGGTAGAGAGAACCACGGCAGTTGGCGGCATGGAAACCTCCTATGGTTTCAAGCGTGTACGGGCAGGCGAGAAGCAGTCCCTGGTCAATGACGTTTTCCACAAGGTCGCGAACCGCTACGATCTGATGAACGACCTGATGTCGGCCGGGCTGCACCGGCTGTGGAAGGACGCCATGGTCACATGGCTCAATCCACCGAAACGACCGGGCTGGAGCGTTCTTGACGTTGCCGGCGGCACCGGCGACATCGCCTTCCGCATCGTCGAGGCGAGCGGCAGGAACGCACATGCCACGGTTCTCGACATCAACGGCTCGATGCTCGCGGTCGGCCGCGACCGGGCCGAAAAAAAGGGCCTGACGGCAAATACCGATTTCGTCGAAGCCAATGCCGAGGAGCTGCCTTTCACTGAGGCCACATTCGATGCCTACACGATCGCTTTTGGCATTCGCAACGTGCCGCGCATCGATGTGGCGCTTGCGGAAGCCTATCGCGTGCTGAAGCCCGGCGGGCGCTTCCTTTGCCTCGAATTTTCCGAGGTCGACATGCCCCTGCTCGACAAGGTCTATGAGGCGTGGTCGTTCAATGCCATCCCCAGGATCGGCAAGGCGGTGACCGGCGACGGCGAGCCCTATTCCTACTTGGTCGAGTCGATCCGCAAATTTCCCAATCAGCAGAATTTCGCGGCGATGATTTCCCGCGCCGGTTTCGAGCGCGCTTCTTTTCGCAATTATTCCGGCGGCATAGCTGCGCTTCATTCGGGCTGGAAGCTTTGAGGCTGGCGCAGTCATGAGCAGTGTCGGCGCTGGTTTCAGGCTGGTGCGGGCCGGCTGGGTGCTGGTCCGCGAAGGCGTCGTCGCGGCGCTGCCGGGCGACGAGCTCTTCGGTCTGCCGAAACTCGGCTGGCGGATGGCGCGGCTGTTCACCCGCCGCCGCGCGCTTGCCTATGAGCGTGGCGACCGGCTGGCCAAGGCCGTCGTCCGGCTCGGCCCGTCCTATGTCAAGCTCGGCCAGTTCCTGGCGACCCGGCCCGATGTCGTCGGCAACGACATAGCGCTCGATCTCGCCATGCTGCAGGACAAGATGCAGACCTTTCCGCAGGCCGAGGCTATTGCGGCGATAGAAGCTTCGCTCGGGCGCAAGGTCGGCGAACTCTACGCCAGTTTCGGCGAGGCCGTTGCCGCGGCTTCGATCGCTCAGGTCCATTTCGCGGAAACCCTGGCGAACGGCGTCGGTTCGCGGGTGGCGGTGAAGGTCATCCGGCCGGGCGTGCGGCGCCGCTTCTTTCGCGATCTCGAAAGCTATTTCCTCGCCGCTCGTCTCCAGGAAAAATACATCCCGTCGTCGCGCCGGCTGCGGCCGGTCGAAGTGACCGAGACGCTGGCGCAGACCACCAAGATCGAAATGGATCTGAGGCTCGAGGCGGCAGCGCTTTCGGAGCTCGGCGAGAACACCAAGGACGATCCCGGCTTTCGCGTGCCGTCCGTCGATTGGGAACGCACCGGCCGCGACGTGCTGACCATGGAATGGGTCGACGGCATCAAGATGAACGACATTGCCGGCCTCGCTGCCGCCGGCCACGATCTGAAGGCGATCGCCGCCAATCTGGTCCAGTCGTTCCTGCGCCATACGCTGCGCGACGGTTTCTTCCACGCCGACATGCATCCGGGAAACCTGTTCGTCGAGCCCAATGGCACGATCGTCGCTGTCGATCTCGGCATAGCCGGCCGGCTCGGCAAGAAGGAGCGCCGTTTTCTCGCCGAGATCCTCTACGGCTTCATCACCCGTGACTATCTGCGCGTCGCCGAAGTGCATTTCGAGGCCGGCTACGTGCCGCGCCGGCATAATGTCGCTGCGTTCGCCCAGGCGATCCGGGCGATCGGCGAACCGATCCACGGCCAGCCGGCCGAGACCATCTCGATGGCCAAGCTCTTGGCGCTTCTGTTCGAGGTGACCGACCTCTTCGATATGGCGACGCGGTCCGAACTGGTGCTGCTGCAGAAGACCATGGTGGTGGTCGAGGGCGTCGCCCGCACCCTCGACCCGGCCTTCAATATGTGGAAGACGTCCGAACCGGTGGTCGGAGGCTGGATATCAGGCAATCTCGGCCCGCGTGCTCTGCTGGCCGACGCACGTGACGGCACCAACGCGCTGCTGGCGCTGGCCCGCCAGGCGCCGGACCTCGCCGCCCGCACCGAGCGGCTGTCGCGCGAGATCGATCTGATGGCCGAACACGGGCTGCGTTTCGATGACAGGACGGCGCACGCCATCGGCAAGGCCGAGGCGCGCTATAGCAGATCCGGCCGGCTGGCGCTGTGGGTGATCGCGCTGGCGCTGGTCTATATCGCCTGGAAGCTGCTCTGACTGCAAGCAATGACAGCAGTGCTGTCATTGCAGTCATGCTCCGGTGTCGCTATATTAGGTCGCGGGAGCGCGATCATGGCCCGGATTACTGTCCGCAATGTGGATGAGAGTGTCATGCGGCGACTGCGTGAGCGCGGCGCCGCGCGTGGCGTTTCCATGGAGCAGGAGGCGCGGGACGTGCTCGCCGCATCCGTTGGGCTTCCGACCACCAAAGGTTTCGACTCGTCGGGCATTGCAGCCGAGGACGAAGCCAAGTTCAGACCGACGACACGGGGGCAAGGGTAGTTATGGGCACCCTGACCATTCGCAATCTCGACGACGATCTGAAGCAAAAGCTGCGCGAGCGGGCTGCCAGACATGGCCTGTCAATGGAGCAGGAGGCAAGAAATCTGTTGCTGAAGGATGTGGCAGCCACCAAAGAACGTGACGGGGATTTCGTCACGGCGGAGGAAATCCTCGAATTCGGCCGACGACTGCAACAAGCGGACTTCGATCAGAAGAAATTCACTGATGACCTCTGGTCCTTCATCGAGGAGGAATGACCGTGGTGGTCGACACCTCAGCGATCGTGGCGATCCTGAAGCAGGAGCCCGATGCTCCGGCGATCGCCCAGCGCCTCGCAGGAAATCAGCAGATATTGATGAGCGCCGCGACTCTGATGGAATGCGGCACAGTAATTGTCCGACGCTATGGCGCGGCCGGCACGGCCGAGTTGACAGGCCTTCTTGCTAGACTCAAAGTCACGATCGTCGCTCTCTCCGCTGAACATGCGCAAGCCGGAATTGAAGCCTATGCATTCTATGGCCGAGGTACTGGCCATCGCGCCAATCTCAACATGGGCGACTGTTTCGCCTACGCTCTGGCCAAGACCCGAAACCTGCCACTGCTTTTCAAGGGCGACGATTTCATCCATACCGACATCGAACCGGCGCTGAGGCCGGCATGACACTGGACAGGAACTGGCCTCGGGCATGACCCTTTCCGGCAAGCGCATCCTGCTGATCATCGGCGGTGGTATCGCCGCCTACAAGGCGCTGGATCTGATCCGCCGGCTGCGCGAGCGCGGTGCCACCGTGCGTGTGGTGATGACCGCCGCGGCGCAGGAGTTCGTGACCACGCTGTCGGCCGGGGCGCTCTCCGCCGACCACGTCTTCACCGATCTGTTCGACCGCAATGACGAGCACGATGTCGGCCATATCCGCCTGTCGCGCGAGGCCGACCTTGTCGTCGTGGCGCCGGCCACCGCCGATCTGATGGCGAAGCTTGCCAACGGCCACGCCAACGATCTTGCCTCCACCGTGCTCATCGCCACCGACAAGCCGGTCTTGATGGCGCCCGCCATGAACCCGAAAATGTGGTCGCATCCGGCGACCCGGCGCAACCGGGCGACATTGCAGAAGGACGGCGTCGCATTCGTCGGCCCGGCAAAGGGCGAGATGGCCGAGAGCAACGAGGCGGGCGAGGGCCGCATGGCCGAGCCGCTGGAGATCGTCGCTGCGATCGAGGCGCTGCTCGATATCAGGCCGAAGCCGCTGGCAGGCAGAAAGATCATCGTCACCTCAGGGCCGACGCATGAGCCGATCGACCCGGTGCGCTACATCGCCAACCGTTCGTCCGGCAAGCAGGGCCATGCCATCGCCGCGGCGCTGGCACGGCTGGGTGCCGATGTCCACCTCGTCTCCGGTCCGGTCGGCATTGCCGATCCGGCTGAGGTCACCACGCTGCATGTCGAAACCGCGAACGAGATGAAGGACGCTGTCGAACAGCTGCTGCCGGCGGACGCGGCGGTGTTCGTCGCGGCGGTTGCCGACTGGCGCAGCGAGACCTCGGCCGGCGAGAAGATCAAGAAGGTGGCGGGCGAGGGGCCGCCGGCGCTGCAGATGATCGAAAACCCTGATATTCTTGCCGGTGTCGGTCATCACAAGAAGCGGCCCAGCCTGCTCGTCGGCTTCGCCGCCGAAACGCAGGATCTGGTCAGGAACGCCGAGGCCAAGCTTGCGAAGAAGGGCGCCGATTTCATCGTCGCCAACGACGTGTCCCACGAAGGCGGGGTGATGGGCGGCGATCGCAACCGGGTGCGGATCGTCTCGAAGGCCGGTGTCGAGGAATGGCCCGAGATGAGCAAGGACGAGGTGGCGACGCGGCTTGCAGCACTGATCGCCGAGCGGCTTAAGACGATTACTGTCTAGCCCGTCGCTTCCTGTGGCCGGGCTGCCGGCCCCGAGATCCTGAGCGCTGCAAGGCATCCCAGAATCCCGAGTGGCACGAAGGCGAGGAACAGCCAGGTGGCGACATTTGCCGCCGCCTCTCGGTTCAGGCCCTCGGAGAAACCGCTGGCGTTGGCTACGATGCCGGTCAACGCGGCACCGACCGCATAGCCGATGCGCTGCATCGTCGGTACGGCGGCGGAAGCGATCGTTTGTTCGCCGTCCCTGGCCGATGCCACGATCACGCGTGTAACGAAGGGCCAGGCAATGCCGAAGCCGCCGCCTTGCAGCAAGGCGCAAAACAGGATCAGCGGAATCGAACCCGCCGGCACGGCATAGGCGAAACCGGCGACGCCGGCCGCGATCATCAGCGCGCCGCCGGTGATGATCAGCCTCTCGCGTTCCGGCGGCGCATTGGCGACGAGGATCGACAGGATCGACCAGGCGATCGATTCGGCGGCGATGATATAGCCGGTGGTCAGGATCGGAATGCCGTGCAGGCTGGTCAGAAGCAGCGGACCGTAGACGGCGAAGGAACAGGTCGCCACCGAAAAGGCAGCGACCATGGTCATGCCTGCGCCGACCGGCGAGCGCCAGGAGAACAGCCGCGACGGAAACAGCCGCGAGCCCGGCTTCAGCGCGTCGATGCGGATGAACAGTGCAAGCCCGATCAGGCCGAGCGTAAGCAGCAGGGACGAGCGCAGCAGGGCAATGTCGACACCGGCCGTGGCGATCAGCACGACGCTGACGGCCAGGCAGCCGAGCGCGGCAAAGGGGAACGGCGGCGCCGTTCCAGTGATCGCCTGCGGCCTGGTTGCCTCAGGCGTGTCGAGCACGATGAAGCTCGCCAGCGCCATGACCGCGCCGCCGACCGTGAAGATACCGAAAGCCCAGCGCCAGGAGAGCAACTCGGTCATCAACGCACCGAGCACCGGCCCGCTGAAGGCGGCGACGCCCCAAATCGCCGACATGACACCGAAAAGCTGCGGCCAGATGGCGCGTGGAAACAGCCGCTCGACCGAGACGAAGGCCAGCGAAACTAACGCGCCGCCGCCAAAACCCTCGATCAGGCGCCCGGTCAGGAACAGCGGCATGGAGGGCGCGATGGCGCAGACCAGGGCGCCGGTGGCATAGAGCAGGGCGGCGACCACCATATTGGTGCGCAGCGCGACATAGCTCACCAGCCGTCCGGCGGCGGCGCCTGCGATGATGGCGCCGAGCTCGTAGATCGCCAGCGACCAGCCGACAAGCTGAACGCCGGCGAGTTCGCCGACCATGGCCGGCATCACCGTTGCCACCATGGTTTCGTTGGTGGCGTGCAGCAGGATGCCGAGGCTGATGAAGCAGAAGCGCGCCAGATCGCCGCTCGCCCACAGCGCGCGCCAATCGACCCTGTTTGTGCTGGTTTCGGTCACCCCGCCCTCCTAAACTTTCTTATACGCCGATTCAAAAATGGTGGAGCGCTCTTCGTCTCCAACGGGCACGCGGCGCTTCGGGGACGGGTTGTAGAACCTCAACCGCAGTTGAGCTCAAGCGGTTTTTTGCGGGTGCGCTGAGATGCTGATGAACGCGGGAAGTCAGGGTGATCGAAGATTGGCGATCATGGTCTCAGCGAAGAACGTCCTTAGCACGGGAGTTCCCAAAAATCAGGCGGCGCGGAACAGTCCAATCCTGTCCCGCGCCGCATGCAGAGTTACGCTATGGCGCTTATTTGAAGGAGTGGATCAGCTCCAGTGAGGTGACGGCGACTGCCAGGTTGACGCCGGTCTGCGCCTGTACGTTGAGAGGCTGCAGCGAGAAGGCGCTGTTCAGTCCGCCGACCAGAAGGTTGGCGCCGCCGCCGGTCACCAGGCTGGCCTCGGCATTGACGCCATAATAGCTGCCGGCAAGATCGCCGGAACCACGATCGCGGGTGGCCGCCAGAACCGCCCATATCAATTCGCCCTGGTACGTCCTGCCGACGTCGACGCCGAGCTTGGAAATGACCCCGGTATAGGCTTCGGGGGGACCGCCATGATGGGGGCGAAAGGTGCAGGCCACGCCTTTGTTGGATGTGACGATGTAGCCGGTGCCGCCGTCGATGGTGCAGTCGAGCACGCCGAGCTCCAGCCTGCCCGCGCTGGCAGGGGCAGCGAGCACCGTGGCGGCGAGGGCGGCGGCACAGGCGAGTTTCTTGGTCATGGGAGGGGTCCTTTCGCGAATTGCCATGAACAACGGCTAAGCGTCCCGAGCGTTCCGCCGAAAACTTGGCGCGATCAAGGCGAGCGTCAATGCACAGTCATTGAAGGTTTCGAAGGCATGCCAAACGGCAGGCCTGCCATATCAGGCCGAAACTCCGCCGTCGGTCAGCCGGTGCTGGTGCGCGCCAGGCCGTCCCTGGCCGGCTGGTAGGTGGGGTTGAGGCGCACTGCCTCGCGGTAGGATTTTGCCGCCTTGGCCTTGTCGCCGCGCCGCTCGTAGATCAGCGCCTGGTTGGACCAGGCCTCGGCATTCTTGCCGTCGAGCTTGATCGCCATGTTGATGTCGGCGAAGGCATTGTCCTCATCGTTCATGGCGAGGTAGGAGAGGCCGCGGCCATTGTAGGGTTCGGCGGCGTCCGGCGCCAGCGAGATGGCGGTCGAGAAATCCTCGATGGCGAAAGCGTGCTGGCCCTGGCTCTGATAGATCAGGCCGCGATTGTGATAGGCGCGCGCATCCGTCGTGTCGAGCTGGATCGCCTTCTGGAAATCGTTGAACGCTTCCTGGATGCGGCCGGCTTTTCGGTAGAGATTGCCGCGGCCGATATAGGCGGCGTCATAGTCGGGATTGATCTGGATCGAGCGGTTGTAGTCGGCAAGCGCGGCCGCCTGGTCGCCGAGGAAGCGCTGGATGAGAGCGCGGTTCGAATAGGCCTGGTAGAAATTCGGATTGAGCTGGATGGCGGTGTTGAAGTCCTTGAGCGCCGCCTGATACTGGCCGCCGCGGCCATAGGCCGAGCCGCGCACATTGTAGCCTTCCGGATCCTGGGGGCTGCGCTGGATAACGGCCGACAGCGAGGAGATGTTTTCGGCCGACCCTTGTGCCTTGTCGATGTTGGTGAATTCGCCGGTCGGGGCTGTCTGGCAGCCGGCGAGCGCCAAGCCGGAAAGCAGGGCTGCCGTCAGGGCGAAGCCGCGCATTGCGGTTCTGCGCTCCACGCTTGTTGCGTTCATATCTGCTCTGTCCTCACTGCCCGCCGCGCCGTCAGGTCTGTTCCGGCCCTCTCCGAACTGGTCGAATTCAACAAAAAGGTGGCGGCGATTACGCATCGCGCCACCCTGGGTATCCTTCGAAAAGGACGAAAAATTGGCGTCAGAACCGCGGCGGACGCGGAGCACCGGCAGCACCAGCCGCCACCGGGCGCGGCGTCATCGGCAGCAGGCCTTCGCGCTGGGCCCGCTTGCGGGCCAGCTTGCGGGCGCGGCGAACGGCTTCCGCCTTTTCGCGGGCGCGCTTCTCGGAAGGCTTCTCGTAATGTCCGCGCATCTTCATTTCGCGGAAGATGCCTTCGCGCTGCATCTTTTTCTTGAGCGCGCGAAGCGCCTGATCAACATTGTTGTCGCGGACTAGTACCTGCACGGGCAATCCTGTCTTTCGGGTTTGTTAACAACAGGCAAGTGGCCATAGTCGCTTGCCTCCGCGGCGGTCTACACCACGAATTGTGGCGGCTGATAGCAGAATCATGCCGCTCTGTCCACTGCCGAAACGAAAAACCCGCCTCGGCGGCGGGTCGTCGGCGCAAATCAGCACGATGGGCAAATCAATAGCATAACTGCCGTCAGAAAGCAAGGAATTACGACCTCTGGTAGCATATTCGCCTGCTCGGGGGGCTCTCCGCACCGTGAGCGATCGTTGGCGGTTTCTTCGCCACCGATAAAATTCTGGCTGCCTCAATCCGGCAGAACGCTCCGCCCGGCTCTATCAACGAAGGAACCAACCTCGTTCCCCAATGGTTGTTGCGGCGAAACAAGCACAGGGGAAAGCCGATGTCAGGCACCCGTGAATGGCTCGTCCAATGGCTCAAGGACGCGCATGCGATGGAGGAGCAGGCCGAAACCATGCTGAACGGCCAGCTCAATCGGCTGGAGAGTTATCCCGAGCTCAGCGAGCGCATCAGGCTGCACCTCGATGAGACGAAGGGACACGCCGCGCGCCTCGGAACCTGCCTGGAAAGACTGGGCGAAGATACATCCGCGCTGAAGGACGCCGGCGGCAAGCTGCTGGCGATGGCGCAGTCCCTGAGCGGCGTCTTCGCCGACGACGAGGTGATGAAAGGCTCACTGGCGAGCTACACCTTCGAGCATATGGAGATCGCCTCCTACACGATCCTCATCGCAACCGCCGAGTCCCTCGGCGAAACGGAGATCGCCCGGGCCTGCGAACAAAATCTGCGTGAAGAGGAGGCGATGGCCGAGTGGCTGAAAAACAAGCTGCCCGCGACTACGGGGCAGTTCCTGGCTCGCTCGGCATCGGACAGCGACAATGCCAAGCGGTGACGACAGCAGGCCGGCGAGCAACGTGAAGCGACCTTCGGTGTGGCGGGCTTACAGCTATGCCTGGATTACCCTCGGCTTCTTCATCATCTCGCTTGTCGGCCACTGGGTTTTCGGCTGGTTCGCCTATCTCGACGAGCAGCGAGCGCTTGGCCAACCGCCCGAGTTCGGCGGCTATCTGATCGAGATGAGCCGCGACACGCTCGAGAACTGGCAGTCGGAATTCCTGCAGCTGCTCTGGCAGGTCGGTGGCCTGGCGTTCCTGCTCTTCGTCGGATCGCCGCAATCGAAGGAGAGTACCGACCGGATGGAGGCCAAGATCGACGCGCTTCTCAGGCTTGTCGATCCGACGAAAGGCCAGGAGGCGATTCGCGAGCTGGACCTGCAGTATGACGGCCGCCACACCGACGAGCCGCATTCTCACCGGAACTAAGCTGGGGCTGGATACGTGGCACGGAGCTGGTCACCGCTCCGTGCCGTTTGATTCGCAACAGAGCAATTGGCGACAGGCTCTCCCTCTATGCCGTGGCCAGATGAAGCCGCTCGAAATCCTCGAAGAACTCGCCGTAATCGCAGGTTATTTCTTCGCCCGCCGCTATGTCGCGGATGGCGGTTGCCCCGCCATACTGCGAAAAATCCGTGTTCGGCCTTTCGGAATGGTTCATGAAGCGGCCGTTGTCGACTTCATAGACCATGAATCCGGGCCGGTCGGGGCTCGGATAGGCATATCTGTCGAGCAATTCCTTGAGGTGCGGCGGCGCGGCCTTATATTTTTCCAGCGGGATCAGCCGATCGAAATCCGGATCGAGCCGCCAGATCGACGCTCCCTTTCTGATCGGCTCGGCGGCGAACACGCCGACGCCCTCGATTGCGCTACCAGCGATGTAGGTCCTGATCAGCAGCATGTTTTAGGCCCGTCTTCGAACAGAACTGTCCGAAGAAATCGCCAAATCGCGCTGGAAAGCAAGACCGCTTTTGCGACATTGCCGCTTGTTCGCCCATGCGGGAAAGGCCTCAGGTCCGATTGATCGAAACGCCGCCATCGGCAAACAGCGCGGTTCCGGTGGTGAAGCTCGACGCATCCGACGCCAGGTAGAGCGCCGAGCGGGCGATCTCTTCCGGCTGCGCCATCCGCTTCAGGGCGTGGATGCCTTCGACGAAAGCCCGGGCTTCGGGCGTGGTCGTCGTCGCGCCCGGCGTGTCGGTGCCGCCGGGCAGCAGTGCGTTGACGCGCAACCCTTGTGCCCCGTATTCGGCCGCCAGAACCAGCGTCAAACCGATCAGCCCGGCCTTGGCCGCAGCGTAAGCGGCCATGCCCGGCATGCCGGCGGTGCGACCGACGAAGCTGGAGGTGAAGATCAGCGAACCGCCGCTGCGCTCCAGCAGCGCCGGCACCTGGTATTTTGCACCGATAAAGGCGCCGGTCAGATTGATGTCGATGGTCTCGTGCCACGTCTTCAGCGACATGTCGGGAACCGGTCCCATCTGGCCGACGGAGCCAGCATTGTTGAAGGCGATGTCGAGACCGCCGAACCTGCCCACCGCAAGATCGACAAGGGCCTTGGCATAGGCCTCGTCGCGGACGTCGCCGGCAAGAGCAATGGCCGTGCCGTCGGCCTCCTCGATTTCCGTGACGAGCGCGTCCAGCTCTGCCTGGCGACGGGCAGCGACGACCACCTTGGCGCCTTCCTCGGCAAAGAGTTTTGCCGTGGCGTGGCCGATGCCGGAACTGGCGCCAGTGACGATGGCGACCTTGTTGGCGAGTGCGAGCATTTTTGCATCCTTTTTCTTCGTGCCAGTTTTGCCGGCAATCGGATGCTTGGTCGCAGATCGAGGTGGGGCGAGCCACCCGATACCTGCGAAGGCGCCCGGATGCGTCGTTGGCCCGCCGCTTCGCACGGGTCTTTTTTGTCGCGGCGCAAAACGGCAAGCGCCGTCGCAAACAGCGCAAGGGTGGCAGCGCGGTTTCGCTAGTGATACACCTCGCGCGCCGGCGCTCGATTGGATGCCCGGCCGCTGTCTGCGAGGCCAGAACGTTGAAAAAGTATTCGGTATTCGCCATCGCCCGCGAGGCCATGCGCGGCCATAAGGGCTGGGAGGAGCAGTGGTCTTCGCCCGAGCCAAAGAAGGAGTACGACGTCATCATCGTCGGCGCCGGCGGCCATGGCCTGGCCACCGCCTACTATCTCGCCACGGTGCACGGCATCACCAATGTCGCGGTGCTGGAAAAAGGCTGGCTCGGCGGCGGCAATACCGGCCGCAACACCACCATCATCCGCTCCAACTACCTCTATGACGAAAGCGCCGGCATCTACGACCATGCACTGAAGCTGTGGGACGGGCTCAGCCAAGAGCTCAACTACAACGTCATGTACTCGCCGCGCGGCGTCATGATGCTGGCGCACAATGTGCACGACATCCAGGTGCTGAAACGCCACGTCCATGCCAACCGTCTGAACGGCATCGACAATGAATGGCTGACGCCGGAAGCGGCGAAGGAATTCTGCCCGCCGCTCAACATTTCGCGCGATGCCCGCTATCCGGTGATGGGCGCCACCCTGCAGCGTCGCGGCGGCACCGCGCGGCACGATGCGGTCGCCTGGGGCTATGCGCGCGGCGCCTCGGCGCGCGGCGTCCACATCATCCAGAACTGCGAAGTCACCGGCGTCAAACGGGCGCCGAACGGCGCGGTCACCGGCGTCGAGACGACGCGCGGCTTCATCGGCGCCAGGAAGGTCGGCGTGGTGGCGGCCGGTCATTCGTCCGTCATCATGAACATGGCCGGGGTGCGCATGCCGCTGGAAAGCTATCCGCTGCAGGCGTTGGTGTCGGAGCCGGTCAAGCCGGTCTTCCCTTGCGTGGTGATGTCGAACACCGTGCACGCCTATATCTCGCAGTCCGACAAGGGCGAACTGGTCATCGGCGCCGGCACCGACCAATATATCTCCTATTCGCAGACCGGCGGCCTGCACATCCTCCAGCACACGCTCGACGCCATCTGCGAGATGTTCCCGATGTTCACGCGCATGAAGATGCTGCGCTCGTGGGGCGGCATCGTCGACGTGACGCCCGACCGCTCGCCGATCCTAGCCAAGACGCCGGTGCCCGGCCTCTACGTCAATTGCGGCTGGGGCACGGGCGGCTTCAAGGCGACGCCGGGCTCGGGCCATGTCTTTGCCCACACCATCGCCAGGGACGATCCGCACCCGATCAACGCGCCGTTCACCATCGAGCGCTTCCGCACCGGCCGTCTGATCGACGAGGCGGCGGCGGCGGCGGTGGCGCACTGATGATGGCTCCCTTCGTGACGTTGGGTCAGCGGCTTTGCGATCAACCGGCCGGCGCCCGCGTCGGCCACGGCGAATTGTAGGAACAACCATGCTTCTCATCCGCTGCCCCTATTGCGAGGAAGAGCGTCCGGAACTCGAATTCCGCAACGCCGGCGAGGCGCATATCGCGCGTTCGGCAGATATGGCCGGCGAGAGCGACGATGATTTCGAAAAGTTCTTCTTCATCCGCTCGAACCCCAAAGGCATCATCTATGAGCGCTGGCGGCATATGCATGGCTGCGCGCGGTTCTTCAATGCCGTGCGCGACACCGTCAGCGACAGGTTCCTGATGACCTACAAGGCCGGCGAACCCAAGCCGGCGAACCTGCCGGGAGCCGCCAAATGATCGCAGCGTTCCGCACTCCCGGCGCCGGGCGCCTCAAGCAGGCAGAGACGACCCGCTTCAGCTTCGACGGCCAGTCCTATGCCGGTGTCGAGGGCGATACGCTGGCCTCGGCGCTGCTCGCCAACGGCGTCCATCTGGTCGGCCGCTCGTTCAAATACCACCGACCGCGCGGCTTCCTGTCCGCTGGGGCGGAAGAGCCCAATGCGCTGGTCGAGATCAAGCGCGACTCCGCCAGGAAGACACCAAATGTCCGCGCCACCGTGCAGGAGCTCTATGACGGGCTGACGGCACAGTCACAGAACCGCTGGCCGTCGCTTTCCTTCGACGTCAGTGCGGTCGGCGACATCGCCTCGCCGCTGCTATCGGCCGGCTTCTACTACAAGACGTTCATGTGGCCGAAGTCCGCCTGGAAAAATCTCTACGAGCCCAAGATCCGTGCCGCCGCCGGCCTCGGCGTCGCCCCCGACCAGCCGGATCCCGACCATTATTCGGCGCGCTTTGCCCATTGCGACGTGCTGGTGCTGGGCGGTGGTGCTGCCGGCATCGCCGCCGCACTTGCCGCGGCCGAAACCGGCGTGCGCGTGATCCTTGCCGACGAGCAGGCGGATTTCGGCGGCAGCCTGCATTTCGAGAGCGGTGCCAGCATCGACGGCCAGGACGGTTTTGCCTGGGCGCAAGGTGCAGTCGCCAAGCTCAAGGCGATGGACAATGTCCGCGTGCTGGCCCGCACCACGGCCTTCGGCTATTACGCGCAGAATTTCGTCGGGCTGGTCGAGCGCGTCAGCGATCATCTGCAGAACCCCGGCCGCGACCTGCCGCGCGAGCGGCTGTGGCAGGTTCGCGCCAAACGCGTGGTGCTGGCGACCGGCGCCATCGAGCGGCACATGGTGTTTGCCGACAACGACCGGCCCGGCATCATGCTGGCGTCAGCGGCGCGCACCTATCTCAACCATTACGGCGTCGCGGTCGGCAGGAATGTCGGCGTCTATACGGCCAATGATTCCGCCTATGCGGCGGCGATCGACCTGAAGAAGGCGGGCGTCGGCGTGGCGGCGATAGTCGACCTGCGCGACAACCCGACCGGGTCGGTGATCGACGAGGCGAGGGCGCTCGGCATCGAGGTCAATTTCGGCCGCGCGGTGATCCGCGCCGGCGGCAAATTGCGCGTCTCATCGATGACCGTGCAGCCGAAGAATGGCGGCGGCGAACGCACCGTCCCGGTCGACGCCATCCTGATGTCGGCCGGCTGGACTCCGTCGGTGCATCTGTTCTCGCAATCGCGCGGCAAGGTTGCCTTCAACGACGAGACCAAGCGCTTCGTGCCCGGCGCCTATGCGCAAGATTGCGTGTCGGTCGGCGCCTGCAACGGCACGGACGGGCTGTCGGCGACGATCGACGAGGCCTATGCGGCGGGCGCCAAAGCGGCAAAAGATGCCAGCGCCAACACCGTCAAGGGAACCAAGCCGAAGGTCGACGCCAGCGAGAGCTGGTCGCGCGGCATGCTGGGTGCGGCGCCCGGCGCCGGGCCGGATACGACAGTCAAGGCCTTTGTCGATTTCCAGAACGATGTCACCGCCAAGGACATCCGCCAGGCGGTGCATGAAGGCATGCGCTCGATTGAGCACGTCAAGCGCTTCACCACAAACGGCATGGCGACCGACCAGGGCAAGACCTCCAACATGCACGGTCTGGCTATTGCTGCCGAGACGCTGGGCAAGCCGATCCCGCAGGTCGGCCTGACGACGTTCCGGGCGCCCTACACGCCGGTCACCTTCGGCGCGATCGTCGGCCATGCGCGCGGAAAATTGTTCGACCCGACCCGCAAGACGGCGATCCATCCGTGGGCCGAGGCCCAAGGTGCGGTGTTCGAGGATGTCGGCCAATGGAAGCGCGCCTGGTATTTTCCGAAGGCGGGCGAGGACATGCACGCCGCCGTCGATCGTGAGTGTGTCACGGTGCGCAAGACGGCCGGCCTGTTCGACGCCTCGACGCTGGGCAAGATCGAGGTGGTCGGGCCGGATGCGGCGAAGTTCATGGAACTGCTCTACACCAATCCGTGGGAGAAACTGGAGCCCGGCCGCTGCCGCTACGGCATCATGCTGCGTGAAGACGGCTTCATCTATGACGACGGCGTGGTTGGAAGACTGGCGCCGGACCGCTTCCATGTGACGACGACGACGGGCGGTGCGCCGCGCGTCATGAACCATATGGAGGATTACCTCCAGACCGAGTTCCCGCATCTGAATGTCTGGCTGACCTCGACCACCGAGCAGTGGGCGGTGATTGCCGTGCAGGGACCGAAGTCGCGAGACATCATCGCGCCACTGGTCGAAGGCATCGACATGTCGGACGGGGCGCTGCCGCATATGTCGGTGCGCGAGGGCAGGATTTGCGGCGTGCCGACAAGGCTGTTCCGCATGTCGTTCACCGGCGAGCGCGGCTTCGAGGTCAACGTGCCGGCCGACTACGGCCAGGCCGTCTGGGAAGCGCTGTGGGCCGAGGGCCAGAAGCATGGCGCCGGCGCCTACGGCACCGAGGCGATGCACGTGCTGCGTGCCGAAAAGGGCTACATCATCGTCGGCCAGGACACCGACGGCACGGTGACGCCTGGTGATGCCGGGCTCGACTGGGCGGTCGGCAAGAAGAAGACCGATTTCGTCGGCATTCGCGGCATGGCGCGGCCGGATCTTGTCGCCAAGGGCCGCAAGCAGCTGGTCGGCCTGAAGACCAAAGACCCTAAGGTGGTGCTGGAAGAAGGCGCGCAGATCGTCGGCGATCCGGAGCAGGCGATCCCGATGACCATGATCGGCCATGTCACCTCGAGCTACTGGTCGGAAAATTGCGGTCGCTCGATCGCGCTGGCCCTGGTTGCCGGCGGCCGCGACCGGATGGGTGAGACGCTTTACGTGCCGATGCCCAACGGGACGATCGAGGTGGAGGTCACCGGCATGGTGTTCTTCGACGAGAAGGGGGAGCGCCTCAATGGCTAAGGCTGCCGCGAAGAAATCTGCAGCCGCTGCGCCGTCGGTCGAACGCCGGCCGGTTCTCGCCGGTCAGGAGCTTTCCGCAACCGGCGTCGCACTTGCTGTGCTGCCACCGGCGGAGCGCATTTCGCTGCGCGCGCCGGACGCCTCAGTCGCGGCGCTTTCGAAGTCGCTCGGCGTGAGCCTGCCGCGAAAGCCCAAAACTTCGGCGGCGAAGGCCGGGCGCACGGCGTTGTGGCTTGGGCCAGACGAATGGCTGGTCATCGATGAGGTGGGAAGAGACCCGCTCGCCGACTGCGCCGAGGTGACAGTGCTGCATTCTGCGGTCGGCATCTCGCATCGCAACGTCGCCATATCGGTCACCGGCCCGGCAGCGGCGGTGACGATCAATTCAGGCTGTCCGCAGGATCTGTCGCTCGACGCCTTTCCGGTAGGCGCGGCGTCGCGCACCATTCTGGGCAAGGTCGAAATCGTGCTGCTGCGCACCGCGACCGACGCCTTCCGCGTTGAATGCTGGCGTTCCTTTTCCGATTATGTCTTTACTTTCCTGTCGGAGGCGGCAGGCGACGCAGCGGCTTAGGAATACTCGCTCGCTCGGCCGTTGCCGGAGCAAGTCGAGGGAGCCGGAGCAAGCCGAGGGAGAATGTCGATGCCGTCGAAATCCGCGCCGAATCCACCGGTCCAGAAGACGCCGGCCGTGCGCTCGTTCGAACACGAGCAGCACGACGAACCAAACATTGAAGAGGAGCTCGAGGAAGGGCTCGAGGACACGTTTCCGGCCAGCGATCCTGTGTCGATCACCGGGACTTCCATTTCCGGCGCTCCCGCAAGGCCCGGCAAGGCCAAGATCGTGGCCGGAATGAAGAAGCGCAGGAAATAGCATCCGTCAGGCTCCGGCTGAACCGGGCTGAAATGGCCGCGAAAACGGGCGGTCAGGTTTCCTCCCGCCCTTTTGTTTTCGAACCTCAGAACGTGCTGGGCACGATCCAGGGATCGATGTCGATGCCGAGCCTCGGGTCCTTGTTTTCAGTCGAGCCATTGCGAGTGGCTGAGCCTGACTTTTCGACCGATCCGGTCGCGCCGCAATCGAGCTTGACGTTGGTGTCGGCGCAGGCTGCGGCCGGCACCTGCTTGCCGAGCTGGCTCTCGCTGGCGAAGGCCGCGCCCGAGAATGCCAGGACGGCCGCGAGGGCGAAGATCGTCTTTTTCATTGTTTGGCTCCGGTTCAACCGCTGATTCTTTTCCGTACATGTACGATACGTCGTACATATACGCCAGACCATCGCGGGGTTCAAGTCAGAAGTCGTACATGTACGAACAATTTTATTTGAATTTGGGAATCGCATCGCCAGCACGCGACGAGATGCGCACGCGGCGCCGTTCACCCGTGCCTTACAAGATCTTCAGCTATCCGAAACCGAAGGAACCCTTCAGCAGTTGACCGGCGTCTCGGTCAGCGGCGGCACGTCCTGCGTGGCCAGCGCGGCAAGCGTGAAGTCGCACATCCGCTTCACGAACGCCTGCTGGTCGCCGAACGGATAGAAAGGAAAGGTGATCAGCAGCGAGATCGTGCCGTGGCCGACCGCCCACAGCATGGTGGCGATGGCGCGCGGATCGCCCTTGAGCCTGCCGGCGGCAACGCAGGCCTCCACCCTATTGATCAGCACTTTCATCAACGGGTTGCCCTCCTGCATTTCGGCGAAGGTCCTGCCTTCCGGGGGCTTGACCTTTTCGGTCATGAATATCGTGCGATATTCGTTGGGGTTGCCAAGGCCGAAGGCCGCGTATTCGGTCATCACCACCTGCAGCGCCTCGATCGGATCGTCGGCCGGGTGATCCTCGATGCGCTTGGCCAGAGTCTCGAACGCATCCTCCGCCAGCGCGAACAAGATGTCCTGCTTGTCGGCAAAATAGGAATAGACCGACATCGGTGCATAGCCGACGCGCTTCGCCAGCTTGCGGATGGTGAGGCCCTCATAGCCTTCCTCCTGCACGAGCTTGTGCGCCGCATCGACAAGTTCGGAGCGCAGTTCGGCCTTTTGTTTCTCGCGGCGTGTCTGGACGCTGAGCGGCAATTTTCGCCTGCCTTCTGTTAGTCGCTGTTAGTGGCTGGCTAATTTATATACGCTGTACGGAATCGGACAAGGCGATGTCAAAATCGGCGTTGCCAAAATCGGCTTCGCAGCACTCCGATTGGCTATACCGCTTCTGAGCCATTTTCGCCCGAACATCGATACAAGTGTTACCCGGGCAGAAATGACGCGACATCGGACTGTTACAACCAGAGGTTGGCTGGCGGCTCTGCAAGAAATTTTCTTTCTGGGCCGATACGATCATGACCGAGCTTTCGTGCAGTGCGCTAAACGCGGAACCACTTTCTGATGATGCCAGACTGGCACTCAGGCGGGTGGTCATGGTTGCATGGCTCGCGATCGCGCTCGGCTTTGCCATGGAAGCCCTTATTCTGGCTGGCAGATTTGCAGCGGGCTCTCACCCGTCCTGATCGAATTGGTCCAAGGCGTGACGTGGGCGTTCTTCGTCTGCGCCGGTCTCAGCCTCGGCACGGCGATCGCCAAGGTGCGAGCCTCGCTCGGCGGCCTGATCGCCGCAATCTCGGCACCACTGGCGATGGCCATCGCCAAGGGGTCGCAAAAGGTCATGGTAAGTGCTCTTGATGCGGCCACAAAACCGGCCACCCTCTCTCTCACCACGCTGGGCGTGCTGCGGGCGATCGAATACGGCCTGCTCGGCTGGATACTGGCCTCGCTGGCGTCGAAGGAAAGGCCCAGTCCGCTCCATTTCGCGCTAGCAGGCGCCTCGACAGGCGCGGTGTTCGGCGGCGGAATCACGGTGCTGACGATTGAGACGGCCGCGGCGAACGGCGTTGCCCTTGAATTGCCGCGGGCGATCACAACCGGCCTCAACGAGATCGTGTTCCCGATCGGTTGCGCACTGGTCGTCTACATCGCCCTGCAGGTCGGCCGGCACATGAAGATCATCTCTGCCGAGGCTCGCTGAGCCGTTCAAGCCGCTTCTGGCTGGCGTTCGATCAATGTCAGCGTCAGCCAGCGCGCAGTCAGCGCCGGTTTTTTCGAACCCTCGATCTCGATGGTCACATCATGCGCCGTCTGCACCCAGCCCGACGGCCTGACCTTGACGTCGGCCAGCACGAAACGGGTGCGGATGCGCGCGCCGGTCTTCACCGGCGCCAGGAAGCGCAGCGAATCGAAGCCATGATTGACGCCCATCTTGCTGTTTTCGAGCGGCGGCATGGTCTCGAAGGTCATCGCCGATAAAAGCGAAAGCGACAGGAAGCCATGCGCGATGGTGCCGCCGAACGGCGTCTCGCGCTTGGCGCGCTCCGGATCGCAATGGATGAACTGGTGGTCGTCGGTGGCATCGGCGAACTGGTCGATCATGCGCTGTGAGACGACCCGCCACGGCGACACGCCGACCTCTTTGCCGACGCTGGCCAGAAGCACATCGAGATTGATCGGTTCCACGCTGATGTCCTCCATTTCAACCGTCCGGAACGCGAGCGGCTTCATTCCTTGAACAGTGTCAGCCCATGCTGCACCGACTGCCCGCCATCGATCGGCAGGATGGCGCCGGTGATATAGCTGCCGGCACGGCTGCACAAATAGAGCGTTGCGCCGGCAATGTCATCCGGCGCGCCGATGCGGCCGATCGGAACATGGCCGCCGACATGCTTGGCCTGGTCCTCGGTCGCGGTGGCGAAGGCGGTCATCCGGCTCTGGAAGGGGCCGGGCGCGAACGCGTTGACGGTGATGCGGCGGGCGGCGAACTCGATCGCCAAGGTGCGCGTCAGATGGTGAACAGCAGCCTTCGAGGCAGAGTAGGAGTAGGCGTCGTCGGCTAGCGGCTGCGTGCCCATCACCGAACCCAGATTGATCACCCGGGCCGGATCGGCATCGCTGGCGGCGGCGTCGAGCAGCGGCAGAAGCTCGCGCGTCAGATGGAAGACGGCGGTGACGTTGACACCGAACACCTTGGCCCAGGCATGGTAGGGGAAGCTTTCCAGCGGCGCGCCCCAGGAAACGCCGGCATTGTTGACCAAGATGTTCAGCCGCTCCGTCCGCGCCTTGACCTCGGCAACCAGCGCCGCGATGCCCGCCTCGCTGGAGACGTCGCCGGCAAAGCCCTCGGCCCGGCCGGAGCTGCCGAGGCTGTTCAGTTCGCCGGCGACCTTGATGCAATCCTCGCCCTTGCGCGAGGCGATCATCACGGTGGCGCCGGCCCTGACCAAAGCGGTCGCCGCCATGCGGCCGATGCCTGTCGCAGCCCCCGTCACCAGCGCGGTCTTGCCGGCTACCGAAAACAGCTCGTCCAGATAGCTCATTGCAACTTCTCCGCGCGTCCTTGCCTCGTGGTTCAAGGGGACGACTTAACGCTGACAAGGATATCCGAATTACGATCATCCTTGCCGGGGGTAAAGTGCCGGAGCCGCTGCTACTGATGGGTACACGAAGAACCGCGGGCGACAACGCCCTGGAGGCGATGGGGGCCATGGTGCGGCGTTCCCTTCTGCCGTTGGCCATGGGGAGAAGGTGACCCGAAGATCGGTTCGATCTCGACGCCTTCGGCCTGCCAGTCACGCCACGCCAGCACGCTATCAAAGGCTGGAATGATCCCTGGGGATGCGTTGAGCAGTTGCTGGTCGTCGAGGATCGGCGTTCCATATTAGCTCGACGCCAGCTTGTTGCTGGGGGTTCCCATGCGGGACACGAGATTCGTCAGGCTGTCGCGCATTATCGATATGAGGTTTGTCATCTCGGCCTTCACAGCTGACGAGCGGGAGAAATGCGCAGAACGGAGGTAACAATGACATCTGCTGAAACACAGATCAGGGCCTTGTTGGACAGTCGATCAGCCGCCATGGGCGACAAGGACATCGAGTGGGTCATGTCCCTCTATTCTCCAGACATCGTCTATTTCGACCTCGTACCACCGCTCCAGTACGCAGGCTCATCCGCCCTTCGGGAGCGGTTTTCGGATTGGTTCGGCCGCTGGACGGGCCCTATTGGCCAGGAACTTGGCGACCTGAAAGTAATAGCCGGCGATACCGTCGCGGCTGCATGGATGCTCATCCGAGCAAGTGGCACACTGAGGACGGGCCAGGACGTTGACTACTGGGTACGCGTGAGTAACGGCTTTCAGCGCTCCGGTGACAGGTGGTTCATCACGCACGAGCACGTCTCCCTGCCCGTTAACATGCAGACCAGGACAGCCGTCATGGACCTCGCGCCCTAGAGCGCCTTGCGTTTTGGTAGACCAAAACCGCGCTCCAGGTCTTTGTTTGACGCATTTCGTCGGACGCCAAACGAAGACGTTTGGCTGCAAAATGCTTAGGTCGTCGATCAGCCATTCTCAAGCGTGAAGGTCGATCCCAGGGCCAGCTCGTTCAGAGCATCAGCGAAGGCGCCGAGGGCCGGATGAGGCAGCACCCATCATTCGCAGGGTTTGCTCCTGCCCCTCACTTGCCTGCCGGCATCCTCTGGCGAGGAGAGCTACTCCGCCGGCTCGATGTTGGCGTAGGCGGCTTCCTCGAGTTCGCGCTTCAGCCGGCCCTCTTCTTCCATCTTCGGCGTGACGAAGCGGCCGAGCAGGAGATAGGCGACCGGGGTGAGGAACAGCGTCGAGACGGTGGCCAGGCCCAGCCCGCCGACGATCACCCAGCCTAGCGCGATGCGCGCCTCGGCGCCGGCGCCGCTCGCCAGCACCAGCGGCACGCCGCCGAGCACGGTGCAGATCATCGTCATCATCACCGGCCGCAGCCGGATGATGGAGGCCTGCTCGATCGCCTCGCGCACGCCGAGCCCACGGTCGCGCAGTTGGTTGGCGAACTCGACGATCAGAATGCCGTTCTTGGCCATGACGCCGACAAGCAGCACCAGGCCGATCTGGCTGTAGGCGTTGAGGCTGGTGCCGCTGAGCAAAAGCGCGAAGATCGCGCAGGCAAGGCCGAGCGGCACCGTGGCCATGATGATGATGGCGCTGACGAAGCTCTCGAACTGGGCGGCGAGCACGAGCAGAATGATGACCAGCGCAAAGCCGAAGATGGTGATCATGGCGCTGTTGGTCTCGCCGAGCGTCGCGGCCTCTGCCAGCGGCAGAATGCGGCTGCCCGGCGGCAGAAGCGGCGTGGCGATTTCCTCGGCGCGGGTGAGCGCTGAGCCAAGCGCGAAATCGCTACTGAGATTAGAGGTGATGGCCACCGACGGCTGCTGCTGCTCGCGGGTCAGCGAGGGCGGCACGGCGCGCTCGGTCAAGGTGGCGATGGTCGACATCGGCACGAAGCGGCCATCACCCGTTTTCAGGAAGACATTCTCCAGATCGGTCGGATCGTTGATCGGGTTGGTGGTCGAGACGAGCTTCACCCCGTAGCTGCGGTCGGCGATGTAGACGTCGACCACATCATTGCCGTCGAGCATGGCCTGCGAGGTATCGGCAAGCCCGGTGATGTCGATGCCGAGGTCGGAGGCGTGCTCGCGGTCGATGGCCACGGAAAGCTGGGGCTGCGTCGGATCGACGGAGAGCCGCGGCGACTGGAAGCGCGGGTCCTTCTGCATCTCGGCGATGATCTTGACAGCAGCGTCGCCGAGCGCCTTGCGGTCGTTGCCGACCAGCGCGAACTGCAGGCCGTTGCCGGCGCCGCGGATGCCGAGGCTGTTGGGCTGCACCGGGAAGACACGGATGCTCGGCACCTGCCTGGTGAGCCGGCTGATCTCGGCCATGATCTGCTGCTGGCTGCGCGTGCGCTCGTCCCATGGTGCCAGCGTCATCACCATGAAGCCGCTGTTGTAGGCGCCGTTCTGGCCGGCATTCCCGAAGGTGCTGCGGATCTCGCCGGAATCGCGCAGCGGCTGGATCAGTTTTTCGATCTTCTGCATCTGCTCGGTCGTGTAGTCGAGGCTGACACCTTGCGGTGCGTTGATGCGCAAGAGCACGACGGCGCGATCCTCGGTCGGCGTCAATTCCTGGCGGATCGTGCCGAACAGTGTGAAGGCGGTGGCGGCGAACAGCACCGCGACCAGAAGCACGATCCACGGCGCGTCGAGGCAGGCGTGCAGGCAGCGCCGATAGAGCGCATTGAGCGCGCCGCCGATGCGGGCGCCAACGCCGCTGCTAGCCTCGTGGTGAAGCGGCGCGCTCGACAGCATACGCGAGGCGAGCATCGGGCAGAGGGTCAGCGCCACCACGCAGGACAGCAGCACCGACATGGCGAGCACGAAGCCGAATTCGCGGAACAGGCCACCGGTCTGGCCAGGCAGGAAGGAGATCGGCACGAAGACGGCGACCAGCGTCAGCGTCGTGGCGATCACGGCGAAAAACACTTCCTGGGCGCCGAGCACCGCGGCGGCGCGCGGGCCCATGCCTTCATTGCGTCGTCGCACGATGTTTTCCAGAACGACGATGGCGTCGTCGACGACCAGGCCCGTCGCCAGCACCAGAGCGAGCAGCGTCAATATGTTGACCGAGAAGCCGGCGAGATAGATCGCGGCGATCGTCCCGATCATGGCGACCGGCATCGCGAGCCCGGGAATGAGCGTCGCGCGCCAGTCGAGCAGAAAGACGTAGATGACGATCAGCACGATGGAGACGGACAGGCCGAGCGCGATCTCGACTTCATGCACCGCGCCGTTGACGAAGACCGCGTCGTCGCTGGTGACCTTGATCGCCATACCCTCGGGCAGGTTCGGCTGCAGCGCGGCGACGGCGGCCCTTACGCCGGTCGAAATATCCAGCGTGTTCGATTCCGCCTGGCGGATGATGCCGAGGCCGATGCCGGTCTTGCCGTCCGAACGCAATGTGGTCTGGCCGATGTCGGGGCCGAGCGTGACGGTGGCGACGTCGCGGATGCGCGTCGTGCCGCCGATGATGATGTTCTCGAACTCTTCCGGCGTCGTCACGTCCGCCGTCGTGCGCACGATCAGGTCCTGGTTGGTCGTGGTGATCGAGCCGGCCGGCGAATCGAAGGCGACCGAGGCAAGCGCTGCCCGCAGATCAGCGACGGTGAAGCCCTGGCTGGCCAGCTTGTGCTGGTTGACGTCGATGCGGAAGATCTTGTCGCGGTCGCCGGAGACCTGGACGTCGGCAACACCGGGGACGGCGGCAAGCTCGTCCTCGATCTGGTCCTGGACCACCACCGTCATGTCCTGCACCGACATGGTGTCGGAGGTGACGGCCAGCCGCATCACGGGCTCGGAATTGGCATCGGCCTTGACGATGCGGGGCGGATCCGCGGTGTCCGGCATCTGGTTGGCGACACGGCCGACGGCGTCGCGCACATCGGAGGCGGCGACGTCGAGGTTGACCCCGTCGTTGAATTCGATCGTGACGCGGCTCGTGCCGAAGGACGAGGTGGACGAGATCGACTTTACGCCGGAGACGCGGCCGACCGCGCCCTCGATCACGTCGGTCAGTTCGCGGTCGACGGTTTCGGATGCGGCGCCTTCAAAGGTCGTGTTAACGGTGATGACGGGGCGGTCGACATCCGGCAGTTCGCGGATCTCGACGCCGTAGAAGGCGGCAAGGCCGGCAACCGCGATCAATGTGTTCAGCACGAAGGCCATCACCGGCCTGCGGATGAACAGCGCAGTGAAGCCATTTTCGCTGGCGCCGTTGTTGGTCCCGGTCATAAGCCGTCGGCCTCGGCGGCGCGCTGTTCTTCGCCGGCGATGCGGACCTCGCCGCCGTCGCTGACGTTCTGGGTGCCCTCGGTCACCACCATGTCGCCGCTGACGATCGGGGCGTCGATCAGCACGGTCTCGGTGTTGCGCTGGATGATGCGCACGGCAACGCGCTTGGCCTTGCCGTCCTCGACCGCCCAGACATAGGCGCCGTCCGAGCCCCACTGGACCGCCAGCGGGCTGACCGCGGGATAGCTGTCGCCGGGGAATTTCATGGTGATCTGGAAGGACATGCCGGCACGCAGCGAATCGGCCGGATTGGCGATCGTCGCCTTGACCAGGAGGGTGCGGCTGGTCTCGTCGATATGGTTGTCGATTGCCGAGACCGTGCCGGTATAGGCCTTGTTGGGATTGGCGATCGGTGTCGCCGACAATTGCGCGCCGACCTTGACGGCGGCGGCGAAGCGCTCGGGCACCCAGAAATCGACGAGTATGCTGGAGCGGTCATCAAGGGTGGCGATTGCCGACTGGCTGGTCACATAATTGCCGGCCGATATCGGCAGGATGCCGACTATGCCCGATATCGGCGCGACGATCGAACGGCGCTGCAAGGCCAATTCCGCATCGCTGAGCGCCAGTTTGGCATTGGCCAGCACCACCTCGGCATCGGCGACGGCGACGGCTGTCGCGGCATTGGAAGCCCTGAGCGACTTGACCCGATTGAGCTTGGCCTGCGCGTCCTGCAAAGCAAGCTTGGCGCGGTTCTGGGCGATCACCTCGGTGTCGGAATCGAGGGTGGCGATGATCTCACCCTTCTCGATATGGGCGCCGGACTTGACCAGGAATTCGACGAGGCGGCCGGAACTGTAGGGATTGACCGTCACCGACGCGTTGGCGCGGCCCGTGCCGATCGCCTGCAGGCGGTCGTTGATGATGGCCGCGGCCGCCGGCAATGCGACGATCGTCACCCGCTGGCCGGCGCCGTTGCGGCCGCCTGCCTGTGTGGCACTGGTGGCGGCGCTCGTCTCGGCCGGGGGCGTTACGGCATAAGCCCAGTCGATGCCCCAGCGCGCCAGCACATCCGGCGCGCCTGGAAAAAAGCGAACCCAGGCGGCCGCAGCCGCGACGAGGATCACAAGTGCAAAAACGATCTGTTTCCAGGTGGCCATCGGCGCTCCGGTTGGCAAATATACCGCCTACGGTTCCCAAGGTGAAGTAGACGCGACGGCACACTCCGACACGCAGGATGGTTCGTCGATATCAAAGCTTTATGGCAATTCTCCCGCTCGCTTGCACATTAAATCGGCGTAACGTTGATAAGGGCTAGCTCGGGTCAAACTGCATCAGCCGGCTACTGCCAAAGGGGTAGTGGGTCAGTTTAACGCCCGGCGATGCGGCGGAAGAAGCGCTTGGTGCGCAGGATCGGCTTCAGATGTGGCTCCCTTTGCTATCAATCCTCTTCAAGTCGAGCCGCGGAATGAGAAAGTCCAAGAATGCTTTGACCTTGGGAGGCTGAACGCGCCCTCCTGGCCGGATCGCATAGAGGGTCGGTTCAGGCCCTGCCCACTCGGGCAGGACACGAACCAGTCTTCCAGCCGCAACGTCCGACTTGACGCGCACATGGTTGGTCATGAACAGGCCAACTCCCTCCAGCAGGAACCCGTGAAGAGCCTCTGGATCGCTGGCGACGGCCACTGCTCGTACTTTGAACTGGGACTGCTCGCCGCCGCTCGACAGGGGCCATTCTACAGCCGAACGATTGAAATAGAATTCTGTCAACAGACAGGCATGTTCCGCCAGCTCCGAAGGATGCTGTGGCATTCCCGCACGTTCCAGGTAGGTCGGGGCTCCATAGATGCCCATCGGCAATGCGACGAGCCGCCGAGCCGTGAGCGTGGAATCGGGCAGGGTGCCTTCCTGGAGCCGGAAAGCGACGTCGATGCCCTTGGTGACAAGATCGACGACTTCGTGCCCAAGAAGCAATTGCGGGAACACCTCTGGATAGAAGCGGCGAAACTCGGTGAGCAGCGGCGCGAGGACGCGAGTTGCCAGCCAATACGGGGCTGTAATCCGAAGCCACCCGCGCGGATGTTGCTGCAACTCCGCCACCGCGTTCTCCGCATCCTCCAGATTCTTCACCACTCGCTCGCAGTGCTGGAAATAAACCGCTCCCGCTTCAGTCAGCTTCAGGCTGCGCGTTGTCCGATTCAACAGTTGTGTCTGCAGTCTGGATTCCAGCTCCTGCACCTTCCGGCTGATCCGTGTCTTCGGCACCTTGAGCACGCGCGCCGCCGCTGTGAAGCTCCCTTCCTGCACCACCTTTACGAAAGCGACCGTATCGCTGAAGTCGCGCAGCATTTGAGTCCTCCAGCGAATTCGGATTGTCTCTCATTTTGAGACATTGATGTCCGAATCCGCTCGATAATCAAGTCAGACCCTTCAGAGTAGATCATGATTGTCCTATCAACAGCAAAATCCAACTGGAGAATTACTATGATCAAATCCCTAGCGATCGCCGTCGGTGCGCTGACGCTTTCGGCAACTGCTGCCGACGCACAGAGCGCGCCGCTCCGCAATATCGTTCTCGTCCACGGCGCCTTTGCCGACGGAGCTGGATGGCGAGGCGTCTACGACCAACTGACAAGTCGTGGCTACAAAGTCTCGATCGTCCAGAATCCGCTCACGTCGTTCGAAGACGATGTCGCCGCAACGCGTCGCGTGCTCGCCCGGCAGGATGGGCCAGCCATTCTCGTCGGCCATTCCTACGGTGGCACGGTAATTACAGAAGCCGGCGACGCTGCCAATGTTGCGGGCCTCGTCTATGTCGCTGCCTTCGCTCCAGATGTCGGTCAGTCCACGCTGGACCAATATGCCGAGGTTCCTCCGCCGCCGAACTTTCAGCCTGACGTGCAGCCCGATGGCTTCGCGTTCCTGAAGACTGAGACGTTTAAGGCCGGCTTTGCCGGGGATACCGACAATGCCGACGCCGCATTCCTGCGCGACTCCCAGGTGCCGATCGCTATGAAGGCGCTTGAGGCCAAGGTGACGACGGCGGCGTGGAAGACCAAGCCAAGCTGGTACGTTGTCGCGACTGAGGACGGCGCTATTGCGCCCGAACTGCTTCGGAGCACCGCCGATCGTATTGGAGCGGTCACCACCGAGGTCAAAGGCAGCCATGTGGTGTTCCTTACCCAGCCAGAGGCTGTAGCCGACGTGATCGAACAGGCTGCCAAGGGTGTGGTGCTGGGCGATACCGAGGTGGCACCGAACTGACATCGCCCAACCGTAGCTCTGAGCCACGGCCAAGAGCGCAAGCGGAACTAGTGCAGCCCGGGGGCGTCATCGACGCTCCCGGCATATGGCAGGGAAGGTCTGGCTAGGGCTCGGTCGAGCCGTCGCTTTGGGCTCTTTGAGACGCGACAACGCTAGAGGCCATTTCAAACCGACTCGTGCCGCCGCTCCTCTTTTTGGCTGAGCATCGGATTTCCCCACACCGGTACCCACTTTGGGGTCCGATGCTAGTGCGGGCCGCTGAACTCAGTCCGATCTCGCCTGCCGGGCAGAGCGCTTACGTCGCGTGTGCGCCGCCGGGTACGACCACGCCGGACATCGCGATTCCGACGGTTGCCGGATCTTCCTTCAGCGCCGCGTCCGCGAGCGAGACCACACCCACCAGGCGCTTGTCGCGATTGAGGACGGGCAACCGCCTGACCTGGATATCGCCCATGTTCTGGACGACGTGCTCGATATCTTCGTCCTCGAAGCAGTATTTGACATCCTCGGTCATCACGTCGCGGACTGTCGCGTTGCCGTTCTTGCCTTCGGCGACGGCACGTACGACGATGTCACGGTCAGTGATCGTTCCGACGAGTCGGTCGTTTTCTCCGACGGGCAGGAATCCGACATCGTCAACCGCCATTCGTTTCGCGATCTTCTGCAGCGACTCGCCAGGACTGGCGAGATGGACGTTGGGGGTCATTATCTCAGCGACTTTCATGGTCAATCTCCCTGTTCGCGCCCAGAACGGCAACAGCGCCTGCGGTCGTCGAGCGATATTGGCTGAAGGACTTTGTTGAGGGCCTCAGGTCAGTCGCGTTGCGACGCTCGCTCGGCGGTCCCGTTCTTCGCTGATGGAACTAACAACCGGGCCGAATGGTTCCCGGCGTGATCCTTGAAGTTTCCCGCTTTGTTCCCATATAAGCTGACAAGACCGGAGACGGTTCCGCCGCACGGGGTCGGTTAGCGCCTGGCTTGTGCGGCTCAAGTTTTCATGGTGGGAACCGTCGGATCGTGACGATCCAGCCGGTCCACCAGGAGAGATCAGATCTCCGGGCTGCCGCGCATTGAGCGACGAACGTCGCGGAGCGAGGAAAGTCCGGGCTTCCCGACACACCCCAGCAGGTAATGCCTGTCCGCCGCAAGGCGAGCCACGGCAACAGAGACGAGCCGTCCAGTCGGACGGGTGAAACGGGCGACAGGGTGGGGGAAGCAACCGCAAGAAGTGCCCTGTGACCTGTGTCGGGGAGGGCCGTGGTGGCGGGCAAGGAGGCGCCTGGCGACAGGCGTCCAAGAGGAATGGCAGTCCTCGACAGAACCCGGAACAGGGGATCTGGTCTCAAGCATCTCGTGGCGAGAACCGGCAGACGCGCAGCGGACGTGGCGGAATCGGTAGACGCAGCCGGCCTAAACCCGGCCGGGCATTCCCGTTGCGAGTTCGAATCTCGCCGTCCGCACCAAATCGGGCCGCACTAAATCGAATATGGAGGGGTGGCAGAGCCCGGTTGAATGCGCCCGCCTCGAAAGCGGGTAGGCCTGCAAGGGCCTCGGGGGTTCAAATCCCTCCCCCTCCGCCAGCGGACAGACCCTTGGATATTCGGAGGGGTGGCCGAGCGGTTAATGGCAGCAGTCTGTAAAACTGCCCTCTTAGAGTTCGTAGGTTCGAATCCTACTCCCTCCACCAGTCATTGTCCGTCAAGCACTGCAAGACGTGGCGTCCCTAGAAGTGAAGCGTGACGGCGCATGGGAGAACGGCTATCCAGCGGACTGCAACTCCGTATATGTCGGTTCGAGTCCGGCTGGCGCCTCCAAATTATCCACAACTGATCAACAGCTGACAAAATGGAAGAGTGGCTGAAGGCGGCGGCTTGCTAAGCCGTTATGCGGGGACATCCGCATCGAGGTTCGAATCCCTCCTCTTCCGCCAGCGGCATGAGGCTGTGGATTAACCGGAAACGAGCATTGCTGTCGTAACCCGATCCCTGCAGCCAACATGGCTCGATCTGGTTGAAACCCGGGAACGCGGCACGATGCCAAGCCGGCAATGGAATTAGCAGGTTCTTTCACCAAAAGGTGCTTGACACGAAACCGATGCTTCCCATATACGCCTCACCAACGAGGGCGGTGCGCCGCTGGCGACGAAGCGGTTCGCTTCTAGATCTGCCCTCTGCGAAATTCAAGAGAGCCGCGTGAGCGACACTCGAACGGCCCCGAAGCCAAAAGCGTACGGGCCACGACATCGCGTCTGCGATGTC
This sequence comes from Mesorhizobium onobrychidis, assembly GCF_024707545.1. NCBI lineage: Bacteria > Pseudomonadati > Pseudomonadota > Alphaproteobacteria > Hyphomicrobiales > Phyllobacteriaceae > Mesorhizobium > Mesorhizobium onobrychidis. The sequence goes on from NZ_CP062229.1 coordinate 2,024,469, forward strand.
TGTTCTTTGACAATTGAATATTGAAGAAAGAGAAACGTGGGCGGCAGAGTCCTGCTGAACCTTTCATTCCGCCAGGGATGGGAGGTTCGAACGAGACTTTGGCGGACACGTTTTGAGAGAATAAGTCTACCAGGGCACGCGAGTGTCCAGGTGTGAATGTTCTCGTCAATTCAAAGCGTGACCAGATAAAGCCAAATCAAAGTCTTACTAAACTTGAGAGTTTGATCCTGGCTCAGAACGAACGCTGGCGGCAGGCTTAACACATGCAAGTCGAGCGCCCCGCAAGGGGAGCGGCAGACGGGTGAGTAACGCGTGGGAATCTACCCATCTCTACGGAACAACTCCGGGAAACTGGAGCTAATACCGTATACGTCCTTTTGGAGAAAGATTTATCGGAGATGGATGAGCCCGCGTTGGATTAGCTAGTTGGTGGGGTAATGGCCTACCAAGGCGACGATCCATAGCTGGTCTGAGAGGATGATCAGCCACATTGGGACTGAGACACGGCCCAAACTCCTACGGGAGGCAGCAG
>NZ_CP062230.1 GCF_024707545.1 Mesorhizobium onobrychidis
ATGAACGTGAGTTCGCCCGTTCCCACGAAAATCCCGTTGCTGTTCGAGAAAAGCATTCTCGAGCAGGGCGACCAGATATCGAAGAAGCTGCACCTACTCTCGATGCAGCGCTTCCCTCCCCATGCAAAGAAGAATCTTCGCTCGTTCTCGCTGGCCGAGGTTGCCACGTATCTTGGGGTCTCCCAAAGCCATCTGAAGAAACTGCATCTGGAAGGCAAAGGCCCGGTGCCTGAAACCTCAACGTCGGGCAGGCGGTCGTATACTGCTGAACAGATGCTTGAGCTGCGCCAGTATCTCGACCAGTACGGGCGATCCGACGCCCGAATGTATGTTCCCCATCGGCGGCCGGGCGAGAAGCTTCAGATCCTAGCTGTGGTCAATTTCAAGGGCGGCAGCGGTAAGACCACCACCGCTGCCCACCTCGCCCAATATCTTGCGCTGACCGGGCACCGTGTCCTAGCTGTCGATCTCGACCCGCAGGCGTCGCTCTCCTCATTGCATGGGTTCCAGCCTGAACTCGACCAGACGAAATCGCTTTACGACTCGATTCGATATGACGACCAGAAGGTGCCTCTCTCGGAAATCATCAAGCCAACGAATTTCCCGGGCCTCGATATTGTCCCTGCGAACCTAGAGCTGCAGGAATTCGAATACGACACGCCTCTGGCAATGACCGACAGGTCCTCGAATGTGGGCAGGGCGTTCTTCACGCGCATCTCGACGGCATTGACGGAGGTCGACGATCGCTACGATGTCGTAGTTATCGATTGTCCGCCGCAGCTCGGGTATCTGACGATCACCGCACTGACCGCGGCGACGTCGGTGTTGATCACGATCCATCCGCAGATGCTCGACGTGATGAGCATGGGCCAGTTTCTGCTGATGCTCGGGAACATCCTCGATCCGATCAGGGCGGCGGGTGCCGAGGTGAACCTGGAGTGGTATCGCTATCTTGTTACTCGATTCGAACCCACGGATCAGCCGCAAGCGCAGATGGTCGCGTTCCTGCATACGCTGTTTGGCGAATTCATTCTCAAGAACCAGATGCTGAAATCGACGGCGATTTCCGATGCGGGGATTACCAAGCAGACCCTCTACGAAGTTGAGAAGAATGCGATGACCCGTTCCACATACGAGCGGGCAATGGATGCGCTGGAAGTCGTAAACGGTGAAGTCGCCGACTTGATTCATAAAGCATGGGGGCGCTGACTTTTGTCCGCTGACAAAATCGGATCTTTTTCGAATGCATTCAATGGACTAGGCGCTATCTGGAGGTAGACAAATATGGCACGTAAGAACCTTCTTGCAGGCCTCTCAGAAACGGAGACCGACGACCAGGTGTCGTCTACCTCCACGGCGGCATATCCGATCCGCGGCGCTTCGAAATCTATGATCCGCTCAGTCAATGAGTTGGCAAAGCAAGCGGATGCGTATCTTGAAGGCGAGCATGTGGTCGAACTCGATCCAAACGTCATCGACGGCTCGTTCGTTTCCGACCGCATGGGCGACGACAAGGAGCAGTATCAAGAACTGCTGGAAGCGATCCGGGAGAGGGGTCAGGATACTCCCATACTTGTTCGTCCGCATCCCGGTATCGACGGCCGCTACATGATCGTTTTCGGCCATCGCCGCGTCCGAGTTGCCGGCGAACTGGGGCGGAAGGTGAGGGCGGTCGTCAAGGAGATCGACGACAAGACTCATGTCATTGCCCAGGGTCAGGAGAATTCTGCTCGGGCAAATCTCAGTTTCATCGAGAAGGCGATGTTCGCAAAGCGCCTTGAAGACTTAGGATACGACAGAGATGTCATCTCGTCGGCATTAGCCTCGAACGCCGCTGCTGTCTCGAAGATGGTGTCAGTTGTCACAAGGATTCCGGCATCTGTCATCGGCAAGATTGGGTCAGCTGCGTCTGTCGGTCGCGAGCGGTGGGTCGAACTGTCCCTGCTTGTCGGCAAGAAATCCGACATGGTTACTGAAATCCAGTCCGAACCCGAATTCGGTGAGTTGGAAAGCAACGAACGCTTCGAAAGGTTGCTTGCGGCCCTGAATGCCAAGGGGAAGCCCGTTCGCAAGGCCAGTGTAAAGCCCGAGGCACAATCTTGGGCTCCTGAGGACAAATCAGTTAGCGTCAGTGTCAAGAAGGCAGGCAGGGCCGTCACAATCGCTGTGAAGGAGACAGATGGCGGCCGCTTTGGAACGTGGATTTCCGACAATCTGGGCGACCTTTATGAGGCGTTCAGGAAGTCGGAGAGGACAGCAACAGGAGACTGAACCGCAAAAGAAAAAGGCCCCCGACGGCGAACCGTGGAAGCCCTTCTCGATCTGTAGCAAGCCGAGAATCTCATTTCCACGAATCAGTGTCAAGAGTTTTAAGCGTCGATTCGGCGGACGGATTTCTTTTGCCTAATTGAAGGCGAAAGGAAGAAATGGAGACGGGTATAGCAACGACGCCCTTTGGGCGGCGGCCGATGTCGCTTGCCATGCTGGCAGCGCAAAACGAGTCACGTGAGATCCCCAAAGGCAGGGTCGTTGACAAATGGCAGATCTATCGCAACCTCTGCGAGGGCAAGAGCATCATCGGCATCGGCGATCGCGCCCTGGCCGTCCTGAATGCGTTGCTGTCATTCTATCCTGACAGCGAGCTGAGTGAGGAAAACGGCCTCATCGTGTTTCCCTCGAACGCTCAGCTGTCCCTCAGGGCGCACGGCATGCCCGATTCCACCTTGCGGAGGAACCTGGCGGAGCTGGTGGATTGCGGTCTAGTCATCCGTCGGGACAGCCCGAACGGCAAGCGTTATGCACGCAAGGGCAGGGGTGGGGAGATCGAGGAAGCATTTGGCTTCTCGCTGGCGCCGCTGCTGGCCCGTGCTCAAGAGTGCGAGGCGGCGGCCGAGCGTGTCCGCGCCGACAACAGGGCGCTCAGGCTAATGAGGGAACGCATTACGCTGCACCGCCGGGATATCCAGAAGTTGGTCGAGGCGGCCGTTGAGGAAGACGTGGCGGGCGACTGGGGAGGCCTGTGGAGGCGCTTCCGCGCCGTTGTGGAGACAATTCCGCGCCGAGCCCGCATTGCCGAGCTCGAGCCTATCGTGGCCGATCTGGCAGCGTTGCGTGACGACGTGGATAAGCTGCTGGAAATCCATATGGAATCTACGATTCCGAGCGGCAATGAGTCCCAAAGCGAGCGGCAGCAATCTGATTCAAATACCGACTCTATTTTTGAATTTGAACCTGCTTTGGAAAAAAGCGGGGCGGCGGCCGAGCCACTAACGAGGACCGCAGAGCCGCCGAAAACCTATCCGCTGGGGCTAGTGCTGAAGGCCTGCCCCGAAATCGCGGACTACGCCGTTGAGGGGATCGGCAACTGGCGCGATTTCATGATAACCGCCGCCCAGGTGCGGGGATACCTGGGCGTTTCGCCGTCTGCGTATGAGGATGCCTGCCATGTCATGGGTCAGGAGATCGCCGCGGTGGTGATTGCCTGCATTCTGCAGCGGGCACAGCACATCGAGTCAGCTGGCGGCTATCTGCGCGTTCTGACCGAGAAGGCGAGGGCAGGGGAGTTTTCGGTCGGGCCGATGCTGATGGCGGCATTGCGAGCGAACGGCGCGACTGCGAAGATGACAGGGTAGCCGTTGGCGGATCCGTTCGCGCTGATGCGGGGCTTGCATGACGCATCAAGTGAGGCTATATTTTGCCTCAAATGGAATGGAGAGTGAAATGCTAGCGTTCGGAAATGTCGCCGACGTGTTGGGGCTGCCCGTCAAAGAGGTGGCGGCGCGGTCGCCTTTCGGGCTGATCTCCCGGATCGAGCATGGACTTCCCATTGGCGCGCTCGAGCGCGTTGCGCATCTTCTGGCGCCTGGCGATGCTCAGTTCAAATACCGGCTGATCCCCAAGGCGACCTACGAGCGGCGCAAGGCGGTACATCGCCTCTCGTCGGACGAGGGTACACGATTGGCCCGCGTGGCGCGCGTCTGGGGCCTTGCTGTCGATGTCTGGCAGAACGAAGAGGAAGCGCGCGATTTCTTGTTTCGGCCGCACCCGATGATCGAGGACAAGCGACCGATCGACGTCGTTATCCTGAGCGAGTTCGGCGCCGAAATGGTGGTCGATATCCTCGCAGGTCTGAAGTACGGCAGTGCTGCGTGACGGCGCAGACTCTCGATCGCACGCTATCGTCCTTTCGTATCGGCGATCCGGCCGGCACCTACCCGATCTTCGATGCGACCGGCTCGACAGTCGCGCCAGGTCGATGGAATACGCCCGGAAGTCCTATCATCTACACCAGCGAGCACTATTCGACCGCCCTGTTGGAAAAGCTGGTGCATGGCAGCGGCCGACTGCCGCCCAACCAGCACTACATCGAAATCACAATCCCGCGCGGACTGAGCTACGAGGTCTTTTCCCAGCCGTCACTGCCCGGCTGGGACACGATGCCGGCGACGGTGAGCAAGGGATTTGGCGAAACCTGGTGTTTAGACCGGCGCAGCGTCATCCTGCTGGTGCCGAGTGTCGTGGCGCGTCTCGATTGCAATGTGCTGATCAATCCGGCGCATCCGGAGTTTTCAAGGATCCAGACAAGTCTGCACCAGCCGGTCTACTGGGACCGGCGGCTGTTTGGCGCGTAACGGGGAGGGGCTTGTCGCCTACAGCCTCGAGGCCTTGGTGAGATTAGCACGGAACGGGTCACGTCGGCGCTGGTATTTGCGTGTCATCTCCGCCGAGGTGTGGCCGAGCTGCTTTTGCACAAAATGTTCATCGACCTCGGCCGACGAAGGCAAGCTCGGCGCGCAGGGAATGGCCGGAGAACTTTTGGCCCCGTTCGCCTTCCGACCGGTCGCCGCGCCCGCCGGCAAATGCGGCTGCCTCGAACCAATTGTCCTGGAGCTGACGCCGCAAGCTGTGATGTGTCGGATCGATCTGCGGCTCAGACGATGATCCGCGCCGCCCGCCCGAGCGTGCGCTCGGCGTCATTGTAGTAGTTGGACGCCTGTTGCACCGAGCGGTGCTGCGACTGCTGCATGGCTTCGGGCAGCGGAATGCCGCGACGGGCGGTTTCGGTGAGATAGCCGGAGCGCAGGCCGTGGGCGGAAAACGCCATCGGATCAAACCCGGCCTCGGCGATGCGGCGCTTGAGGATCAGATTGACCGCTTGCGGCGTCAGCGCGCGTTTTTTGAGATTGCCCCAGCGGTCGATGCCGCGAAACACGGCGCCTTCCCTGATCCCGGCGCGCTCGAGCCAGCCTTTCAGGGCCAGAACAGGCCGGCCGACGAGCAGCACGAATGCGTCGCTGTCGGCCTGTGTCGTTTTTGTCCGGCCGAGCCGGATCGACAGACAGGGCAGTTTTTTGCCGCCGGGAGCCTTGGGATCGGTGGGTACCGGCTCTTCTTCGACGATCTGCTCGAACCGGAGCGAAGCAATCTCGCTGCGGCGGCGGCCGCCGGACGCAAAGGCGGTTATGAGAAGAGCGCCGTCGCGCACGTCGACGAGACGGTCGCCGGCGCAGATGTTGAGCAGGGTGGTCAAAATATCGGCGGTCACCGCCTTTTTGCTCTTGCGGCCGCGGGGGCGGGCGCTGGCGCGCACCGCCAACTTGATCGCGCTCTGCAGTCCCGGCGCGTTGAATTTTCCCCTAAGACCGCGCCATTTGGTCAGCGTCGACCAGCTGGACAGACGCCGGCGTACGGTGTTCGGCGCGTGCGGTCCATCGACACGCAACAGTTTGGCCGACTTCAAAGCCGCGGTCACGTCTTCCGGCATACCGTGCGAGACGTCGGTTTCACGCTTTGCGGGATCCCACAGGTGATGCGCGACGAATTTGATCAGCAGTGCCTCCGGCGCCGGCCAGGGGAGCGAAAAACCGGTCGCGGCCAGCGACCAGGCCTCGAGGTAGCCGAGGTCGGAGGCGAGTGCCCGCAGCGAATTTTCGCCGATGCCTTCTTTGGCGAGATGGCGCAGAGTGGCGACATCGTCGTCGGTGAGGATTTCGGCCAGAAAATCGCGCCGGTCGAATGGCAGAACCGACTCCAGCGCATCGAGCGCCTCCGCACGGCGCAGTTTTTGGTCGGGTACGGGTTTTGGCAGGCGAAGATCCATGACGGCGGCTCAGAACAGATATTTTTTGTCTGCCCAGGCGAGCAGCACGGCTGCATCGCGGTCTGGCAGGCGCACGCGGCCGGCACGCAAGCCGTCGGCGATGGTGTGGCCGACGTCCGGATCGACCCAGTGCCCGTGCGTCATCAGAAAGAACCAGGCGAAGGGCAGGCCAATCTCGGCGTCGATCGCCTCGGTCCGCTCCATCAGGCGGTGCACCGAAATACCTTCTTCCAACGACAGCTTCCCGGCCGGCATTTTGAGCGGCCGCGGGATAAAACCGATCTCGCGCCGGCCACGATGCTCAAGATCGTGGATCTCGAATGCCCAATGGTCAAAAATGCGGTGGGCGCAAGCGCTCGACCGCTCCCAGTCGGCAAAAAAGCGGTTTTCGCGCGGTACAAAATCGAACCACCCGGGACTGGCTTCCAGGAACGGGATGTCTCGTGTGCCGGCGGGCCCAACCTCATGAAGGACGCTGTTCTCGAGCTCGGTTCGGCGCGCCTCCCGCTGCTCGCGTTCGATGCGGGCCCTGCGCGCCAGAAAACTGCGCATGTGAACGATGCCGCCGCCGGCGCGGCCGCGCAGCCGGTAGACTGGTCCTGCGAGCGGCTGCGCCTCAGCAGCGGAATCGCGAGAAACCCAGGTCGGCTCGAAGAGATGGTCGACGCTGTTGGGGCGGTAGTCGGGATCAACGACGGGGCCGGCTAGGACCTCGATCTCGCGGCCGAGCGAGAGTTGCACGAAGTCGGCGACGCCCGGCCCGGTCGGCGCAAAGGCGAAGGCGCTGGTGCCGCGCCATTCGGCGAATTTTTCCCCGTCCTCGCGATGCCGGTTCCAGAAGGCGGTCAGATCGCCGTTGAGTTCGGCCAGCTCGCTCTCGATCCAGGCACGGTGGTCGCCGCGGCGCGTGCCGTCGGCAGCGACAACAGCGTGAGGGTTGCACCAGTAGGGATCGTCGATCGTCACGACGGTGAAGGCAAAGCCTGGAAAGGCCTTGTTGAGGGCAGGGGCGAGCTCGGCGTCGGCCGACTGCGCCTCCAGAGATGCGAGCACGGTTTCGACGGAAGCGGGATCGGGCAGGCGGACGGGTTCCGTGGTCATGCAAGGTTCTCTGCGGCGGGAACGAAAGATGCGCTTTCTCGTCGATGTCAAGCCCGATTGTCGTCGCCGGCGGGCTCCTGGGAGGGCGATTCTGGCTGATTTGGGCGGCGATATCAATCACTATCGATAAGAGGTCATTATCGATAGTGAGCCTTGTTCCCAGAATCATCGCCTGTGACGGAAGTGAATAGCGATATAGCTTCCGTTACGCGAATCGGTTACAAAGAAATCAATGGCTTACGATTTTTCCAGCCTGCCCCTGAACAGCCTGATCGGGCCGCTCGCCCGCGCCGAAGACCTTTTGGCCCGGCTCGACGAGCGCGTGCAGAAGAGTCCGCTGCGCGACGGTTTTTTGCAACGCTCCCACTTCGCGGACGCGGCCGCCGCGCTGTGGCTCGACGGCGAACTCGTCCATGCAGAAGACCTCGTGCTGCACGACACCCATATGGACATCCGCACCCCGACCCACGAACTCACCCGGGCGCACGCCGTGCTGCGCGCCCGCCGCCGGATTTTTGGCCACAAACCCGACTGGGCGCTTTCTCGCGTTGGCATTTTGGCCTTGCGCGGGCGCGAAGGGCAGGGCGGCGGCAACGGGGCGAGTCCGGGACGTGCCGGCTCCGAACCTTATCCCGCGACGGCGGCCGGTGGGGCGGGCGACGACGCCGACGAAAGCCTTTCCGAAGACACCGACCAGGCGGTCGCGCTGAGCGAAGAGCTGGCCGAGATCGACGCCGTGCTGGCCCGCTCCAGCCGGCTGCTGGCGGGCGAAAAGTTCGCGCCGCGCGCCGCGGACGGCGAAGATGTCGACACGACAGGGCAGGGGGCAAACGCGCGAGAGGGCTTGCCGAACAGTCTCGGGCCGCTGATCCGCGATCTCGACTGGGACGAGGAACAGCGGCTGGCCGACTGGCTCGCCGTCGTCGACCGGCTCTGTGGCGAAAACATGCCGGCCGTGCTGAGCGCGGCGATCGCCTGGGAGGCCTGGCAAGACATCGAACCGCTGCAGCACCAACATTGGCTCGGTACGCTGCTGGTGGCCGCCCTGCTCAGGGAGCGCGGCAAGGTCGGCTCGCATCTTTTTTGCCTGAATGCCGGATTGCGCGTCGTTCCGCGGGAACGGCGGCGGGCGCGCGATCGGACCGCCCGGCTGCTCGCTATCCTCGACGCTTTCGCCGAGGCGGCCTCGGCCGGACTGAAGGAGCTCGACCGGCTGGTGCTGGCCAAGGGCCAGATGGAGCGCCGGCTCAGGAAGCGGCGCAATAACTCGCACCTGCCGGCGTTGATCGACTTGGTGCTGGCGCGGCCGGTGGTGTCGGCGGGATTGATCGCGGCCGAGCTGAAAATCAGCCAGCGCGCCGCGCACGGCCTCGTCGCCGAACTCGGCATCCGCGAGGTGACCGGCCGGGGGCGCTACCGGGCGTGGGGGATCGTCTAATACTCCTTTCCGTGCGGCGGTGCTTGTCTAGCCACCGATCTCGGCCGCGCTGCGGCCAGCTCGTTTTTTCGGATCTCACGCGCCTGAATGGGCTGGTCAGACCGCATCGTCCGGGTGCATAGTTATGTCCGGACTTCGCGGGCGGTACCTGTCCGCAGCAATGCCATTGCCCGGTCCCGTCTTTGTGCTGCATCCGTCCGCGATCCCGATGGGACCAGGCCACATGGAGGCTACCATGCTGGTAAAGGAAGCGATGACGGGCGAAGTGCGTTGGTACTCCCCCGATACGCCGATACAGGAAGTCGCGCGCGTTATGCGTGATGAAAGTATCGGTTGCGTGCCGATCGGCGAGAACGATCGGCTTGTTGGCATGATCACAGATCGCGACATCACCTGCCGCGGCGTGGCCGCCGGCGAACGCCTCGAAGCCTTGACATGCCGCGCGGTGATGTCGCCCGGCATATTCTTCTGTTTCGAGGACCAGACACTGGAGCAGGCGCTTGGGCAAATGCAGGAGCACCAGGTACATCACCTCCCAGTGCTCAACCGGCAGAAGCGGATGACGGGCCTCATCTCGCTGGGTGATATCGCCCTGAAGGGCGAAAGTTCGATCCTCGCGCCGCTTGCCAAAATTGCCGCACGCGACGCTGAACGGCACCTGCAGGCCGCCTGAGGTTTTCAGGGACGCTTGCGTCAAATAGACGGGGGCGGCATGCGCTTAGCGGGAACCAGGCATGCCGCCCCCAAATATCAATCGGCGTGGGGGTTCCGCGCCGATCGGCACGATAAGCCATTGCAATCTCGGTCACGCTGTGGCGCCTGTTCACACCCATGCTGAGCGATGGACCTCGGCTGTTAACGGCTTCAAGCGCGGCTGGTGCGTAGTCCCGTGTTAGATCGAAGATAGGTGTCGCGCACCGTCATCGGTAGGTCGCAGCCGTAGCGTGGTGATGCCAGAGGAGTTCAGATTTGATCACATTCAATGGTATCCTTCGGGCCGAGAATATTGATCCCAGTACCGTGCTACTCGTTCGTCACCAAGATGGGCGATCCAAGAGCAACCGCACACCCTACAGCCTCTGGCGAACTGACCCGGAGGCATTGGAGCTCTACCAGAGAATCCAGAGCAAGGACCGTTTCCCGCTAGGATCACGCCTCGCCAGCTTTGTCGGTACTCCTTCCGGCGAAACGCTGTTCACCGGCCTCTACGCGGTTGTTGAACGTGGATTCGTACCACCCGGCACGATCGATCCGGTTTCGGCGGAGAGCGTCGAAGGCCTGCATTTGTATACGCTCGACCGCGACCCACGCCTCGATGCGTACCGCGGCCTTCTGGTTGTCGATTGGGGGCAGGGATTCCGCTCGTGGATTCAAAAGGCCCAACGCCAAGACAAGCCAATCTTGGAGCTACGCCGCACGGTTGCCGATCCGCCGTTCCCTGGCTTCACCGAGTTCCGGCACGATGTAGACACGATCGAAGCGATACCGGAGTCATGGAAAGAGGTGCTGCGTTCTGTGAAGGGCGTGTACGTCCTCGCATGCAAGGAAACCGGCAAGCTCTACGTCGGATCTGCGAAAGGGGAAGAGAGTCTGTGGGGCCGCTTCGCTGATTATGCGGCAAGCGGCCACGGCGGTAACGTGGAGCTAAAGAAGCGCGGCAAGAGAACCTACCAGGTGTCCGTGCTTGAGGTTACGAACAGCGCCGTTGGGATCGAGCGCCTCGAAGAGCTGTGGAAGCGAAAGCTGATGAGCCGAGAGCACGGCCTCAACGACCCGGTGTTCTCTCCGGACCTGGAGGCGATTTCGGCGTTCGCCGAAAAATTTGCCGACCGTCAATTCTCGTTTGGTGAGTGGGCCGGAGGAGAAACCAAGGACGGAGCCACGCAGATGCCTTGGTTAAAGATGTCGGACGACGCCATGGCTTTCGTCAAAGCGGCGTATGATGGCCGGTGGATTTTGGACGGCGAGTTCTCCTGGGTCCAATGGAAGGAGAGCGAAGAAGCGCGTCGTCTTTTCAATGAGTCCGGCCGGATTGAGAAGGCCAATGTGCGGCAGCTGGCGCGACTGCTGACGGCCTTGATCCGGAGCGACCATTTTGCGGAGGGAACGCTGAATGGCGCATTTCAAAGTGGCCTTTTGCCGAGGATAGTCAGGCGCGCTGCAGTCTTGGCTGGATCTTTGACAAGAGCCGATCCGCTGGCGCCAACGGCCGCGGCGCCCTGATCAGCGACGCAACGGCTCGTATTTGCTGACCGTATTCGAGGTGGCGTGGGCAACCACACCACGTTTGCTTCCTGGCGGTGTCTTACCAAAGAAGCTTCGACGCGTACGACCGCCCGCAAGCATGGTCAAGGCTCTCTTCCGGCATCCGGTACGGGCGGACGGCATTGCTTATCGCGCGCGACATGACGACGACGAGCTCTGCTATGCCTTCTTTGATCGTTCGATGACGGTCTTACGTGAAGCCGAGAGAAAAGTGGACCTCGACGGTGACTGGTTTTGGGAGATCGCCGCACGATACAAACTTGGCCTTTCACCTGGCTGATAGGCAATGAGGCCAGAGCCAATCGTAAGCTAACTTCTGACCTTGGTTGGATGCGATGTACGGCTAAGAGTTGCCCACCAACGAGGTCACTATCCGAGCTGCGAACCGCCCCGGCCCACCGGACCGGAGTATCAGCTATCACGGCTGGCGGCCGCAGGCACATTGCCTTATTTGTTGGATCTGGTCGGTTCGAGGATGTGCGTCGCCGATGCAATTTCTTCAGTCCATCACCTCATAGGGCCAGTCAAAGCGGCTATAAAGAAACGGTTTGCCACCTTCCCGATTAGTTATCCCCTTTGCGTAGATGCGGAATTTTGTGCCTACAGGATGGTTCTTACGCATCGAACGAGAGCATTCCACATCCATACTGGTTGGGAAGGGCTGTCCTTCAATTGGCCTAACATGGATAAATGAGCTTTTTCCTGGCTTCCTTGCCGCATAGGTCTCGACGACAATTTGCTGGTAATCCGACCATCGGCTGTTCATGGTTCTGTTCTCCGAATATATCCCCAGATGGCAAGCCTTCGATCCAATCGCAATATTGCACAGCTGTCTACCAACTGTTTGACTTGTCGGAGGAGTTTGAGGAAGGTTCAGTGTTTGGGATTCGGTCGCTTAAAGATTCCAATGCGTGGTCTCCTCACCTTTTTTCGACAGGCCGGATGCCATCAACTGATCGAATATGGATAGTAAATTCCGGGACAGAAAGTCAGGTGGTGCTGCCAAGTACTGGGCCGACAGTCCGACCTCCAACGCTGTGCATTGCGCGGCAAAGAAAGCCGAAGCGTCATTAGGGCGGGGTGTTTAATAGATGCGATTTATGGCAACTAACCGCTAACTAGGGCTGCACCCGAATTTCAGGATGATCATGATGAAAAGATTCACTTTGGAGCTTACCGCTGATCCGAGCGGATCAGATCAAGAGGAAGCTCTCTTGGTGATCATTCGGGCCACAGCCCAAAAACTGCTGGCGGATACACTTTTGCTAGAGTGCAAGCGGCAACCGAACATCGCCGTGTACGTAGCCGATATGTTTTCCGGCGTTCAGGAAATTGATCTCGAAGCCCCTTCGTTGCCGGATAGGAAAAGGGTGCCGCCCCCAGGAATGATGCACTCGAGCGATCACGTTCGAAGTGTAGTCGATTGGATTCGGTCGCAGGACACCGATGTAATACTGTACAGTACCTACGTGAACGAAATAGAAAAATTCAATTTTCTCTCGGACGACCGCATAAAATTCAACCAAGAACTCGAAGAGCTTGGGTACACCATATCAGGGTTCGCCACACTTGCTGACGGGACGGATATCCCTGTCGCGATTGCTCTCGCTAGTAGCGGGGAGCAGCCAATCCAACTTGGCGGGCAGGTTGCAAAAGAAGAAGTAGAACAGGGGCTAAGGCGAAGCGCATCTGAGTGTGGTATATTGCCGGGCGACCAAGTATGGCAATATTCGACTCTATCAGATCAAGAAAGCCCAGGATTTGGCATGGAGAGCGGGTACGCGATAGTTCGTGGCGGTGTAGTTGTGAACATTTTAGTAACGCGGATCACCTAGCCCAGATGACGAAGGAATGGGCAATTAATACAATTATACGGGATGGACGTGATCAACACCGTGCTATTGCGAGTCGCTTCGTCTTGGCAGCGGGAACAGGCTTCCCACTTCATAGCTCGGCACCCTGACTATCCAGTTTCCTCATCTTCTCTGGCGCGCCAAACCTTCGAACGCATTGATGTGAACCGCGACTACGAGCCGACTTCTTCAACGATATCCGCGCAATTCGCTCGTTTGACGATCGCCAGCTGTTTAGTTCTGCGGCTGTAAGTGCACGTACAGGCTCTCAGCCAGTGTCGCTTTCGAGGTCCTAGGGCAATCCGTTACGAACGTTGGGCGAGAAGGCACTTACAGGCGCCGTGGTCGGCGAGGTTGTCCGATTGCGCATTCGAGAGCGGCGGCATCCCATTCCGCGAGGTCGGCAGCGGCGCGATAGGCGCTCTCGAGAAAACCCATGAGGATCGCTTCCGGATCGGCTGCTCCGCGCACCGCGTCATAAGGCAGCAGGAATTCTCCAAGGCTCGCTTCGTAGTATGCGGCGTCGGGAAGGATCTTTGCCGCGGCGAAGCCAGCCGGTGCCGGATAGGCATAGGAATAGAAGGCGGGAAAGTCGACCGCTCCACCGCCCGGCCAAAAGCCAGCCGACGAAACCTCATGACTGTAGGCTTCGCGGGTGATCTCGTCGGGCAGGGCGGGAATGCCACCCGGGTGCAGGGGCGCTCGCCGCCCGGAAAAGCGCGTCACTGCGAGATCGAAGCTCCCCCAGAACAGGTGCACCGGGCTGACCTTGCCGAGATAAGCGGTGCGGAAGGTCTGGAGTACGGCTGTCACCGCTATGCTTGCCTTGAAAAAGCGCGCGACGGCATCGGCATCGTAGGGCCGCTCGGCTCGGTCCTCTGCGAACGGAATCGCGTTCGGGATTTCATTCGGCATGCCGTTCAGCTCCGCCGTCCCGCCGAGGCTGCGAACGAGGTCTAATGCGTGAGCATGGAAGGAAGCGACCGACATCGGCTCGAGCGGAAATCGGGCAGTGCGTCCGTCGGTGGCCGCTCCGACCACCTGATGGTCGACCAGGTCGAGGCTGAGCTCGATCCCGCCAGCTCCATCAGGCACGAGCCCGGTCGTGAAGCCGCGAGCATTAGGATAGAGGGTCGCGTGCCACGAATGGTTCACCCAGGGCGTGCGCGCAAGCCGATATTTCCCTATGATCTGGGAATAAAGATGCAGCGCGGAGCAGGTGCCGCGCCAAGGACCATACGGTATGTCCGGCCACCGATCATGGATGCGGTCGTTCATCGGGCTAACCTACCTTCGACAAAGTTGAACAACAATCTGCGAGTGCCCCTTCGCTCCGGTCACAATACCCGCCCCGTTGAGATAGAGTAGGTCCAAGGCATTGTCAGTTTCGCTTGGGATCGATCCGTTCATTTGGGTCCCGCTTCAACCACAAGGATGCCGAAATTTGAAAAAGGGCTCTGACCTCCTCGTTGCCGCCCTCGAGAATGAGGGAGTGGATCGGATCTTCGGTGTCCCCGGCGAGGAAAATCTCGACGTCCTGGAGTCGTTGCGCACCTCGGGGATCGAATTGATCACAACGCGGCATGAGCAGGCGGCCGGCTTCATGGCGGCCACGCATGGACGGCTGACCGGGCGGCCCGGCGTTTGCATCTCGACGCTTGGACCCGGCGCGCTCAATTTCTCGACCGCCGCGGCCTATGCCCATCTCGGCGCGATGCCGATGATCCTGATCACGGGACAGAAGGCGATACGCAGCGCCAGGCAAGCGCGCTTTCAGATCGTCGACGTGGTCGGATCAATGAAGCCGCTGACCAAGATGTCGCGGCAAATCGTCAGCCCGCGCAGCATCCCGACCGCCGTACGCGATGCTTTCCGGGTTGCAACGGAAGAGCGTCCCGGCCCGGTGCACCTGGAGCTTCCCGAAGATGTTGCTGGTGAGAAAATCGCGCTCATTCCTCCCATTCCGGTGCATCGGCTGGAAAGTCCGGTGGCCCATGCCGCCGCGATCAATCGTGCAGCCGAGATGATACTCGCGGCCAAGCGTCCTCTGATCATGATAGGCGCGGCTGGCAATCGTCCCAGGCTGGTCGGTCCTCTCTCTGACTTTGTGCGACGCTGCCGCATTCCGTTCTTCAACACACAGATGGGCAAGGGCGCCGTCGACGGCGGCTCCAACCTCTATGTCGGAACGGCCGCGCTTTCCGAGCGCGATTATGTGCACGATGCGATCGAGCTTTCGGATCTGATCATCGCCATTGGACACGACACGATCGAGAAGCCGCCATTCCTCATGCGGGACAAGGGCGGCCCCAAAGTCATCCACATCGGGTTCACATCAGCGACGGTGGAACAGGTGTTCCATCCCGATGCCGAAGTGGTCGGCGACATCGGCACGACCGCGGCCGTGCTCGCTGATCGGCTCGAGGGCCGGCTCAGCCCCGACACGAAGATCATCGAGCTTCGTCAGACGATTCTGTCGCGGATCAACGAGCGCAGCCTGGAGGATCGTTTCCCGATCAAGCCGCAGCGCATCGTACACGACGTCAGAACGGTCATGCCCGAGGACGGCATCGTCTGCCTGGACAACGGCATGTACAAGATCTGGTTCGCCCGCAACTACCGCACCCATCATGCGAACACGCTGCTGCTCGACAACGCGCTCGCGACCATGGGGGCGGGATTGCCGTCGGCGATCATGGCGTCGCTCCTCTATCCCGAGCGCCGCGTGATGGCGGTATGCGGTGACGGCGGCTTCATGATGAACTCCCAGGAACTCGAGACAGCCGTTCGCTTGAGGCTTAACCTTGTCGTGATGATCCTCAACGATTCCGCCTACGGCATGATCCGCTGGAAGCAGGCGGTCGACGGATTTCCGGACTTCGGGCTCACATTCGGCAATCCCGACTTCGTCCGCTACGCCGAGTCGTACGGGGCCAGCGGTTCCCGCGTCGGCGCAGCGGAGGAGCTGGTTCCAACGCTGGAGGAAGCCTTCAAGGGAGGCGGCGTCCATCTGGTGGACGTCCCGATCGACTATTCGGAGAATGCCCGCGTCCTCGTCGAAGAGCTGCGCAGGCATTTCGCGGCCAAGGAATCGCAATGAGGCGAACCTATGCTGCCAATCCTGCAAGTCAGCGGAGAAGCCCCTTGCAGGCGGTCCTGCCCCGGCCGCTTTCGCCTCGTAGGAAGAGGCTTCATGAATTGGTTGCAGCCGAAGCATCAATGCAATGTCGGGAAATGGCGCCCAGTGTGCCCTTTGCCAAGGTGCACTTCATCGGGCACCGCCAACCGGCAATTCTCAAACCGAATCCTTAGTAGCGCTTTCTGGTGAGACGCTACAATTCGCAGGCTCGCGTCGAGCGCTACGGCTAGAAGCCGTGAGGCTGATAGAGGGGCTGCGCCGCAGCCCGAGCGATACGAAATCGGAAATACTAGTGAGGGCGCTCTCGCCACTGCAAGAGGCCGCAAAACCTGCGGCTGATGGCCGGAAGGTCTTCGACTACAAGGAAGGCATTCGCCTGCCGGTCGGTGAAAAGCTTTACCTGTTCCTGTCGCGAGGGGCTAAGTATGCAGGCAAGCCCGATGCCCAAGGTGAAATCCGCCAGGACGGGTTCTACATGGATGGCAAGCGCATTGAGCCGTCGCATGGAAGGCCTTTCCAGCCGGCCATGGAAATCGTCCAAAATCGAAAGAAGCACTTCAGCAAAACGAACGGCGGAACGGTGTCGCTGAGCGCTATCAGTAAGTGGTGCGTCCTGCGGAACGGGAAATTTACGTCGCTCCGTGAGTTGAAGGACCCGGCGCTGAAGCGCACTCGCGGGAAGCGCATGGACCTTGATAGCCTTGACGAGCTCGACGATTGAGCAAATCCCTCGGCGACCGAGTTTATGGCCTACAACTGTGAGCTTGAGACGAAGACCGTGCTGCGGACGGTGGCGAGCAATCTATTGTCAGGAACACAGGAACCGGTCATTTGATCAGTGTGAAGATCTCGCCAGACTTGGCCACACAACCAATCAGGCTGCCTTGCCGACCTGTTTTTTGATACCCATTTTTTTGCATCATCTTAGTTACGAGATAACCGGCCTGGATCGTGGCCTCGTAAGTTTTCGCGTACTTGTCTTCGAGCGCGGCTTTCAGCAGCGGGTCAATTGCGGCCAAAGCCGGCAATCCTTGGTTCGTGGCTCCTATAGCAGCAGCCACCCCTTGCGGAGAATTCACGATCTTGGCCATTTCCCGGCCAACCGGAGTGTCCAGTTTCAAACCTTTGGGATCTGTGTATGCCAGGCCGCACTCCTCAATCATTCGTACGAGGTCTTCCGCGCCGAGACGGTTGGCATTGTTCCAAAGGTCATACCTTCCTTGTTGAGTGAGGGCCGTGATCCTTTCTTTGGTCCAGTGCATTTTCACTCGTATCTCCCCATATCCGATGTGATTGAACGGAAACTGACAGCAACACGACCAGTTGGTATTAGCCTACCGCCAGTAGGTTAGGTCCTCGATGACGAGAAGCTGATTGCGCTGATCAGCCGCGCGGTGCCGGATTAATAACAGCTTAAGGGTTCCCTATTCAAAGAGGCTTATTCGGCAGCTTCCTCTACCGTGGGGGCCGTCAGCCGATTCCACAGAAGCTCCAAATCGTCATTCTCGCGCGGCAGAGTATCCAGGAATGCCTGCTGGATGCGGATGGCAAAATTCATCCGGTCCGGCGGCCGCTCGGGGCGCTTCAGGCCGCCGAGCGGTTTCCAAGAGTCCGCGGGTAGTGGCGGCCCAGGATCAGAGGCGGCCCAGACCCAATCTACACGTCGCTCACACGGGAGAAGGTCATTCAGCGGATTCCAGGACCAGCAGACCTTGAAGCCCGACGTCACGTCGGGGAGGAGAAAGGCCATCAGGTATCTACTGGGTTTATCCTCTGCCTTCCGGCGCTCGTGTTCAGACCAATAAATGCGCTCCGTCGCAAGCGTCTTGATTTCAATGTGCCATTCATCGCAATCCGACGACAGCACGACGTCGCTCTCGCGGACTTCCTCGTCCCGAACGTTGAAGCTAGGGGTCCAGCCAACTGCGATGGTATTCTCGAGGCGCCTAGCGAACCACTCTTCACCGGCATAGCCAAGCGCTCGTGCTTGAATGGCTGCCCCTGCAGCGATCGCGCGTCCGGGAGTGCCACCTCCGCTCAACTTACTTCCGCCCTCATAAAGTGGACGCTTGCGCAGAGCACTGGAAAGTACGGAGCCCGAGCGACCGCTAGTAGCGGACGGAAGTTGGGTCGATCGCCCGTCTGACCTCGTGCCTCGATCAGCTTTGGAACCGTCGCTCTTATCCACTCCAGTATACTCGCTGCCGTGGTCCTCGTCGAACTCCCGTGGGCCAAGGCCGACATCTGTCTCAGGCAGTAAGGGGGAAGGTCCAGGCGGCTCAATTAACAAAGATGCGGTCGGCCGCGACACAAACTCAGGGGGAGGTGCTTCATCATCAACAAGGCTCAATTCTTCGAGGCGGTAGCTCGGGATCCCGCCATCGCGAAGAATGGCGGATACTTCCTGAGCGTTGGGCGCCTTAAGGATCTGGACAAACCAAAGGCGGAGATCAGCGGAATTTCGGAAACGGTCGGCACACGCCATCGCTAGGCCCTCCCAGAGACCGGCATCGAGGTTGATCAACCAGGTGCCCTGAACGTGGAAGGCCGCCGCCGCGTGGCGTGAGATGACCTGATCAGCCAAGGTCAGCGTCAGTGACAGGCCTTGCACGGAGCGGAGGATGCCGGGCTCGGCCCATTTTTCGCCTTTCCGTTCGCAGACGGCGGCGAGAGCCCGACGTCGAGATTTAAGCCGGCTTTCGAGGCGCGCAGTGATCTCGATCGGCCCGTCCCGGAAATCCGGGGTCACGGCGACCAGCTCGCTTGCTTTCCTGGTCTTCAACCGTTGCACTGAGCCGGCTCCTCGGTCGAGCATCGGCAGAAACAGCGGCTGGGTCGCGAGCAGCTCAGCATGCACCTCGGGGGAGGCAAGCTTGGGCTCATCAATCCAGACTACGTCCTTTGCAGGCACTGCGATCAGCTTGTCGCTTGTTGCCGCGACAACCCGCTTCGGGGTGCGAGGCTGGCGATCGTCGAATTTGCGCGAAACGAATTCTTCATAGAAATTGCGGGCGGCTCGGATCGAAATCGATCCTCCGCTTGCGACGTGGTCAGCGAGGCCATCTGCCCAATCGAGCCATGTCTCCCACGTGTCTGGCAGCTTTTCCTGAACCTTTAGTTGGGACACAAGAAACTTCTTCAGGCGTGAACGCTCGCCTAAAGGAAAGGATCCAACATCCAGAGTCGGCGTTATTCCAGGGAGCCCTCGATGCGGCCAATAGAGATCGCATGGCGCTCCTCGATTGCCGGGGTGCGTAAAGCTTGGTCGGCAAGGGAGATAGGCCTCTCGCTTCAACTGGTAGTCAGCGCAGGATTCGAACGGGTACGGCCGGTGCGCTAGCATGACGCCCCAAACCTTAGTGTAAGCCGCTGAGAGTTGCGAGACGGCCGGCTGCAGGACCTCGATCATTCGCAACAGACGAGCTGGTCTCACGTCAGCAATGGCATCTGGGAACCCGTCGACGTACCAGTCGCATTTCAGGTATCTGAGGGAAGACGCTTCAATGGCAGCCCAATATCTCGATTGGCAAAGGAGGCCATGATCCTGACGACCACTCATTGCCCGGATTTTCGGTTCCCATGAGACTCCTAGATATCTAAGCAGGGCTTTCCAGCGACCTTTGCCCACGACGTTGGCCTTTGGCGGCATGCCGACCACGGTTCTGCCGTCCTGTATGCGGAAATACTCCGCCATTTCATGGCTGCCACCAATTTCGCCACTTGCATAAGCATCTGCCGACGCGACCCAATCTGATCCAAACGGCACTCGCGCGGTTTCTATCAATGCGGCACGCGCCGGTTCGCTCAATTGAGTTTTTTTAGGAATGAACGGCTCGATCTTGGACCAGTCCAGATCAGGAAGCCAAGCGCAGAGGGTCTCAAGTGCCTCCCAGCCACGTTCGGCCCAGTCATTAGGGGACCAGTTGCTCAGGGTGGGCACGAGGCAGTGGACGATCTTGTCGTCGATACTCCGAAGAAGACGACCCTCGATTAGCGGCGCCCATTTCTCTGTCTCCTTACCCGAAGGAAAGACCGCCTTGACAAAATCGGAATGAAGATCGTCGACCACAAGCCATGACGGCCACGCTGCGGAGCGGAAGTTGACGAGAGGCTGCTTGCCCTCGAGCGGCCTCACATTGCCATCGTTCACAAACCAGAACGACCCCTTGGCGAGGAGAGCAGTGGCACTGTCCGTCAGATTGCCACCCTCAAGGCAGGCATCACGAATCACATCAGCCGCGTTAAGGCACTCATCCAGTGTTTTGCAGCGCACGTTTGCGAGAAGTTCAGCATAGTCGGCGATTCGCAAAGTCTCAGCCCCGAATTCACGCAACGCCGGCGCAGCCTCAATCACCGCTTTAGCGCATAGCCGAGCCTCTCTGATCGCCTTCAGCCGACGATCCAGTATGGAAACAAGGTTGTGGGACCAGATTCTAGCGCTAGACGGTGACACGAGCCGCCCACCATGAGTTGGCACGAACTCTGCGGCATGTACCGCCATTCCAAGGGCGCGTTCGATCTTGCGATCGAGCCGAGTGACATTGGCGGGAGGCAGCTTCGCCAGCGGCCGAAAGAGCTCCAGAGCGGAGGCCGGCTCCAAATAGCTGGCGGCATGGCTTGCTAGGTCGCCTAGTGCATCGAGGAGCACCGACTGGTGTTTCGCGCCAGCCAAAAGGTGGTTGCGATCACTGCGGAGTTCGAACGCGGCATGTACCAAAAACGGCGCCGAGATCGTCTCCTGAGTTGGGAAGAAGACATGGACAGGTATCTCCCGCTGGGCCGGAATAGCAATCTTCCCTTCCACCTTGACGGCGATAGTAGCACTGAGCCGCTTCGATCCATCGGTCGGCGTCTCCCAAAGCTTCGACCACATCCGCCATTCTTCCACTTGGCTCTCGTTGCCTTCCAAGGTCGAAAGGACCGCTCGGACGGCCATGCCATTGAGACTGCCGCCCTGTTTGCTCATGCGGCGAGCCGTGCCATTTCCGAATTGGATCTCAAGGGAGGTCAGGTGCTGGCAGAGAAGCAGGAAATGCGGAGCAAGCCCGCGGAGGCTGTGCTCGACCTGCTCTCGGGTTTCCGCTCCCTTGTACGGGAGCTTGACGACCGTAGCGAAGCCCTCAGAGCGAAACGATTTGACCAGCTTGTCAGGCAGTGTGGTATGCGGCAACCTGAAAACCAAGCGCGGCGGCTTCGCAACCAGCTTGCTAAGCATGGTTGCCGATCGATCCGGATCGAAAGCGAAATGGAATTGCCCCGAATGCACTTCAGGGCGATCTGTCAGTTCCAGAACGGACTTGAAGCCTAATCCCTTTGCTCCGATCAATTCGCTTGAGGGACTGCCGGCTGGAGCCATGGCATCATCGGCATTCTGGAGCAACTCCCAAAGCGCGCGCCCCGCATAGTCTCGTCGTGCGGCATTTTCCTCGTTGACGTGGGCGTTCAAGTCGTTGAGGTTCTGACTGTAAAGGTCCAAGCGCTGATTGCTGATAGCGCTTGCTAGCTCGCCGTCTCGGCAATTATAGTTATCGATCGGTGCGCCTTCCGCCTTGGTACTGAGATATTGGTTCGAGATGGAGATGACGCCGGGTCGGTCCATCGGCCGTCCAGTATTGGCGAAATAGATCGCCTCATCCGTAATGACTATTTTCACGCTGTTGAGCACCGTCCGCTCCCTCGCAATCCCACTAGCGCCAGTTCAAAATTTCAGGCGTCGCGTCCGCTTCGCTGCTGTAATTATCTTTCCGTCATCGCTCATTACTAGATAACTGTTCAGCCGATCCGAAAGTCTTGCGTACTGGCGCCCCAGTTCTTCCTCGGCGCGCGCTCGTGCTCTGTCATCCATGAAATACACGTCTGCGCCGTGTCGGCGTTTGCGACGCCCGTAGGCGAGGATGGCATCGACAACTTCGGCCTTGATCCCTCTCTGCTGACAGCGGATTTCTGCGTGGTTCGTGTACATCGAATTCTCCTCCTTCCTGTGTCGTCTGGAAGGTAGGAGAGGGGGATGCCAATTCCTGTCATGCAGCCCGCCCCCGTGAAACGGCAGCCATGGTAGCGCCTTCCTGCGTAAGGCCATACTCATGCAAGGCGCAGAGCGTATTGACGAGCCGCATCTCGTTAACGTTGCTGCAGGGAACCTCCAGGAGGCGCGGACTGGCGAAAACGAGCGCAAGCACCTGCGCCCGCGAAACAGCGACATTGATCCGGTTGAGGCTGAAAAGGAACTCGACACCCCGCGGTATTTCATCTGCCGACGAGGTAGTCATTGACACGATGCAGACGGGTGCTTCCTGTCCCTGGAATTTGTCAACCGTTCCGATGCGTGCGCCGGCGGGCAGCGATCTTTTCAGGGCATTGACCTGGGCGTTGTAGGGCGCCACGATCAGGATGTCCGCAAGCGTCAGGTTTTTCTCCAAACCATCACGGTTGCGAAACCTTGCTCCGACCAGGCGATCGATCTCTTTACGGATCGCAGCAATCTCCTCGACAGAAGTCTGTCTGTTTCCCGTGTGCGAAACTTGCAGAAGATGGACACCCGAAGATCGGTCGACGGGATCAAGAAGGAGAGCCTGTTTTGCGGCGCCTTCATCCGAAGTGAGGCGGCCCTCATAGACGATGTCGGATATGAATCGGCAAACGTCTGGGTGCATGCGCCGCGACACCGGCAGGAAAATGCCCATGTCGGCCGGAACAGTGTTATGCCCGGCGAGCAGATATTCGAGCGACGACAGCCCACTTTCTCCAGGATGCGCACCCTGAATCGGCTGAGGCAACTGCATAGGATCGCCAACCAGCACAATGTTTTTGGCACAGGTGCCCATCGCAACGATGTTCGCAACTGAAACCTGGCCAGCCTCGTCGACAAACAGATAGTCGAAAGCCTGTTGGAATTCTGGCCTCGAGAGCAGCCAAGCCGTCCCGCCCACCACTGAGGCCGTGATCAACTGAATGTCTTCATTTTTGGACGTGACGTAGATGGAGCCATGCGGATCGTCGAAGCCGTCTCCCCCTTTCTTTGCTATGGCGACCGATGTGCCGGCTTCGTTGGCTCTATCGACCACCGCACACAGCAGATTGTCGATGGCCTTGTGGCTATTGGAGGCGACTGCAATCCGCTTCCCTCGCTTGACCAAATCCAGGATAGCGCAGGAACTGACGTAAGTCTTTCCAGTGCCTGGTGGTCCCTGGACGGCCACTGTACTGCGATCGAGGTCACCGACCGCGGTGATGACTTCCGGAACGACATCTGAAGACGGATCGATGATGTTCGGCTGTCTACCATGGCTCAGAAAGCGAGGTCTGCAACGCTGCAAGAAATCCAGGATTGCCGGGAACTGCCGATCATCCCGAACGATTGAGGCCACCGCGCGTTGAATGGCGCCTTCGATGGTCCGGGTATCCAGCGGTCCTGCAGGAACCAGGCACGTCGATTCGGGTGCATCATCGTAGCGGTTCATTGAAAACTGCACGACCGCGCGATTGCTAGTTCGATCGATCTCGATCAGCTTCGCGGAAGACGGCAGGCCGTCCACCTCGATATGGCAATCTCCCACGTCGATCTTCGTCTCCTGTGCCGGAAACTCATAGGTGCGCTGCCAGTAGTTGCCGGCAACAGACGTTGCCGAGACAGCTTCCAGCCCGCCGAGGCAGTCGAGATCATCCACCAGTTCATCCGCCTCCCTCCCTATATTGTCAAAGATCGACCACCAGGCCGGCTTCTTTTCTCGCGGGTGGAAGTAGCTCAGATCAAACAGCAGGTCGGCCAGCCGATCCCCTAGTTGCGCGCGAACTGGCTGCAGCCTTTCCCGCAGTTTGTCCGCGGCCGCTTGCTCGGCAGCAACTCTCTCAAGATTACAGCCGGCGCCTTCGTCCGCCCCTCCTCGATCCCGCCATTCCATGTTTGGGGGACGCACCTCGGCTATTAACCAGTCGCGGAGCAGCTGCGTGGAGATGCAGTCAACCCGGTTGTAGTCGCGGATTTCATCGAGAATGCTTTGGTCGCCCGTCTCGCGCCATTTTTCATAGGCGACTACGCTGCCACCGGCAGTCTTCACCTCCCCGGTGCGTGCTTCCATGTAGAAAACTTCCAGATTCTTGAGCGAGTAGCGCGGTTCCGACGCAATCAGACCTGCCGAGACCACGCTGTAGAGATCGACGAACCTGTTCTCCCTGAGCATCTGATCCAGCAGCGCCTCGCCTACGCCATGACTGCTGGTGAGCTGGCGCAGGGCCGAAACCTCATACGCGGCGTAGTGATAGATGTGTGCTCTCGGGAACCGCTTCAGACGGTCCTCGAAGAAGACCATCAGCTGCCGCAGCGCCTCCTTCTCTTCCGTGCGATTGTGCGCCCAGAAATCTCGAAATTCTCCACTGCCTCCACTGTCGAACCAGACCCCATGGAGATATTCCAGCCCGTCCTCGTAGAAGGGGTCGCCTTCGATGTCATAGAACAGGTCTCCTGCATCGGGCTTCGGAAGCAGAGCCAGGCCCCGGTTAGGGTCGAACGGCTTAAGCTCGAACGAAGGCCGCCCTCCGGCCCGCCGCGCTGTCTGCAGACGAGCCTGGGTTCGCAACCTGCTCAGCGTCGTCTCCGCTAGCTTCGGGACTCCTTCATTGTGCTGCCCAAGGGCGGCCATTGTCGTCACGCCAGCTGCAATCAGCTTGCTCCGCTGGCTCCGGGAGATGCCAGCCACAAGGGCAAGGCTGTCCGACTCCTCCCAATGCGTCTGGCAAACCTCGCGCCAGCGGCACAGGTCGCACATCTTCACCGGATCGGGAGAGGTCGCGGGCGGATCGGCTACAAAGCGTTCCAGCCGGGATCGTGCATGGCGAGCATATGCCGCATAGTCCAATAGCCTGAAGGAGAAACGCTCACCGTTCCCCAGCTCAATGTGGGCATATTCCGGTTGAAGACCCTGAGCCTCAGCCAAAAGATCCGAATACAGCACAAGCTGCAGAATGTGTTTCGGGTCCGGCTTCCGTTTCAGCTTGGTATCAATGACCTCATAGGAATAGGCGCCCAGCAACGAGGGCTTATCGACCTTGATGAGAAAATCGGACCACCCGCCCCAGGGCAGCCCGAAAAACGCGCCCTGGAAGAGGACATCCGCGCCGGCAAAGAGCGCCGCACGCGTTTCCTTGGCAGCGGCTGGCAAATCCCGGTCGCGGCCGAACTCGATAACGCGATGGCCTTCTGCACGCAGCTTGGCAAGAAACTTCGCTTCGTGGGCGTCGCCCTGCTTCTGGAGGATCTTGGCATCCTCCGTATCCTCGGCGGGGAAAAGAGGTTCCCCCTTCGCGTATCTGAGATCCATCGCGGTCGCATGATTACAGCCCATGAACCGCATCAGGTCCGATGCGGAAAGCAAAATCTCCGAGCCTTCCAGTTTCATTTCACTCCCCCACCCAACTCATAATAGAACCGTAAGTACTGATCGTGACAATAGCTGTCACCCGGATTGGTGAAGATCGATGTCATTTGAGAAGGCCCAGCAGCTGATTGAGCTTGCAACGTATGTTGCAGCCCGAAGAATGGGCGTGACAGTTGACGACGTCGGGGAGCGGTTTCGCGTATCCAAACGCACGGCGCAGCGGATGCTACATACGCTCGAAGTTCAATTTCCCGAGACCGAATCCAGCTTCGAAGACGATGGGCGTAAACGTTGGCGATTACAGACGGGAGCCCTGCGCGATCTGCTCACGCTCACTCCCGATGAACTGGCGGCGCTGGATCTCTCGATCGAGACACTGGAACGGAATGCTCAAGGTCTGGAGGCCGAGCAACTCCGTTCTTTGCGAGAAAAAATACTGGCGCTGGTGCCGGGCAATCGGATCGCACGTCTGGAAACTGACCACGAAGCATTGCTTGAGGCGCAGGGTCTCGCAGCCCGCCCGGGGCCTACGACAAGGCTGGCGCCACATGTGGGTTCGACCATAGCAACGGCGCTTAAGGGGTCGCAGCGGTTGAAGATCGTCTACCAGTCCCGCGGGTCAGATACATCCACCGAGCGAGTGGTCGAACCTTATGGAGTTTTGATCGGAATCCGACGCTACCTGGTGGCCAGGCCAACAACTGATCGCGCGGGTCCGCTCAGGCACTTCGTGGCTGAGAAGATCGAACGCGCGGAACTGACCGGCGAGGTCTTCGAACGTGATCCAGGCTTCGACATTCATGCGCATGCGCGGAAGGCGTTCGGAGCTTTTCAGAACGACAGTGAGTTTGGCGAAGTCATCTGGAAGTTCAAGCCTGACGCAGCGCTGCATGCACGAACTTTCCTGTTCCATCCGGCTCAGATCCTGGAGGATCAATCCGACGGTTCACTGATCGTGCGTTTCTGGGCGTCCGGTCATATGGAGATGTGCTGGCACCTCTATATGTGGGGAGACAAGGTTGAGGTCGTGGCGCCGGAGGCCCTTCGCAGAATGGTCGAGACGCACCAGCGCTCTGACTTTCCCTCGCTTCCATAGAATGCAATTTCCTAAACAGCTTTGAACCGCGGGAACCACACGATCGCCACCAGGTGACAGATTCTGTCATTAGCCTGTGGAAACCTGAAATCCCGAGGGATTGGCAGCCTAGGCAGACACCTAAGCGCAGCCCAGTATCTGTTTCGGGGAATCAAAGCCTTCTCACGCGAAGGCAAAAGGTGAGGGCATGGCTTTTCGATTTGTTCATACGGCGGACGTTCACCTGGATTCGCCTCTTCGGTCGCTGGCGCTGCGCAACCCGGAACTAGGCGAACTGATTGGCAACGCGACGCGGCGTGCTTTTGTCAATATCGTCGATCTCTGCCTATCCGAGCAGGTCAACGCGCTTCTTCTCGCGGGTGATCTCTACGACGGCGATCAGACCTCCATGAAAACTGCGCGGTTCCTTTCCGAGCAAATCCGCCGACTGGACCAAGCCGGAGTGCGGGTGTTCATCATCCGAGGCAACCACGATGCGTTGTCGAAGATCACCAGAGAACTGACGTACCCGGAAACCGTAAAAGTCTACGGTGGGCGCCCGGAGGCTATCTCGCTCGAATTGGATCAAGCAACCCCTGTGGTTATTCACGGGCTTAGCTTTGCGCAGGCCCAGTGTCCCGAAAGTCTGGTGGGAAAGTACAAACCACGGATCGAGGGCGCTGTTAACATCGGTCTTCTGCACACCAGCCTCGCAGGAACGCGGGGGCACGATCCCTATGCACCCTGCGACGTCTCGGATCTGGAGGCGACAGAGTTCGACTATTGGGCGCTCGGTCACATTCACAAGCGATCAATCAGTAACGGACGCTGCACGATCGTAATGCCTGGCATGCCCCAGGGGCGCGACATCAACGAATCCGGTCCGAAATCGGTCAGTCTTGTTACGATCGCTGATGACCGAACAGTTCATGTTGAGGAGAGGTTCACCAGCATCGCACAGTTCGAGCGCGTCGTGATCGACCTCGATGGCGTTGCAGATTGGCGTCAGATGGTGACCACGGTAGCGGGCACCCTGGGGGCTGCGCGGGAAGCTGCAAATTCCGATCACCTTGTGGTCCGGCTTTCCTTCACCGGACGAACGCCGCTCGCATGGCAGCTCCGTAACGACGTCGACCTCATCAAGACCGAAGCCGAGCACAGGGCATCTGTCATTGGCCGGACCTGGATCGAGAAAGTGGAGATCCAGTGCACCGACCTCGTTTCTGCGGATGGGACCAACGGGGATCCACTTGTCGAACTTCGAGAGCTTGTCGGAAGCGAGATCATCGGTTCGGAAGCTTACCACGCCGCGCTCATCGATATTGGGGAGGAGCTTCGTGGTCATCTGCCACCTGAAAGCAGAGGTACTTTCGGTGCTGATCAGGAGGAGTTTCGGGCGACGTTGCGCCTGCTCGCGCAGGAGGGGGTCGAAGATGTGCTCGCACGGCTCCATCGTCGGAAGCAGGATGAGGTAGCATGATGCGCATCAACCGGCTTGACCTTACCCGCTACGGCAAATTCACCGACAAGCACATCGACTTCGGGCCTGTGGAGCCGGGCCGTCCAGATCTACATATCATCTACGGTCCGAACGAGGCGGGCAAATCGACCGCCCTATCTGCATTCCTCGACCTTCTCTTCGGCATCGAGTCCCGCAGCCGCTATGATTTCCTCCATCCTTACTCAACGATGCGCATCGGGGCAGCATTGGACATCGGTGGTGTTGCCCGTGAGCTAGTCCGGATCAAGAAGCCCCAAAGCAGTCTGCTCGGTCCGGGCGATCAGCCGATCGGCGAGCATTTGATACTCGGCGAGCTTGGTGGAGTTGAGCGGGACGTCTATTGCGCGATGTTTTCCCTCGATGATGACACCCTCGAGGAAGGCGGGAAGAGCATCCTGGCCAGCAAGGGTGATCTCGGACAGCTTCTGTTTTCGGCAAGCACAGGTTTGGCCGCACTAAGTCAGACACTTGTTGAATTGCGTTCGCAGGCCGACGGCCTTTTCAAACTCCGTGCCCGCAGCAGTGAAATCGGCGACTTGAAAAGTCGGCTTTCCGATCTGAAGGAGCGAAAAGAGCAGATTGACATGCTCGCCACCCATTACCGCCAGATGGTGGAAACCAAGGAGCGGTCACTGGCAAACTATGACGAAGCGATGGCTGACCGAACCCGGACGCAGCTGCGGCTGGACGAGATCAAGAACCTGCTGACCGCACTGCCACGATTGGCGGAATTGAGGGACATCCGTGACGTTCTCGCCGAGTTGCAAGATATTCCCGAGGCCCCGCCTTCGTGGGGAAACGAACTTCCGGCACTTCGTCAGGAGGACATTGAGCTTGCCGTGAAGCAGGAGACCGCGAAAGCGTCCATGGCCGAGCTTGAGAAAGGGCTCAATGCCATTGGCCTCGACGATATCGCGCTCACCTTGGGGCAAAGGATGGATGCTATCAGCGAGTTGCACGCCCGTTTTGTCACCGCTGCAAGGGATCTGCCGGACCGTCGTCTGCAACTGATGGAAGTCGACCGGGAAATTGCGAATATTCTGCGGCTTCTCGAGCGTCCTGAAGACGACGAGCCAAGCAGCCTGATGCTCGGAAGTCGCATTTCTGGGAGCATCAGAGATCTCGTTGAACGCCGCTCCGGTATCGACGCGACACTCCAAAACGCGAAGCGCGAAGCCGCAGAGGCGAACCGCCGTCTGATCGGGTTGCGGAGCAAGTTGTCGAGCGAAGCCGCTGCCTCCACAAACAGCGCAGCCGTTGCGGCGCTGGCGAGGGAGCTCTCGGCGCTTCGAGAGAATGATCATGCAGCCCGCCGCCGTGTCGCGGAACGCTCCCGTGTGGATTTGAAAGAAACACTGGCGCGGCAGATGTCGGAACTCCTACCGTGGGGCGAAAGCCTTGATCAGGTACGGCAAATGAGAGTGCCGGCACCTTCTGAGCTGGAGGCCTGGAAATCAGCTCTGTCTAAAGCGGAAGCCGAGATCGATCGCTACAGCGATGACAGCGGGCGCCTCACGAGTGAGCTGCGCTGTTTGCGAGCCGAACTGGATGCACTGAAGAATTCCACCGGCGTTGTGGACGATCATGAGGCAGCGACGTCGCGATCGGCGCGTGAAGCGGCATGGGCTACGCATCGTGACGCGCTCGATGAATCGACCGCTGCGGCGTTTGAGATCGAGCTGCGGAAAGACGACCTGATCACCAGCGCGCGGCTGGGACACATGAGCGACCTGGCTAAGCTGAATCAAACCTATCAGAGGCTCGCCGTCGCGGAAGCGGAATTGGAGCGCTCAGCGGAGCTGCTGAACGCGGCGAAGTCGAAACGCGAAGCCATTAGGACCGACATTCTGGATTCCGCTCGGAAAATGGCTCTGACCGTTTCTGGCGAGATCAACCTAGGTGGGCTTGAGGCATGGCTGGGACGCCGCGAAATGGTCCTCGCGACAGCCGACTTGCTCCGGGAGGCCGAAGGTGACTTACGCCAGGCGGCAGCGGACGGCACGGCGGCGCGCAACCGGCTCTCGGCGGCACTATCGGCGGCAGCCGTTTCCCAGGATCACTCTGACTCCTATGAAGCGCTTTTGGCCAGGGCCCAATCCGCCGTTGATCTTGAAGTCGAACACAAGAATTTGAGGGAGCAACTTGAACGCTGCGAAAGGGAGCAGGCTTCCCGCCAGTCAGCCCTTGAAACGGCAGCTGCCGACGAGGCGCAATGGGACGGGTCATGGGCTGAGGTTTGCAAGAGCTGCTGGCTCGGCGCGGGAGGGACTATTCCCAGCCTCGCGACCGTCAAAGAGGTCATGGACAGACTTGCCGAACTCAGCCCGGCCGCTCAACGGCAAGCGGGCTTGGCAGATCGCATCGCCAAGATGGAGGAAGATCAGGCTGCCTTCTCGCGCGAGCTTGCATTGATGGCCGCAGAACTCGGAATGGAGCGACCAGCAGAGAGTGCCCTGAGATTTTGGGCGCTGATGTCCGCCAGAGTGGAAGAGGCCCGGTTGAAAAAGGCGGAAAGGGAATCCAAGCACCTTGCTCTGGAGGATCAGATTCTCAAAAACCGGGACCTGGAGGCTGAAATCGCGGTTTGCGAGCGCCGCAAATCTGAAATGACGCAGCTGTTCGGAGTATCATCCTTGCAGGAGGCGGAGAAAAAGCTGCGCATGATCGAGCAAAAGAGAGACTTGCGCCGGCGGTCTAATATCATCGAACGCGAAATCCGAGACGCGCTATCAATCCAGGACATGGCCGATGCAGAACAGATGCTTGACGCCGCGGATCGGCCTGCGCTGGAGGCCGAGCAGGTAGAACTCAGAGCCCGCTTTGAGGATCAGGATCGGCGCGTACGAGAGTTGTTTACAGCATACAGCAAAGCGTCCGACGAGGTGGATGCCGTCGACGGCGATAGTGCCGTGGCTGCTCTTGAAGAGCAACGGCGTACGGTCCTCCTGGAAATCGAGGATAAGGCGTTCAGCTACTTCCGCCTCAGGGCTGGCGTCGTCGCGGCCGAGCAAGCCTTGCGCCTCTATCGCGACAAGCATCGCAGTTCGATGATGCTTCGCGCCTCGGAGGCTTTTCAGGTGATCAGCCGTGGGGCTTATCGTGGTCTGGCGACCCAGCCTGACAAGGACACCGAAGTCCTTATTGGCATCGGGGCTGATGGGAGTTCCAAGCTGGCGCAGGAAATGTCAAAGGGAACGCGCTTCCAACTCTATCTCGCGCTCAGAGTGGCCGGCTACCACGAGTTCGGTCAATCACGCTCTCCTGTTCCCTTCATCGCCGACGACATCATGGAGACGTTCGACGACTTCCGTGCCGAGGAGGCCTTCCGACTATTCGCCGACATGGCCAAAGTGGGTCAGGTAATCTACCTGACGCATCACCAGCATCTTTGCGATATTGCCCGGCGGGTTTGTCCCAATGCGCGCATACACGAGTTGGCGGCGCCACTCGTCTTGGAAAGTCGTGCGGCATGATACGCGGTAGCCCGTGTTGGGAACTAGGCACCGCATCGAGCCGACTGCCGGAACGCGACCTTAGTTGTTGGGTGAACAGAGCGGAAAGGAATTCCAGAAGGACAGGCCTCCGCGGGGCCCGGAGTTGATCACCTTGCCAGAAATCCTCAGCTATGAAGACTGAACGTGCACGGCGCTGAAGTCCGCGCTTCAAATCGGAATATCGATCAGCCGGCGACTGCGATTCGACCTTCGGCTCTTGCGGCGAGGAGCGCCCGAGCGAATGCAGCGGCCGTGCGTTCAAGCTCTTGCTCGGTGGTGAGCGGGCCAAGGCTAATTCGGACCGCTTCAGCGCATGCCACTGCATCAAGGCCGATTGCGCGCAGCACATGGCTCGGCTCGGGTATGCCCGACGTGCACGCCGATCCGCGCGAGACCGCGATGTCGGGCTGCAATTGCGCAATGATCTGATCGGCGTCTACGCCAGGGAAGCCGACGTTCAGATTGCCGGGGTGTCGACCTACCACCGGACCATGTATCACCATGTTTGGTTCATGCGCGCGTAGGAAATCGCGTAGGCTATCGCGACGACCTTGCCAGGCCCTGACAGCAGAGTCATCGGGCTCGGATGCGCAGGCCACGCCAAGGCCGACGCACAGCGGCGTCGGCAAGGTCCCGGCTCGAAGACCGCCTTCCTGTTCTCCACCGAATATCAAGGGGCGCAACTGCACACGAACGTCGTGTCGCGCATAAAGTGCTCCGACCCCCTTCGGTCCGCCCGTTTTGTGTCCCGACAAGCTGAGTAGGTCAATGCCCAAGGCGTTGACATCGATGGCTCGCCATGCAAGCGCTTGCGCGGCGTCGCAATGGACCAAGGCACCGACCGCGTGTGCCATGGCCGCGATACGGTCCACCGGCTGCACGGCGCCGATTTCATTGTTTACGAGTTGCACCGAGACAAGCAGGACCCGATCGTCGAGAAGGCGAGACAACGCTTCGAGATCGACGATTCCGGACGCATCGACGGGGAGTGTGATGACCTTGAAACCCCGCTCGCTAAGGGCCCGAGCGGGTGCCAAGACTGATTTATGCTCGATTGCGCCCACAAGAATGCGATTGCGCGGCACCGGTTCGCAGCACAGTCCGAGTATGGCAAGATTGTTGGCTTCAGTCGCGCCTGAGGTGAAGATAACTTCCCCGGCATCGGCGCCTAGCCGGCCGGCGATCTTCTCACGCGCTTGGGCGATCGCGTCTGCCGCACGCCACCCCGCCGCATGATCGTCCGAATGTGGATTGGCGTGCTCCTCGGTCAGATAGGGCAGCATCGCGTCGAGCACCTTCGGCAGGAGCGGAGATGATGCCTGATGATCGAGATAAATCACTTGCGGCGCTCCTTGGCCCGGACTACCAACATGCCATCACTGGCGGTTGCCACCAGCCATGCCCTTTGTTAGCATGGCTGGAGAATTTGTCCAGTGAATGGGGGTGGTGACGGTGAGGAGTTTGTTGGACGATCCCGAGGCAAAGTTGCAGGTCGCCGGTCATGAGACGTTTCCTTGCCGATATGGATGGCTGAAGAAATCATTCGATGCAGCTGTTCAAGATAGAGACAACGGGGATACCGAATCAGTTAATATCTTTTTACCAGACCTTGCAATTGCCGATTTTGGTGTCGGCAAGAACATGGTTGCATCAATGCGACATTGGTCACTTGCTTGCGGTGTTCTAGAACCCGTTGGGTCCAAGAAGGGCAGAATGGATGTTCTCGCCGCGACTCGCTTGGGGGAGATGCTGTTCGGCGAACTTGATCCCTATCTAGAGCAACCTGGTTCACTTTGGCTGCTCCATTGGCGGCTGGTTTCGGCTCCAGGACGCGCTACGACTTGGTATTATGGTTTCAACGAATTCAACGATCCCGTCTTCACCAAGGATAGCTTGAGTGCCCGGCTATTCGCTCGGCTCGACGAGTTACGCGAGAGTGGACGCCTTGCAACCGGACGAATCGCAAGGACTACGGTTGATCGCGATGCCGAATGCTTTATTCGCACCTATGCCGTGCGCACCGGTAAGAAGGGCGTCACCGAGGATGGTCTTGAATGTCCATTTGCCGAGCTCGGCCTCGTCACCCCTTTGGTCGGCGGCGCATTGCAGTTCCGGCGCGGCGCTAAGCCGAGCCTTCCCGACGAGATTTTCGCTGCGGGTCTGATCGAGTTTTGGCAGGCGCGATTCGCCAAGCGGGGGTCGCTTTCGATCGAGACCGTGACCCATGAACCCGGCTCGCCAGGACGTGCCTTCGGCTTGGATGAGGAGTCGGTTGCGGAGCGGCTTGAACGGATGGGCGACGTCACCGCAGGCGCGATACAATGGGACGAGGGAGCCGGCATCCGTCAGGTTTCGGTACACAAGGACCTCGGCGCACTTGATCCGCTCGAGGTTGCGCGGCCGGCGCTTCGTTTTCTGGCAGAGGCGGCGTGATGAAAAAATTATCGCAGACTGTGCGTGTCACCCGCCGCTTCAGCCGATCGGTCCGTGTCGGTGCCGATGTGAACACGACCGCAGTCGACGGATTCGTGTGCACCGCTACCGCTGCGCAGGCGCTGACCACAACGGTCAACCATGTAGCGTCGCTCGGGCATGGTGCGTTCACTTGGACCGGACCCTATGGCTGCGGAAAATCGAGCCTAGCCGTTCTGCTTGCCACGATCCTCGGCGAGGAGGGCGCCGCGCGCGACCACGCCCTCGCAACATTGCCGACCGACTTACGAGATCATCTGCTGGCGCAAATGCGCTGGGCCGACGGCAATTGGCGGGTCGTCCCGGTGGTCGGTCGCAAGACCGATGCGAGTGCCTTGACCCTTGAGGCGCTGGTGGAGGCAGGGCTTTGCCGGCGGGGTGGCGATGTCTTGAAGGTGCTCGAGACCTTAACCACCCGCGGGCAGCGAATGCTCTTGCTCATCGACGAGATGGGCAAGCTGCTCGAACACGCTGCTAACGGCGACGGCGACGCGCATTTCTTTCAGGATCTGGCGGAACTCGCCTCTCGCTCGAACGGCAGGCTAGTCGTGATCGGTGTGCTCCACCAAGCCTTTGACGACTACGCCTATCGTCTCGCTCGCGAGACACGCGATGACTGGCTCAAGATCCAGGGTCGTTTCGTGGACATACCGCTCAATCCAACCGGTGAAGAGCAAGTCGAGCTTCTCTCGCGCGCGATCGAGTCATCACAGACACCGACGGATACGACGTTTGCTGATCGCGTCGCGCGCGAGATCCATGGCGACCGTCCAGGCGCCGAGCAGTTCGCCAAAAGGTTGGCTGCATGCTGGCCGCTCAACCCTGTCGTTGCCTGCTTGCTCGGGCCGCTGTCTCGACGGCGCTTTGGCCAGAACCAGCGCAGCCTGTTCGGCTTTCTCGGCTCGGCGGAGCCATTCGGCTTCCAGGAATATTTGGACAGCACCCAGGCTGACTCACGCCGCGATTATGATGTGACGTGGCTATGGAGCTATTTGCGCATCAACCTTGAACCGTCGATCCTTGCCTCGCCTGACGGTCATCGCTGGGCGGTCGCGGTCGACGCAATCGAGCGTTGCGAATCCCATGGCGGCACAGATCTGGAGCTCGGCGTGCTCAAAGCGGTCGCGCTGATCGACCTGTTCCGCGAGCGATCGGGATTGGTCGCGAGCCGCTCTATAATCGAAACCGCAGTGCATCTCTCCGAAACCGACGCGAAATGCACGCTCGATCGGCTGCGCGACTGGTCTCTGGTCGTGTATCGCCGTCATCTTGGCGGGTTCTCGCTCTATGCTGGGTCGGATTTCGACGTCGACGCTGCAGTCGAGGAAGCCCGTGCGCAACAGTCCAGCTGCGACTATGGCCGGTTACGCCAGACCGGGGTATTGGCGCCGATCCTGGCAAAGCGTCATTATCACGATACCGGCGCGATGCGCTGGTTCGATGTCGATTTGGCGCCTCTAGAGAACGCCAGCGCCCGACTTTCCAGCATGGATACCGGGACGGGGGCCGCTGGACTGTTCCTACTGATCGTCAACGATCAGGGGGCCTCGTCTGCCAAAATTCGGCGGCAGATCGAAAAGCTTACCGCGCAGGTCGGCGACGAGCCGGTAGCCTTCGCGGTCTCGGCAGACAGTTTCATGCTGCGCGAATTGACACTCGAGCTGCTCGCTCTGGAGCGCATCCAAGTCGGTCGTCCGGAGCTCAAGGGCGATGCCGTCGCTCGTCGCGAAGTCTCTGGCCGGATCGCTCGCTTGGCAGGCGAGCTTGAGGCTCGGCTGCGTCAAGCTCTGGTAGGGGCATGCTGGACGGCTCCGGCGATCAATCTGGATATGGGCTCTTCGCGGCTTCTGGGCGCCGCTGGGCTATCAATTATGGCATCGCGGATGGCGAAGGAGCTTTATCCGGACGCGCCGCTGATACGCAACGAGCTCGTTAACCGCTCGAAGCCCTCTTCCAATGCGATGGGCGCGATCCGCGCGCTCATGATTGCGATGGTGACGAGCGCCGATCGGGAACGGCTAGATATTGTCGGCTATCCCCCGGAGGCGGGACTCTACGTGTCGTTGCTTGAACGCACCGGTCTGCACAGGCGCGGGGAGGACGGTGCGTTTGTCTTCCAAGGCCCGCCTGAGCACGCGGATAAGGCCCGCTTGGCAAAGCTATGGACGGTTGGCGACATGCTGCTGGCCGAGCGACCGAGCGTGACTATGGCCGACCTCCACGATTGCTGGCGCGATCGCCCGGTGGGCGCGAAGGAAGGGCTCCTGCCGATCTTCGGGCTCGCTTTCCTGCTGTCACGCCGCGCCGATCTCGCCATCTATCTCGACGGTCGGTTCTGCCCAAGCATCGGCGATTTGCTGGTCGACCGGATGCTGCAGGATCCCGGGAGTGTGCAGATGCGGTGGAGCAACGTCTCCGAACGCGACGCATCGATCTTGCGCGGACTTGCCAATGCCATGGCAGAGCTCGGTGAAGATCTGAGCGCCCTCGAGCCGCTCGCCATCGGGCGTCAGCTGGTTGCTGTGGTGCTGGCAACCCCGACCTGGACACGGCGGACCTCGCGGATCGGGCTGGCGGCCACCAAGGTACGCGATCTGGCGCTGGCCGCACACGATCCCAACAAGCTGCTGCTCGAGGATTTGCCGGCAATTGCCGGGGCAGATGCCACGGTGCCGAAGATCGTCGCGCTGTTGCAAGAGGGCATGCGCGAGCTGCAAACTGCTTACGGCACTATGCTTGGCGAAATAAATACTTTGCTGATGGCCGAGCTAAAAGCCAGCGACGCCGGCTTTGCAGTGCTGCGCGAGCGCGCCAGGCGGATCATAGGCCTGACCGGCAATTATCGTCTGGATGCCTTCGCGACCCGGCTCTCGACCTACAATGGCGAGCTTGACGCACTTGAGGGATTGGCAAGCCTGGCTGCCAACAAGCCCCCGCGCGATTGGGTCGATCGAGACGTGGACGCCGCCCGCGTTGAAATAGCCGCGCTCGCCCAGCAATTTTTGCGGGGCGAGGCGTTTGCTCATGTCGGAGGACGGCGGCTCGAGCGCTTCGCAATCGCGGTTTATATGTCCGACCCGTCTCGGGCGGCGCTCGTCGCCCCAGAGATCAACCTCGACGGCGCTGCATTGCGTCGGGCGCGATCGCTTGCCATGACCTTGCACTCGACGCTTGGCGACGACGTGCCACGCGACGTCGCTATCGCGGCCGCGGCCGAGCTGATGGCGGTGCTTGCCGAGAACCGCGACGAGGCCGATCCGGCCGAACGTCTCGGTCGCCGGGGGGCCGTAGCATGAGCGTCGTTCGCCACGTTCTAGGTCTCTCGGGCGGCCGCGACAGCGCCTCGCTCGCAGTTTATATGGCGCAGCATCGGCCCGAACTCGAGATCGAGTACTTTTTCACTGACACGGGAAAAGAATTGCCCGAAGTCTATGAGTATTTGGGACGCCTAGAGGGTTTTCTCGGGCGACCGATCCTGCGACTCAATCCCGATCGCGATTTCGATTTCTGGCTACGCCAATACAATAATTTCCTGCCGAGCCCTCGCACGCGCTGGTGTACCCGCCAACTCAAGATCCGGCCGTTCGAAAGTTGGCTCTGGCCTTCGCTCGATGCGGGCGTCCGCGTCGTCAGCTATGTCGCGATCCGGTCGGATGAGAATTATCGCGAAGGCTATTCCTCGACCCATCCCAATCTGACCGTTGAGTTGCCGTTCCGCGAGGCAGCAATAGACAAGGCGGCGGTGATTGACCTTCTCGAGGCCAGCGGACTTGGGCTGCCGGCCTACTATGATTGGCGATCACGCTCTGGCTGCACTTTCTGTTTTTTCCAACAGAAAATCGAATGGGTGCGATTGATGGAGCGCCATCCCGACGAGTTCGAAGAAGCCAAGTCTTACGAGAAGAATGCCCTCGAACATGGCTCGCCGTTCACCTGGAGCCAGGGT
The DNA here is from genome assembly GCF_024707545.1 of Mesorhizobium onobrychidis. NCBI lineage: Bacteria > Pseudomonadati > Pseudomonadota > Alphaproteobacteria > Hyphomicrobiales > Phyllobacteriaceae > Mesorhizobium > Mesorhizobium onobrychidis. The sequence goes on from NZ_CP062230.1 coordinate 37,759, forward strand.
GAGTCCCTGATCGAGCTTGCTGCACCGGAGCGGGTTGCACAGATTCGCGCTGATCACGAGCGCAGGCTTGAGCGCGCTGCGGCGCGTCGACCGCGCAACCAGCTGCGGCCCGATAGCGATCTGATCGACAATGACGAGCTTTACGGTCAGGCAAAAGTCTGCCTTACCTGTCACAAATAGGTTGAACGTTTGGAGACGATTTCCGAATAGTTGGGGGTATCGAGCTCATAGAGATCAGGCGCAAAATACAGCATCCAGCGTAGCAGTAGCTGGAGCATCGCCTGCAGCTCTTCGTGGTTCATTTCTGGCATGACGCCTTGCAGCGCGTTGGTCAAGGCGCCGAAGCGGCGTGGTTCTGAAAGCGATTCATCAAGGACGCGGATCGGAGAAGATGCGAGCAGCCGCCGCCTGACGTGACTGTCGAAGGCAGCGCGATCCAGTCCTTTAGGCAGCTGTAGCCACAGCAAGTCGCAGAGCGCCGGGTCGCCCGGTTTAGACGATATCTGCCAATCTTCATCTCTGTAGAGATCGTAGAGCCGGTCGGGGGAGCGGAAGCGCGGCACCCATTTTGATGACGCTCCGATGATATCGTCCTGCGCGTCGGGATCAAACGGCCCTTCCGGAAGGGTAAGAAGCGCGGCGGCCAGCTCAACCGATGCGGCTATCTCGGGGGTTGCCCGCTGGCTACGCGCCCGGAGATCTTGGACCAACGATGCTGCCGCTCCGGAATGCATCGCGACCGGCGTCAGAATCTCGAAATTGGGACTTCTGGACAGGCCGAGCCCTGCGGCAGTTACGTTGGCGGAGCCGACCAAGGCGTGGTGACCGTCGACGAGGAAGATTTTAGCGTGAAGGGCGTCGAGCAGCCAGACCGTCCCGCCACGCTTTTCGACTAAGGCCAGGATTTCGGTGTCGCTAACCCCGCGGGCGATTTCGTCTGGTCGCCACCGCGTGTAAAGTACGATCTCGACGTTGGCGGGGGTTGCTTCGAGGAGCGCCCGCAATGCGGCCAATTTGACAAAAGGGGCGACGATGACAAGCGATCGCTCCGCAGCCGCGACATGATCGCGCGTGATGAAGAACAGATCGTGCCAAAACATAAACCGTTCTACTCGTCGACTTCGCGCATGAAGTCGCGGGCGATCCGGCCCCAGTCACCGCGGATATCCTCGAGTTTGTCGCGCTCGTCTCCCGACGCTTCGTCCTCCATCCGCGCCCACGCAGTCAGCAGCAATTTCAATCCCTGGAGCGCTGGACTTTCAGGCACATTCGGGTCGCCTTCGCGCAGCAACTCAAATAGATGCGCTTGTGCCGGATGTTTGGTGTTGATCGTGATGATTATCACGCCAGCCTTGGAGGTGACGTCAAACACCGAAAATCCCGGGAAATCGGCGTGACGGAACAGAAACTTGATCTTGCGTTGGACATAATCGACTGCGATCTCGCGAGCCACGCTTGGGTCGAGCCCTTCCTGCTCGATCTCAGCAGTCAAGAGGTCGGTTCGCTCCTCTGCAGACGCGCTTTCGTCGTGATCGCTCGTTCCCGTCTCACCGAGCTTCTCCTGTCGCCGTCTGAGCGCACGAGTCGCAATGTCCTCAGCGCTGTTGCCGGTCCCGCGCTGCGAAGCGCTGTTCGTACGCTCGCCTTCGCGCATCCGCACTATTTGCGCGCGCATCGTGCTGAGCAGGCTATCAATCGCGATGTTTAGCTCGTAGATCGGTAGGCGCGGATCATTATCCCCGTCAAGCTGAGCGCGATATGCAGCGACGCCAAGCCCTTCGGCCGCGGCGTCATCCTTCAAACTCATCGCAGCGAACTCGGTGGCGGATTGCTTATTGTTGGTGACCCCGAACACCGTATCCAGGTCGGGTTCGAAGCTTACCTCAATGCCCCACCAACGCTCGCGCGGCTCCGAAGGAATTTCAAAGGTGCGGTTGAGCTCGAGTTCACGGCGCGCACGCACTACCGAAATGCCAACGTTTTTCGCCGCGAACTGACCGATCGCCGACGACCCACCCTGAAGACGGGTGGCGGTCTTGCAGATTGATGCTGTGAGAGTGACGATATGGCGCTCACCGCGATAACCGATCTCGATCTGCTGAGGCTCGCCGAAGGGTTCGAAGGCTGGTTCCTTGTCATAAGGCTCGGGCGCCGCCGTTCCTGTCATTAGCATCAGCGGATCAGTCGGTCGCACTAAGGCATCGGTATGGCTGATATATTGCCCGCCGGTCTGCTCGTAAGAGGCCAGCCGGATTGTCGCGTCGCCGGAATTGATGAAATAGCGGTACACTCGCCCGATGATCATCTCGGCATTGCGCAGAAGTGCGCCGCTCTGCTTGTAGCGCATCAGATCGAGGTTAGACCAAACCACTAAGGTGCCACTATCCTCGATCTCGCTCGTGATCAGAGGAAGCCACTCAGCGGGCATGGTGGCGGAGGTCGGCTCGGGAACTTCCGTTATTACTTGCTGTTCGATCTGGTCGATGTCGAGAAAGGTGTGCCATGTTTGCCCATTCTGCCAGGTCCAGACATCTACCCGCCGGCATTGCGATATCGAAGAATTTGGCAGGCCCATGCCGAACTTGCCAATTCCCTTCTGTTGAGCGGACTGCCGGTGCGTGCCAACCCCGAATTGCAGCGCCGCCCGCAACGTCTCGGGAGACATGCCGCTAGCATTATCGAACACCGCGACCTTTTCGAGCCGACGCCTGCCACCCGCGCTCTGCGACCCGGTCTTGTCGACGCAAATCACTTCGACTACGGCCTGCCGGTCCAGGTGCTCGGCGGCCTGTATCGAATTATCGATTAGCTCGGCCAAAGCATAGGATGCATCCTTATAGCCGGAGCTTCGCATCGCATCGATCGACATGTGTGGCGGTATGATTGCGAATTTCACGATTAATCCTCTTCCCAAATGTCGTTCCAGAATTCGAAGCCTTCACCTAGGCTGCGGAAGCCAGGCACCCGATCAACGACGGTGAGAATCCGACATTTCTCATTGCCGCCTGCCCTGGTGCCACGCGCTGCCCGTCCGATCATCTGGCTATAAAGCACAACCGATGACGTCGGCCGCGCGATGACCGCAACATTGGTGCGCGGCGCATCGAATCCTGTGGTGAGCACGCCGTAATTGCACAGGACCATGAGTTCGTCCGTGTCCTTGAAGCGCTGGATAGTTTGGCGCCGGCGCTCAGTCGGCGTCGAAGACGTCACTGCAGCGGCGCTAACTCCTCGCAATTTCAAGACGCTGGCGATGAGCGCGGCATGTTCGACCGAGATGGCAAACAGGATGACCTTGCCACCGCCAGCGACCTCGGCCGCAACCGCGTCGACGATCAAGAGGTTGCGGGCGTCGTCGCTGGCGAGCGCATCGAGGATCCGTCCTGGTAGGTCGAAGCCGTCGGCGAGTCGCTGTGATTCAGTGGAAGAAAGCTTGACTTCGCCTCGCATGTCGAATGGCAGCTCGACGAATTCCATGCGAGCCAAATAGCCTTCGTCCACCAAATAGTCGATTGGGTTGTCGTACCCCTCAACGTTCAGAGTTACCTTTTGACGATTGAAGAAGTTGGCCAATGCAAGGTCCGCACCAACATCTATCAGGGAGCGTCCCGGCGTCGCCGACAGACCGAGAACGCCGGTCGCAGCGTTGCGTTGCAGTAGGTTGATCAGATGTGAGTACGTCGGCGCGATCGCTTGGTGCGCTTCGTCCATCACGATCAGCCGAATGCGACTCGACAAATCGAGAAACTCGTCCTGCCGTTTGAGGCTATCGAGATACATCAGCGCGAGACTGCCGATCACGAAGCCGTCCCGAACCTCGGCGAAATTGTGCACGCGGCTGTCGCCGTAGTGTCGATAAATGGTCAGCTCGCGCGATCCTATCGCGCGCCATGCCTTGGCGGCTTCGTCGAACGCCTGGTCACAGAGTTCTTCGGAATGCGCGAGCCAAACGATGACCCGTTCGTCCGGCTCGGCTCGCAACAGATCGGCAATCGTTGTCATCGCGGTGCGGGTCTTGCCCGCACCGGTCGGCATATGCAGCAGCACCCGAGCACGGGGGGTGGCGAGCTTGTGCCGAACCTCGAGTGAGGCGCGGCGTTGATGCGGGAATAATACATAGGTACCCGTCGCCCTCACCGATGAGGGTTTTTCCTCCACGAATCCGGGCGGCTCATAGACGACCCCGAAAAAGGCGTGCAGCGTCGCGAGTTGGTCTTCGGATCGTGAGAAATCGACGCGCTGGAGAGCCGCGAAAGGATCTTCCTGAGAAAGGCCAAGCACGCCAGCGAGATTATCGGCTTCGTTACGTTTCAGTGCGGGAATGATTAGCGCGCGGATTTCGGGCTCCTGAAGGGCTTGGCTCGCGCCATAGCGATCCACCACCAGCTGCGCCAAGCCATGCGCGCTCAGCGTCTTGCTCTCGATTCGCTCGAGCAGATCTACTGCCGCTTTGCCAGCGACCGAATAGAGTGACGTAACACCGGCCCGAGATAGGGCCTCAACGAGCCGTTTCGACAAAAATTCCCCCAGGGCAAAGCCTTAGTTAGGGAATAGCATACGGCATCAAGATTGAAAGTATGTTTTCACCAGAGTGGGTAGCTTTTGTTAAAAGTAGCTTTTCCAAATCTTAATGAATGGCAAGTGTGAGGAAGCATAGGGTAGGGCGCCAAGCTGTGTTGAAGGAGGTCATTGGGACCACCAAGGGAGCCTAAAGACGTCCTTCTTCGCCTCTTTGCGTTTCCGCCGCCGCTCCGTCTGCGGCACGCTCCAAGGCGACCATCTTCTTGACTAGGGCCAGCAGATCGCGCTTGGTGCCGTGCGGCAGAGACACGACCTGTTGCGCGAGTTCGACGGTGTCGCGCGCTTCCTCCGGCGTGCGGCCCCATAGATGCGGGGCCGCGCTGAACAACATCTCCATCGGCATGAACCCAAGGATTTCGCACAGGTGGATCATCCTGGTTACGTGCATTTTTGAGAATGCGCGCTCATAGCGGCCGTAAACCTGCATCGAAAGGCCAAGCAAGGGCGCGAGCTCGGCGCGCGTCAGATCTTTGTCCTCGCGCGCCTTGCGGATGAAGGTGGCAATTCTCTTATCGATTTCGCCTAGGGTTTTTATGCCTTCGAACCCCGGGCGGCGGAAAACAGCCTTGTCGATCTCAGGATCGGTCGTCTCAACCAATTCCATTTTGTCTTTATAGGCGTCCATATCCTTAGGCACGTCTTCTCCCTTCTTGTATTTTTCCAGTCGCGGACAGGGCGACGACCTCAATCAAACATTTGAAACGGGATTGACCCAAGCACGCCCCGGCACTCGCTTGCACAGCAATTTTCCAGAAGCGGGAGGTGAGGATAGTGCTTTCCGCTACTCGCAAAACCATCAGGGCCGTGCTGCGCTCGCCTTGCATGGTTTTCTCCAGCGGAAACCTGCATTCATAATGCCCTTGAGCTGGCGCGGGGATAGGCACTGCTCACAGAGAGAAAATCAGCGCGCCCTGGCTGCAACCATTCGCCAAGTGCCCGGCTTTCCCTCGAACACAGCTTCGACAAGTTTTTCCCCACCGACCCACCCCAAATGCGCCAGGAGTTCGCACGCGATAGAATCTTTGCCAGCACTAATACATCGCTTCACGGTAACCGTCGATCCAGTCCCGTGCATTGAGATATCCCAATTGGATAAGCGAAACAGCTCGCCTTTGGCGGTTTCGTCGGATGGCCGGATGGCCGCATGGAGAGGGGATTCCATACGCCCGTTCAATGGCGAAGCGGCATTTGAGCCTTCACCAAAGTCGAAGCCTTGGCGACCGACCCACGGTGCGGCGCAGATGCCAATTAGGATACCGATCGTCATCCCGAGCAGGAGGCTTCGACCGCTCACGGATCAATAGCCGTTGTCTCGGAGGAACTGGTCGATGGCTGCCTTTATGATCACCGTCATCTTGATGTCGTTGTCGAAGGCGGCCTTTTGCAGTCGCATCTTCGTGTCGTAGTCCAACGGGCAATTGACGTAGTGCTTGGCTTCTCGCGTGTGCGCTCGTTTCAAGTCGCGCAGGCGATAGCGTCCCTCCTCCTGAGCCAGAGCACGTTCGATCGCCTTGCTCTTGCGCTCTTCACCTGTCGGGTTTGGCAGGCTGCGCCGCGGCCGTTCGTTTGTCGCATCCGCTTCTGAAACCGGCGGCGCTGTTGGCCCCTGTGCAGTCATTCCCGCTTCTGCACCTTCCGACACAGAGGCTGGTTTCATTGTGGCTTTGGATGTGGCCGGCTTCGGCCGTCGCGGCGCGATCGGAAAGTCAGAGACGGACAGTTTGCCTGGTTTAGACATTTCCCACCTTTTCCCGGTTAGCCGCGAGATGGCGATCGAGCTCGGCCACAAACGCCGCGACCTCCGCGCGGCCCTTCATGATCGGGTCGGTCAGCTCGAGCATCTGCAAGGTGCCGAGGCCGTTACGGATTTCGCGGTAGCAATTTCTTTCGGTGAGCTCGATATCCATCAGCGTCGATTCATAGCCATTGTCGCGAAGATTGGCGATGAACGGACGGATCAGCCTGTAAGCCTCGAGAACGCGGCCCGGAAGGGCGATGCGCGTCACCACGTTGACGTGGGGAATAGTGCGCCTCTCCCTGTCGCCAATATCCGCCGTGATGGTGGCGGCTTCGCCGGCCGCCTTGATTTCATCCTGGTTCGGCTGAATTGGCGTCAGGACCAGGTCGGAATTGCGGATGATCGTATCGCGGATGACACTGTCGATGCCCGGTGAGTCCATCAGGATTACGTCATAGACGCCGTCTTGTTCGGAAAGCACGGATTCAATGCTTCGCTGCGTTGCCGCGCTGTGCAGCTCGATGTTGGCCGGAAGATTGTCCTTGGCCTCACATCGCTTCCACCATTCGGCGAGGTTCTGGCGCGGATCGGCGTCGATCAGAAGAACCTTCTTTCCATGAATAGCGTACTCGCCGGCAACGAGGATAATGACCGTCGTCTTCCCGGCGCCGCCTTTTCCGCTGATCGCGCAAATCCTTCGAGGCATGTTCGATCCCTCTTTTGCCGTATCCAAGGCGTCAACGCGGCAAGCCGTCGCCAGGCAGCATTTCCAAACGGAGCGAATGCTTGCTTTCGCTCATGGCGTTTTACACCATGCGATCACACCTCACTATCCTATCGTGTGATACTTCAATCACATCTTACCTTCACATCGTAACGTCGAGGCATGTGAACGCATCGTGTGAACAAGTCGTGTGAAATGGGATCAACCGTGTGCCGCCGCTTGGGCGATCCTGGAAGTCTCCACGTCGCCCAATTCCCCTGGTTGACCGATGAAGCCGGCCACCGGCCTCCCCGCTTCTTTTGTGGTGAACCCCGGAGCCGCGAGTACGAGGGGCACACAAAGGCCGCCAAAGCGGTCCTGGAGGTGAACCCTGGAGAGCGTTTTAGCGTTTGAGGGCAGGGGCGAAGGCCCTGCCCATGGTCGCGATACAGTCGAGCGAAGTGTGGGCGCTCGAAAAGTTGGTTTGATTGAGTTCGAATTTCACGTCTACTAGTGATGGCAGGATACGGAAAAATGTGCGACATTTTTCCCGACGATCGAGGAACAAGCCCTCGATTCCTGTCGCAAGCGCCAGAGAGAGGGGCCTAAGGCCAATGGATGACGCGAAATTCGAGGTCCGGCTGGAGCCGGACCGGAAGGGTCGGATGGTGCATGCCCGCGTCAGCGCGGACGAATATGCGGCGATCGAAAAGGCCGCGACGGCGGCCGACATGACGGTTTCGGGATTCTTCCGATCGCTGATCCTCGAAGGCGCCGGCGTACGACCGATCCTGACTAAGGATGATCGGCTCGTCATGGCGCTGCTGCTGGAGGACATGCGCGCGATCGGCGTGAACCTGAACCAAGTGGCGCGATCAATAAACAGCGGCAAGAGGGTTCACCCGAGCGAGCTCGACATCAATCTCGGGAACGTGCAGCGCGTCCAGGCGGCCGTTTTGACGGAGCTGCGATCGCTATCGAAACGTGCCGGCCACAAGCGGCGAGGGGAGGCGTAGTTGGAAATTTTCTTCGGCGCCTTCACCAGCGAATGGGAGCAGCGGCGCTCGGCGTTGCTGCATGAGCTGTCGCTTGGTGGAAAGCGGCGGTCGGCCGAGGAAGAAATGCGGCGGCGGCTGAAGGCCCTGGCAGAGCTAGGCGGCGGCGGTGGTGTTGGTGGCGGCGGAGGCAGCCAGCCGAAAATGCGGCAGACGGCCGCCAAGCCGATCTTCGCGGCCGAGACGCGAGCAGCAGCGGCGTCCCGTCCAATAGAAGCGCGGCTAGCGGCGATTGCCCAGGGCAGCCAGCCCGCGGTTGTCAAAATGGCCTCCTATGGCGGTGGCGCGAGGGTAGGGGCGATGCTGAACTATGTGTCGCGCGGCGGCGAGCTCGCCGTCGAGAACGAGAACGGCGAGCGGATCAGCAGCCGCGAGGGTCTAGCGCGGTTGCGGGGAGACTGGAACCACCTTTTCCAGAACCGAGTAGAGACCCGCGATATCGGCAGCTTCACCGTAGAGATTGCGACTGCGGCGGTTTCGTCAGACGCGGCGATGCATGATCTGGTCAGGAACAGTTTGACGAGCGCGTTGGGTGATCGACGCTATGCTTATGCGGTCACGCGCCAGGCCGACGGCGCGCTGACGGTTCAAGGAGCGGTCGTGCTCAGAAGCGGGCAGGGGGAGCGGCTGACTGGCGACGACAAGGCCGCCAGCATCATTCAGGCGCGATATGACGCGAGCGCGGCCGCGCAAGGGACAGAAGCCCGGTTCTCGTTCCAGGGCTACGGCAACGGTGTCGAGTATGGCGCCAGCACATTGCGAAGCCTGGTTGAACGTCATGACGGCAACGTTCGCGACGACCGCGGCCAAGTCATCGGTGACGAAGAGCTCGCTGGCGACCTGGTGCAAAAGGAATGGCGCAGTGATCTGCACAGCCGCAAAGGCCGCGACGTGATGCACCTGATCATGTCGGCCTGGGCCGGCACGAATGTCGAGGCGTTTGAAAACGCTGCACGCGACTTCCTCGCCGAGCAGTTCGGCGGCCATCGCTACGTGTTTGGCATGCATGATCCGGCCAATGATCCGAAGGAAGAAGGCGAGGGGGGCAAGCGCCCACACGTCCATGCGCACGCGATCATCACCATGCGATCGGAATCGGGGGATCGGATCGAGACGACCCCGCAGGTGTTTCGTGAGTGGCGGGCCACAATGGCGCAGATGGCCCGGGCGCATGGAATAGCGATGGAGATGACCGATCGCCGCGAGTTCGCCAGTCCGCCCGCCTTTACCCGCAATCAGGTGAGGCCGGTGAGCAGTGAAGGGCGGACCGAGCACGTCGGGACCAGCGAAGCGGCACAGGCACGATACGACGCCAAGCGGGGCGGACGACGCAGTCTGGCGAAGGCCGAGAGAAGCCGGGAGTATGCCATAAAGGCAACGCAGAGTTGGCAGAAAATCGCGCTCGCCAGCGGTGATCGACGTGTTGTCGCCTATGCAGAACAGCAGCGGGATCATTTGACAGCAAGCCTTTCGGCAGGCCAGGGGGAAGCGAGCGTAAATGTTGTCCATGCAGATTTCGGATCAAAATTCCGCGCCAATATGGTAACCCTGCAGAAAGTCGTTTTGGAGGGCCAGGAAATGCGCGAGACAACACGGGCAGAGTTTGAAGCCTATGAAAAGAAGGTCGAGACGGCCTTGTTCCGGCTGGAGCGGAGCGTCGGTCCGGACGAGCGGGCCGACTTCGATGAAGTGGCGACATTGGCGCGCGAACACGTCAATCAGCGCCGCGAGCTGGTGGAACTATATGAGCAGCGCAACGAAGTGCGGGCCGAGCAGAAGCAAGAAGAGCAGGCGGAGGCCGAATGGCAAGCAGCCGTCGCCCAGGACGGCGATGTCGCGGTTGATGCTGGCAACGACGTCCTCTCGGTTCAGGATCACAGCTCCGATCTGATCGAATCCAGTTCTGCTGAAAAACGGCAAGCCGCAATGGAACAGCCGCAAATGCCGAAAGAGGAATTAGAACGGGACATTCAGGCCGAGATTGATCGGCTCAAAGCAGAAGGCTACAGCACCGCATACATTTGCGAACGGAGTCTGGAGATCGAGGACGGCGTTCGCCAGCGGTATGCCGAGGCCATGCAGAACCCCGACAATCCCGATCTTGTCGGCGCGGCTAAAAATCGGGAGGCGCTGATTGCTGGCGCCGAAAGGGTAGGGGAGCAGTCAGCAGAGCAAAAGGACAAGACCCCGACGAATGCCGATGCCGTCGTCGAACAGCAGCGCGAGCCTCGTCTCGAGGAGCCGGAGCGCCAGCCAATCGATCCGGATGCGCGCGAGGCGCACGAACTCGCATCAACAGTCGATGCTACAAATCGGCTGCAGGATAAGTTAAACAGGGACAAGGAGGCTGCACAACGCGGCGGCGAGACAACGCGGACCGATCCGGCGCAACAGCATATTCCTCGCCTCGAGGAGTTGGAGCGCGAGGAATTGGAAAGAAGGGAACGCGACCGCGACGACCGGGACCGTTAGAGGATCATGTTTAGTCGACAGGATTACGTTTACCAGAGCAGCGACCCGAAGGGTGACGAGGGGTTTGGCAAGTTATTTGCTATCATCATCTGTTTCGTTTTCTTCCTGGGCGCACTGCAGGTTGCTTATGAAACGGTGTCTGGCTGGTACCAAAACTTCATGCAGTGGAGCAGCGAAATGCTGGCTTTTTTGGCCGGCTTATGGCCGTTCTGATTAGTTCCGGGCCTCCGGCACTCGAGTCCTATGCGAGGATAAGAAAATGGTAGACGAACCGATCCGGAATCCGACTGCTGACGAAATGGCCGGTATGCAGTGGTGGAATTCACTTACCGAGGCTGAGCGCGCGGACTGGCTGGCCCGAGCGGATTCGGCAGTGCCCGCCGAGGCTTGGGCAGCATATAAACGTCAAGGGCGGCTCGACCCACAACCTGCTGCAGGGATCCACTAACGGCGAAGAAGATAGGGCGATTTATTCCCGCCCGGCCGGTCGATGACCGCAACCATGGTGGTACACCGTTTGAACGACGGGATTCGACGCTTCTAGCGACGTTGCAGCCGCGCAGCGGCAATGACCGGTTCGGGCGTCTGCCAACTACTGCGCGCCGGGCGTCCATTCAAGCAGCGGCTCCAGGCTGCGGTTGAACTGCTTCCACCACATGGACTCATCTATCTCGCAGCAGGCGCGAAGCATGGCGTGCGCCTTCTCGAAAGCCTGGGTGGCGAGATCGTCGAACGTCATATGCGCGTCATACGGCACCGACACCCACCAGTTCCTGACCGGTCTGTGTGCCGCCTTCGTCGACCTGAAGGAAAAGCCAAACGACGAAATGCGCGTCGTGGCCGCCCGCGTCCGCGTTGCCGATCTTGATGCGGTCGATGCCTGCTGCAGTGACTTCATGCGGAGGCCCTTCATTTGGGAATCGTAGTGAATCCCAGAAGTCCGCAGCAATCAGAAAGGTTCCGGGACCGTTGTCCCTATGGCGAAGTATTCATAAAGAGGTGGTTAGGCAGTCCCTGTCGCTTGGCAGTTAACTGAGTTCTTCCTCAATTTCTGTGTTAACGGCTCGCCGACCGCCAACAGCCGCATTATCGCGATCCGATCACATGCCAGACGAGCTTTGGTCAGGCGAGATAAATGGAGGGCGGATAAATGGGGGCGATCGAGCGATGCCGGCCGATGGAGGTGCCACGGTTCCTGCGGAGAATCTGCAACGCGGTGAATTTGCAAGTCGGTGCTTCGCCAGATAACTTTGCCGCCCCAAACGGAGTGAAGGATGGATTATCGAACAGCCACCCCTGCCGATCTCGTAGCCATCTTTAGAGATTTGGCTTTTAGGATGGCCGACCAATACGCGACCGCTGGTCTGAATATCGACGAGGTGAAGGACGAATTCTTGATGTGCCTAAGGGAGGGGCGCGGTCATACGTTGATGGCGGACGGCCAGCCGGTCGCCCTCATCGCTTGGCGGGAAGTTGACCACGCTGCGCAAACTGCTTTCGCAGCCCATGAAAGTTTCTTCTCCAGGTCAACCGTTCGTTTTTGCAAGAAACACATCAGGCGTATCCAAGCCCTGTGCGGAAATCTTCCTATCCACTCATACAGTTGGTCGGAACGGCCGGAAGTCGCAAAGTGGTTCCATGTTCTGGGTTTTGAAGAACGGGAACGCGGAGAAGGCTTCATTGTCTACGAACTCGATCCGGCTCAAACGCCTGCGGGCTAAAGTGGCCTAATCGATGGCGTGGACGCCCCCTAACGGCATCGCGATGTGCCAAGGTAGCTGGTGTCGAACCATTGCCCCACAAAACCTCATGCTCTCTCGAACAGGGCCTAATCGGGCTGTTCTGCTTCATCCCTAGTCATGACGAATGATGACAGGTGATCACCCGAAGGCAAGTCTTCTGTTCCGACACAAAAGCAAGGCGCCGACGACGCTGGTGCGTCCGAATGGCAGCGTGTGACAGCCATCCGCGTCGCCACGTCCCGCCGATCAGTTTGAGACGGCAATTGAGAGCGACAACCCGCCGAGCTTTACAGCCAAAGGAAAGTCGGCGGCCCATCTTTCAATGAGCATTGCCTGAACCCGCCGACCTGCGGATTGCCAGTGGCCCCGCGATTCGCAGCTTTGCCGGAACGGAGGCGTGCCGTCTAGCAATGCAGGCGTGTACAGTTCCAGGTGCGGAAGCTTTTCAAGACTTCTGCCTTAAGCTCTCGGCCAGCGCTCGCGCAATCTGTGCTGCCTATAAAGTTGCGCAGCACGGGTGATCTAAGTTGCAGGGTTGGCGCGGCAGGCGTCATGTCCTTGGCCAGGAAGCAGGCGCCAGCGCTGAACAACGCAGCCAGGACGGGTTTCCGGATTCATTCCCGCCATCGGCGATTTGCTCACGGACCTCGCAGGTCCGCGGTGCATTGGTGAGAGTCCAAATCCTCCCTCCGCCGCGCCGAATGATTACAGAATACGAACCTGCCCAATCCCGGCGTGGTCAGATGCCGGTCATTGGGCGAGCGCGACCAGGGCCGATCGATTGGGGCACCGAGATGGCCATGCGCTGCCCCGGCCCAAGGGTGGAGATGAAGCGGATCGGCAGCTCGTCTGCGCCCGAAGCCAGCGTCGCAACGACCCGGTAGCCAGACTGCTCGACCGTGTAATAGATAACGCCGTCGAAGCCAGGCAAATGAATGCTGTGTCCGCTGGCGGGCGCCAGCCCGGCCGCTGCGGAGGCGCCTGTCAAGAAAAGGCCGGATAATGCAAATGCTGTCAAAAGCCGGATCATTATTTGCGGACCAAAATGGGCGGTCGGCCGACCTTCATTCAGATGACAAAATCGCAGCTCACATAAGGTGGCTATTAAGCGTTTCGAGGCCGATGAGCGCCCCAGCTCGCGTGCGAGGAAGTTGAGACTGGCGATGGCATTGGTCAGCTACGTGCTTGGTGATTGCCCCGGCTGCGGGGCGAAAAACTCCTTCGGCAATATTGACGTATACGCCACGCGTGTATCGCTAGGCTGCGGCAGGTGTACCTACAAGGAAAGCCGCCCGCTGCCGCCCATCACGAAGAAAATCCTCTACCTCGACCAGTATTTCTTCAGCCATGCCGTCCGGGGCAACGACGCCCAGTTTACTGCCGCCGCAAAACTCATTCGTGAGTTGGTAGGTCTGCAGCTTTTGGTCGTGCCGTACTCCGACGTGCACGAGGACGAGACCCACCAATGGGCGGGGCATGAACAGCTCCTCGAATTCATCAAGTCCACGTCCGGTGGACATGAGTTTTCCCAGACCTACCGGGTGGAGCTGAACCAGCTCAACAACGCGTTCAAGGCATTCCTGCAGGGTCAGCCCGCGGCCTATGTTCCCAGGCGCGAGGACGCCCTTCACGACAAGATCGACATCTGGAACGGATACTTCCGCATCGAGGTGGGCGGCTATCACGGCGACGTTGACCTCATCCGCAACCTCAAGGGGCAGGCAATTGACGGCCTGGTTGCACTATTCCCCGGATGGCGCGAAGCACCAATACTTTCGAGCAAGATGTCGGCCTGGAGCACGAGGCTGCCGCGAAAGGCTATCGGGACGCCTATGTGGCTTACGTGAAGCGCATTGCCGAGGGCGACTATATGGCCCTCATTGACGCGCCCATTATGTCCCAGGTCATTCAGACGCTGATGCACCACTTCCCCGGGGAAGTGCCGCCGCCCGAGCGGATGAAGCATATCATGGCGTTTCTCTCCTCCGAGCACTTCCACAACACGCCCTACCACGACATTCAGGCCCGTATGTACGCTACATTGAAAGCCATGGTGAAGGGTGGCTCGTACATGAACCCCGAGAAGAGCATCGCGCGGCTTTCGGGCTTCTACTATGACGTGAAGCACATCTCCATTTATGCGCCTTACTGCGATGCCTTCCTCATGGACAATCCCATGGCCGAAATCGTCGGCCGCGATACCGTGGCACTTACTGAGCGCTATGGAGTTCAGGTGTTCAGCCGGAACAATTGGGGTGATTTCATCGCGTGGCTTGAGACCTTAAAGTCGGGAATGACCAACGAGTACAAAGAGGCCCTCCGCGTCGCCTACCCTGGTATTTCTATTCCCGGCGACGTGTGAATTTTGCTCAAAAGGGCTAGGACTAGGGCTCGGTAACCTCAAAACTCGTCTCAGACGCAGTTCAGCCCTATTCCGGACTCTCCTCAAGGCACCGAGCCTGTGAACGACTGCAGAGGAGTCGAACTCCGTCGTTCAGCGTGATTGGGTTTTGACCCTAAGGCTCCGCGCCGCCTCATCGAGTGCCAGCGGATCGTCACCGAGGCGGTCGATGAGGTCTTGAGCTTGGTCGCCGGTGATGCCTGTTCTCATCGCCAGCGCTTCCGCTGCCTCAACATCTGATTGACCAGCGGCGCGCTTGCCTTTCTTCGCTCGGCTTTGGGTCTGCGCGGGAGCTGGTACGTCGGCACCAGATATTACCGGTGGACGAGCACCAAGCGAGCGGTCTTCGTTCTCGATTTCGAAGGTCGCCTGATTCCAGTGGCGCGCTTGCCTTTCTTCGCTCGGCTTTGGGTCTGCGCGGGAGCTGGTACGTCGGCACCAGATATTACCGGTGGACGAGCACCAAGCGAGCGGTCTTCGTTCTCGATTTCGAAGGTCGCCTGATTCCAGTGGCGCTCGTGCAGACCGTGCGTCTGGCCTTCTCGTTCCCAGATCTCATATGCGCGGCGCCGAATGCGTTCGTGTTTGTCGTCTGACATGGTCGCTCCTCCTTATGGGTTTTCACCCAACGCGAAGGAGCGTCGGAACGATCCGACCCTACATGCCGATTTCGGACAAAAGAGGGACAGAACCAGGAGGGCTGGCTCCCGGGGGACCTACGCAGCGGCCGCGGCTATCCGAGTATTTCGTTCTGAGGACCTGCGTCTTGCGCGATCCGACTTTCCCCCATACGAAAGCGGAATAGCATAGGAGTTGATGAATGACCGAAGAGAACAATCGCCAGAACGCGGAATTGATGGAATTGACCGCGGATATTGTCGCGGCGTTTGTCCAAAATAACGCAGTGCCCGTGGCAGGCCTGCCCGATCTGATTTCTTCGGTGAACTCCGCTCTCGTTAGCTTAGTCAAGCCAGCTGTAGTTGAGCAGCCAACACAGACCCCGGCGGTCAACCCCAAAAAGTCTGTGTTTCCCGACCACATCATTTCCTTGGAAGACGGGCGCAAGTTCAAGTCGATGAAACGGCACTTGGGCTTGCTTGGCATGACCGCCTGAAGAGTTAAGCTACGCTGCACAGCGATCGGAGCTAGCGAAAGCTAGTGGGTTGGGTCGTAAGGTGAGTGCAAAAATGCCCACCAAGAAGGAACCAGCCAAGAAGGTACCAGCCAAGCGGGTGGAGGCCTAAGAAGACCCTGCCTCAGGCAAGCGGACCAATGCGATGACACGCCAATCCATTGCCGAAGAGCTCGAAAGTGCCGCTGATCGCACTGCGGACATTTCGCGCGCGGATCTGCAGATCATCTTGCGGCGCGCGGCATTGATGCTCAGAAACGTCGCCGGCGTGCCGCTGGAACCGGCAACCGAGGACGCTCTGAACTCCATTGCTGCTGAAATGAAAATCGGCAGATCAGACCTAATTCAAGTCATCTTGCGCGAGTGGCTGGAAACCAACGCCTATCTGCCAGTTCTGTCAGTGGATGAGGATAGCGAAACTGACGGGTGCGCGTAAATCCAATCTTCCGCGATCACGCCATGCACATCGAAGCCGCGACTCAAGTATCGCTAAGGCGCGGCGGACCTGATGGCCCGTCTGGCCCGCCTTTCAGGTAAACTCCCACCGAACGGCGTCGGCCTGTCGTTTCGTTCGACGGCCATGGTGCGAGCGATAGGAACCATTGGCAGTTCTAGCTTCTTTGCGGCCTGTCGCGCTTTAAGCCCGACGATCTCGTCATCCCGCCTGGCGATGCGGCTTTCGAGATTGGCGATCCGCTCCGTCAAAAAGTAGCGCCCGACTAGGAAGCCTCCGCCTCCAAAAAGGACCGCGAACGAAGCAAAGGCGACTGGGTTGGCTAGCACCAGGGCCGAGTTGGCTTGTAGAAAATCGATCAGGTCCTGCATCCTTCCCATCCTTTCAATTCCTCGGCAGCTTGTGAATCTCCAGCCGAATCTGCCCGCCTCGGTCGCAACTCGTACAAAACAGCGCCCTCTCGACCGTGCTGAACAGTGCGCCTTTGCCATACCTGCGGATGAGTGCGGCCGACTTTACGTCGGCATGATGCGAGCAATTTCTGCACCAGGCGCGTAACGTGTGCCATTCGCGGAGATCGCTTAGCGACACGTCCAGTCCGGCATGTATGCTGCCCTCTACGATGGTCTGCGGCGGCACTGTCGGCTCGCCGGGCGTGATGATCTTCTCCATTACGTGCCGGCTGTTGTAGTGGATCAGGAGCATGCCCGGTCGACGCCGGATGGCGGTTTGCCATGCCGCTTGGCTGATAAATGAGTCCGGCGACCGACAAATCGTCTCGACAAGCGCCTTCTCCTCTCGGTCCCAAACCTCGATCCGGAAATTGTCTTCCGCCGTGTTTGCCATGGCTAGGGTCGAGCCTTGTGCCAACCACGAGAAAAGCCGTTCGAGACTGCTGCCCGCGACAAGGCAAGCTCGCGCTCGAGTTCGGCATTCCGAACGAGCACGTTCAGCAGGGCAATCATGGCATCGCCACCTGCCGCAGCTGTGGCCTGCTGGGCAACTAGTTCCAATTCAGACACAGCTTCGCCGGCCGGCGCGTTGCGGCGCTTTCCCATAGCCCTTCCTGCTCAGATGCATCTGAATAAGGAACATATTCCTCGCCAGTCAAGACGGTCTTGACAAATTTGTTCTCATTTTGTTCACTAGAGGCGAGATAGCCGCAGGAGGCAGTCATGGACCTGCTTTTGAAACTCAGGGGAGCATCAGCGGAGGAAAAGAAGCGTGGCGTTGATGCTGCGAAGGCTGTGCTTGAGCGCGCTGGACTGACAGCCGAGGAAGCCGCTGACGCTGCATTTGAACTTGAGGGCTGGGATATCGATGGCTTTCCTGAATACCGCACACCGTCGGACGCCGTGTTCGATCGAGGTCTATTTCATTGAGGCGGCACGGACCGATGTCATCCGCGAGCATTGGGACGAGGTGATGCGCCTGGTTGCGTCGCTGAAAGCCGGTCATGTCGCGCCGTCGGTGATGCTGAGGAAGCTCGCCGCCTATGAGCGCCAAAACAGGTGGACATCGCCCTCCAGGAGATCGGCAAGATTGAACGGACGTTGTTCATGCTTGATTGGCTGGAAAATCCGTCGCTCCGTCGCCGCTGCCAGGCCGGGCTGAACAAGAGCGAACAACGCCATGCGCTCACGCAGGCCATCTACACCTTCCGCCAAGGTCGGATCATCGATCGCCCAGCAATACCGGGCATCCGGCTTGAACCTCGTGATCGCGGCGATCGTCTATTGGAATACGACCTATATGGCCGACGCCATTGCGCATCTCCGATCAGGCGGCGAAGCCGTCCCCGACGATCTGTTGGCCGCACATACCTCACCGGTCGGATGGGAGCACATTGCCTTCTCCGGCGATTTCCTTTGGGATCGGGGCCGCAAAGGCGATTGGCAGAAAGCCGCTCAACCTATTGACGAAACAGCGCGCAGCATGACGGCGTTCAGGCTTCGTTCCCCCTTAGCGTTGTTTAGCGGGAAATCAACGCTATGCCCTCTCATTGTTACCGTTGGCAGGATCCGTGGAGTAGTTGTCATTGCTGACATGGGTCCGAGATGAGATAAAAAGATCCCGGCGAGTATCCCGGAGACAGGAGGCGGCGATGGCTATGCCGCGTGTGGTAGTGGTCGCGATGCCCTGCAACGAGGTCGTCGACGTGGGTGGCATCCTCGACGTCTTCTATGCCGTCAACAGCCATACCGGTGCATCCGACGCGGGCTACGCCGTCGAGGTGGTGTCGCCGGTCGAGACTGTCTGTGCCTGGCCGGGGCTGCGGATCGTCGCCGATCGGTCGTACCGCGCCGTCCGTGCTCCCGTCGACACTTTGATCGTCACCGGGGTCGACGGGCCCGACGACGCGAGGCGCGACCCGGAGCTCGTGCGCTGGCTGGCGCGCATCGCACCGCGGACCCGGCGGGTGGTCGGGCTCTGTACTGGATCGTTCGTCCTGGCCGAGGCGGGGCTCCTGGAGGGCCGCAGTGCGACGACGCACTGGGCCTTTTGCGGCGAGCTGGCGCGGCGCTTTCCTGGCGTCAGGGTCCAGCCGGATCCCATCTACGTTCGGGACGGCGGTGTCTACACATCTGCCGGCGCCACAGCGGGCCTGGATCTTGTGCTGGCGCTGGTGGAGGAGGACTTCGGCCGTCGCGTGGCCCTGGCAGTGGCCCAGTGGATGGTCATCTTCCTCAAGCGGCCGGGAGGCCAGGCGCAGTTCAGCGTCCAGCTCTCCACGCAGATGGCCGATCGCCAGCCGCTCCGCGACATGCAGGCCTGGGTCCTCGACCATCCCGGCGCCGACCTCTCCGTGGAAGCGCTCGCGCGCCGGGTGAACATGAGCCCGCGCAACTTCTTCCGCGTGTTCGTGCGCGAGGTGAGCATGACGCCGGGGTGTTTCGTGGAGCGCGTGCGCGTGGAGGCGGCCCGGCGGCTCCTTGAGGAGACATCGCGCGACGTTCCAGACGTCGCGACCACGTGCGGGTTCAGGAGTCAGGAAACGATGCGCCTGGCCTTTCGGCGAGCGTTGGGAGTGAGCCCGACGGGCTACCGGAGCCGCTTCCGCACAACCGCCGTCTCGTAGGAGATTCTCAACGGAGAACAGAGATGATCAAGCAACGCGCGCTCGACGACTTCCGCTCCACGCTTCGTGGCGACGTCCTGCTTCCCCAGGACGCCGAATACGACGCTGCCCGCCGGATCTTCAACGCCATGATCGACTGGCGGCCAGCCCTGATCGCCCGCTGTGCGAGCGCGGCCGATGTGGTCGCCTGCATCGGGTTCAAGCGGGCGGAGGCGCTCGAGATCTCCGTGCGGGGCGGTGGGCACAACGTGTCCGGCAAGGCGGTGTGCGATGGCGGGCTGATGATCGATCTCGCGCGGATGAAGGGCTGTCGCGTCGATCCCGTGAGGCGGAGGGCCCGCGCTGAGGCGGGCTTGACCCTCGCCGACCTCGACCGCGACTGCCAGGCTTTCGGCCTGGCCACGCCCACCGGCATTGTCTCCCCAACCGGGATCGCCGGTCTGACCCTGGGCGGCGGCATCGGGTGGCTCGGAGGCAAGCACGGCCTGTCGTGCGACAATCTCGAATCCGTCGACATCGTGACCGCCGACGGCCGCCTGCTGGTCGCCACCCCCACCGAGCATCCCGACCTCTTCTGGGCGGTGCGCGGCGGGGGCGCCAACCTCGGCGTGGTCACCTCCTTCGAGTACCGCTTGCACGAGGTTGGACCCGTGGTGGGCGGCGGAATAGCATGGCCGCTTGCCCGCGCCAAGCACGTGCTGCCCTTCTACGACGAGTTCGCGCGCGCCTGCCCGGACGAGCTGAGCCTCAACGCCGGGCTCTTCACCTTGGAAGACGGTACCAAGCTGGTCGGCGTCAAGGTCGCGTGGATCGGTCCGCTAGACGCCAGTGAGCGGCTGCTCAAGCCGCTGCGGTCACTTGACAGTCCGATCGCCGACGGCATCGCTCCCATGGGCTTCGTGGATCTGCAGCGGGGCGGTGACGGCGCGTTTCCACTCGGACGCCGGCATTACTGGAAGGCGAGCTTCCTCCGCCGTCTCGAGCAGGGCGCGATCGACGTGCTGGTCGAGTTTGCGGCCACCTGCCCCTCGCCGTACACACAGGTCGGCCTCCAGCAGATGCACGGGCAGGCGGCGCGGGTGTCCCCGACGGAGACGGCGTTCGCGCATCGTCACGACCAGTGGGACTGTCTCATCCTGACGCAGTGGGACGATCCCGCCGACGACGAGCGCAACATTCGCTGGACGCGAGAGCTGCACGCCGCACTGCAGCCGTGGGTGGAGGACGCGGTGTACGTGAACGACCTCGGTGACGACGAGACCGACCGCGTTCGCTCCGCCTACGGCGCCAACTTCGACCGGCTCGTGGCCGTCAAGGCGAAGTACGACCCGGACAACTTCTTCAGGGGCAACCTGAACGTCGCGGAGCATCGCATCTGATGCGCGAGAAGCACGCATTGGCCTACAACGCAGCAGTCCAGTCCTTCCCGGCAACGCACCGTCAGGCGACCTGAGGTTCGCACGACTCATGGCCAAGGTCGAGCGCGTGCTGATTGCGGGTGGCGGACTGGCAGGCTTGGCGCTGATGATCGCTCGTGCCTTGCCGGGCTGGCGCGCGGGGCCATCCAGGCCATCGACTTGTCCGCTGAGCTGTCGCGTCGCGCCGAAAAACTGCTGACCGTAGCGCCAACGCTGCGCGCGAAGGGATCGGATGCCGTGATCGACAAACTCTTGTCCGAAGATGCGGTCGTCGCCTCGGAAAATATTCGCGGCATCAGCGATCGCGGCCTGCGCCGCCTGTTCGACCGGCTTGTCGATCTCGGCGCCGTGCGCGAGTTGTCGGGCCGGTCCACTTTCCGCATCTATGGATTGTGAGCGATGGTGGAGGCAGCAGGCACCACGACGGGAAAAACAAAAGCAGGCAGAGGCCGGCCAGATGGCCACCGACAAGGCGACCGCCGTTCAAATGACCATTTGTTTGATCGTGAGCTCGATCATCTGCCGCCTGACATGCGATGGCGCGAATGGATCGGGCGCGTCGAGGCCGTGGTCTTCGCAGCCGCTGCGCCGGTGTCGCGTGAGACGTTGGCGAAAATTGTCGGCAAAGGCTGCAATCTCATCGACGACATCCGCGAAGAGCTGCGCGGCAGGCCCTATGAGCTGGTGCCGGTCGCTGGCGGCTGGCAGCACCGGACGCGGCCTGCCTACGCCGATGCCATTCGTGCTGCTTCGGGCACAACTGACCAGACCATTGATCAATCGCAGTCGGAAGCGCTGGTGCTGATGACGATCGCCTATTTCCAACCAATCACCCGCGGCGAACTTTCGGCTTTCTTCGGCCGTGAGATCAGCCGCGACCTGATCGCCAATCTGCGCGGAGCCGGATTCATTGCCTCGGGGCCGCGCAGCCCGACCCCGGGAGCGCCCTACACCTATGTGACCACGAAGACATTCCTGGCCCACTTCGGCTTCGACACGCTGCGCGACCTGCCCGACGTGGAAAAGCTCGAGGATGCTGGCCTGCTTAACAAGGCCAAGCTGCTCGCGGATGTTCCAGGGGCACTCGGAATTTTCGGCGGCGATCATCAGGAAGGAATTGGCGATGATTGACATACAGGCCAAGCATAGCGATCTCGCGAAGATGCCCCCGGAAGAGCAAGGGGCCGGCCTCACGCAAAGCCGCGCCGCTGCCGTCCCGCGCGTACCGTCAGCGCGCTTCTCAAAGACCCTTATCCAGCCTACTCTCTACCTACCGGAGGGCAAATGGGTCGCTCATCTGGGACATGACGGCCAAAATCTCAAAGAATTCACCCAGTGGCCACCATGTGGCGTGATAACAGGAGATAACAATGGATTTCAACGACAGGCGCCTCTGGTACGGCGTGGCAGCCGTGATCGTGGTGTTGATCGTGATTGCATATGCGGCTGGTTGGTTCGGCGGCACACCGCCGCCCGCGCCACAACAATGAGAGCGATCGGCGCGCGGCAGATTGCGGATGCCGCGCCTCGTGCGACCCAGAGAAATGGTGCCAGAGAGTTCCCAGGCCGCAGACGGCGTTGTGCCTCGTGCCTTTCCTGGACCGTTTGGCCGTCCATCTCCCAGATCATCACCGTGACCGCGCCCGACATATGCGCATCCACGACACGATCGAAGACGTTCATCCAAATCATGGCTTTGGTTCCTCCCGTTCGGACCAAGGGGCTAGGTCAGCGCCCCGATGATTGCCATGACCAACGCAGCCACAGCGGCGACCCCGGCGAGCCGCGCCCAGAAGAGTGTCTGGGTGTTGAATTCGGTATTCCGCCTCTGAAGCTCCGCCCGTGCCTTGAAGGCAGGCGGGGTGTCGTTGAGGTAAGCAAGCTCGGTCAACTCTTCGTCGGAAAGCTTGCGTGCTTGCTCCTCCATCTCGGCTGAACTGCCGGTTAGTTTTGCCATAGCTGCCTCCCGTGCCTCCCAGAAGGCCGAATATTACACCCGTTTGACTGGGAGCGCAGCGGCGTCAAGCGTAACAAGGTCCGACCACATACGGCTGATCCCCGTCATGATCACGCGTCTGCGGATTCTTAAAGCGGCTGCTTTTCGGAAATCGACCACCGCTCCGGCGTCCGTGGCGGACCGGGCTAGGCGGTATCGATGCTCGTTTGCGCGCCGCCTCAGTCGCACGCCGCCACAGGGGATCGCCAAGCGCAGCCTGCCACATAGTCTTCCCGTCGATCACCTCGACGGGAACGGCCTCGAGTTCGACATCGACGACAGCTACACATTTTCCACGCATTCGCCAATTGAACTGGCCGGACCCTTGCGACGCCTCCACGTTTTCGTGAGCGAAGCCCTGCCGGGCATCATCGTGATTGGACTTCACCATCCGTTGGAGTCACGCTGACCCCTAGGTATGAGTTGGGTATAGGTCGGAAATGGGTGGGACCAACTATCGTCCGAATAGGAGGTCAAAATGAAACACCAGACGATCGAGCAACTGCAGATCGTCGCCGAGATCGATCAGGCCTACCCGCGCCAGGCCATGTCGCGCAGCGAACGTCTTGAACGCTGGGCGGAGCTCCTAGAACGGAAGCCTGACCGGCGCCTCTCGACGCTGCTCCAGACCGAGTATCAGCCGGTTAGAGCACGCGTGGCCATGCGCGGCGACAGCTCGCCGATCTCGGTCGCTTTCGAGGATCCGGTCCTCCGCGCCGCCGGGTTGGAAAACGACAGCTACGGCGAAGCGAAGCGATTCTTCGAACTGACCGACAGGCAATTGCACGAGGTCATCTGCTATTGCCATTTCGGCGCGACGGTCAACGCGGCAACGGCCGCCCGTCACATCCGTGCAGCGCTTAACGGGAGACAGCCCGGCATGTTCGCTCGCTTGCGCGAGGCGTTCGTCGGATAAAGCCGGCGCCATTTCGCAGGATCATTGTTGAAGCGGCTCGCCTGGGCCGGCGGATCGCCGTAAATAACAACGGTGGCGTATTCGATCGGCTGAACGCCCCCGCCGAAGCATGGAGCTGTCAGGCCGAAGCAGTATCGAGCGACAAGCCCCCGAACGCTCAAGGTCTGGTGCTGGCGCGGCCGGGGCTGTCGGCCGAGCTAAAAATCAGCCAGCGCGCGGCGCTCGACCTGGTCGCCGAGCTGGCCGTCCGCGAGGTGACTGGCCGGGGACGCTACCGGGCGTGGGGAATCGTTTAATACTCCTGTCCGTGCGGCGGTGCTTGCCTCGCCACCGATCTCGGCCGTGCTGCGGCCAGCTTTTGGGGCTGTGGGAGACTTCCACATTTGCGCCCGATTAGGTCGGGTTGTATACGGCGCCGACAGGCTCATGCGCAGCGAGATGGGAATGGCAGTCAACTTCAGCGAGCTTCTGGAGGCGTTCGAATTCGTGAGCTCCGGCGGAGGCGGCGAAAATACGGCCTATCTGGGCAAGGAGACAGGCAAGATCTACTGGCATTCCGACTGGGCGGACGATGTTGAAGAACTGCCTGACGACGTCGAGGACAGCGGGAGATATATCCCCATCCCGGACAAGCGAGAACTCGATCTCGGCAAGCCGCTGGTGCTGATATTCGCGCGCCACCACCTGCCCGACGATTGCGATAAGGTTCGGGAGATCTTCAGCCGGGCGGGTGCCTATGCCCGCTTCAAGGATCTGTTGGAGCACAGGGGCGCCGTTGATCGATGGTACGACTTCGGGCAAAAAGCCACGGAAGAAGCGTTGAAGACTTGGTGCGCGGATAACGACATCGAGGTCAGCGGCTGAAGTTGAGGTATCAAGCGTCTGGTGTCAGGATGGTTCCGATGACTGGCCCTGCGGAGCGACGGTTGCAATGCGGACAATGCAGACCTTCGTAAGAG
The DNA here is from genome assembly GCF_024707545.1 of Mesorhizobium onobrychidis. Lineage (NCBI taxonomy): Bacteria > Pseudomonadati > Pseudomonadota > Alphaproteobacteria > Hyphomicrobiales > Phyllobacteriaceae > Mesorhizobium > Mesorhizobium onobrychidis. The sequence continues at coordinate 62,405 of NZ_CP062230.1, forward strand.
AAGGGGCAATCGGTTTCGCGGCCCGATGCGGTCACTCGGATGTGGATGCGTCGTTGTGTCTACCCGGGCTAACGAATCAACTGGCTGTCCCAGACTTGGAAGAGCAGCTCCTTGAGCTTGGCGAATCGAGCCCGCCCAAGCTCGGCGCGCCATTCGCGTTCGATGTCGCGGAGGGTGTCGTGGACTTTCGCGTAGGCTGAGCGTCCACGTTCCGTTAAGTGGACAGCGCGCGCGCTCCTCGTCAGGTGAGTCGGACCGCTCGATATAGCCGTATCCTTCAAGGCTCCGGAGCAGCTGGTTCATCGCCTGCTTGCTTATTCCAGCACGCTCCGCGAGGAGGCTTGGGCGCATTGCGAAGACGAGTGTTGGCCAGGGTCTCGGAAGGCGCCTATCGTGACCCTTTGAAAAACCCGGAAAGAGCAGCTGGATCAGGCACTTGAGCGTTCCGGTGCTCGGGGTCACTGTTCGGTGCGATTTCACAGCTTGGGCTTGGCAGGGAAATACATAATTACATCAGGACGCGTCTTTCCGAGATGCTTTGAGTGTGGCGTTCAAGCCGCGCCAATCCTGCGCCTGGACGATACGCGCAACAGAGGGAGCCCTATGCGCAATTATTGTTGCGCATAGCTTTGAAAGTTGCGCGTAGATGTGGTTTAATTGCGCATAGAGGGTTACGCGCAACCTGCGCGGTTTACGCGCAACAAAGTGAGGTCAGGTGGTACGGCTCATTCAGACAGAGGATTTGCAGGCAATCGAGGCCGCCGTGCGAAACCATCCCGAGGGAATGACTGCACAGCAGATCGCCGATGCGCTCCCATCCGCCCCGCCGCGCAGGACCCTGCAATATCGCCTCAGGCACCTTGTCGACAGCAAGCGCTTGGTCATGGAGGGCCAAGGCCGCTGGGCGCGTTATCGCGTGCCCCGCATCGTCGAGGCGGTGGGCATGGCCGCAGGTAGAACCGAAGCCAGAGGCGTGGGTGAAGCCTTGCTGCCGCTCTCCAGGTCCGGCGCCGACATACAGGAGTATGTCCGCAGGCCGCCGGAGGCGCGCAAGCCGGTCGGCTATGATCGCGCGTTTCTCGATTCATACCGCCCCAACGAGAGCTTCTATCTGTCGCCGACCGAACGTAAGCACCTTCAGGAAGTCGGCACGCCGAAAATCGCCGAACAGCCTGCCGGCACCTATGCGAAGCAGATTTTGAACAGGCTGCTGATCGACCTGTCCTGGAACTCAAGCCGCCTTGAGGGCAACACCTATTCGCTGATCGACACCAAGCGACTGATCGATCTGGGAGAAGAGGCGGAAGGCAAGGAACGTCTGGAAGCGCAGATGATCCTCAACCACAAGGACGCGATCGAGTTTCTTGTCGGCACGGCCAAGGAAATCGGCTTTAACCGCTACACGATCCTCAACCTTCACGCGCTGCTTGCTAACAACCTGCTTGCCGATCCCGATGCGGCGGGCAGGCTCCGCCATATCGCCGTTGGCATCGAACGCTCGGTCTTTCATCCGCTGGAGGTGCCGCCAATCATCGAGGAGTGTTTCGACCAGATTCTCGCTACAGCCTCCGCGATAGCCGATCCCTTCGAGCGGGCCTTCTTCGTGATGGTGCAGCTTCCGTACTTGCAGCCGTTCGACGACGTGAACAAGCGGGTGTCGCGCCTGTCGGCAAACATCCCGCTGATCAAGGGCAATCTCTCGCCCCTGTCGTTCGATGGCGTGCCGCGCGAAACCTACACCGATGCCGTGCTCGGAGTGTACGAGCTGAACCGAACCGAATTGCTGCGCGACGTGTTCATCTGGGCTTACGAGCGCTCCGCCGCCCGCTATGCGGCGGTGAGGCAGTCGTTGGGGGAGCCAGATCCTTTCCGGCTGCGCCACCGGGCGGCGCTGCGCGAGGTTGTCGGCACGGTCATTCGCGAGCGCATGGACAAGAAGCAGGCGACAGCCCATGTCGGCACATGGACGCGCGAGCATATAGAACCGGGGGACCGAGAGCGGTTTCAGGAGACTGCCGAGAACGAACTTCTGAGCCTGCACGAAGGAAACTTTGCGCGTTACCAGATCAGGCCGTCCGAGTTCGCGGCGTGGCAGGACGCCTGGAGCAGGTGAGCGTCTTCGAGATGATCATCCTGATCACAGGACGCAGATGATTGCCGCCTTGTGCTCCCCGTCGGCCATCACCGCTTCCGACGTTCCCGCAGATGCGGCATCCTGAGAAAACGCTCGGCATCGGCATCTTCGGGCTTGCCGCGGCTGCAATAGCAGTCCGGCTTCGGCTTTGCGGTCGTCAGCCTGGGAACGTGGCCGTAGTAGTTGATCAGCCGCTGAGATTCTCTCATGCCGTCACGGCGACCATGAATTCCGTTGCCGCGAGGGCGGCGACGACGCCGTTGATCGGTGAGACGGACGGGCCGGCTTCCCGGAGCGCGTCCCCTCGGGATGCCGTAGATAGGGGTCATTACAAGAGTAGTGCTTAGGTGTCCGGAATTCATGAACGAAAGAGGAAGTGCGGACACACCGCGGCGTCTACCTGTTCGACGAGATTGATGCGCTTGCGGCGTCGCGAGGGGCGGACAACGATATTGGTGAGGCGCGTCGAATCCTGAATTCGTTCCTGCAGTTTCTTGATGAGAACACAGGCCCGTCGATTGTGGTTGCGACCACGAATCTCCCGGAAATTCTTGACCGGGCCGTTCTGCGCCGCTTCGACCTGGTGCTGCCTTATCAATTGCCGAATGCCGAGGCGATCGAGAAGGCGATGCGCCGTCGGCTGCGAGGCTTTGATGTCGGCACTGTCGACTGGAGGGATGTGGTGCAACACGCCGAGGGTCTGTCCACGGCCGATGTTGTCGCTGCAGGGGAAGATGCCGCGAGACGGGCGGTTTTGGGCAACTCAAGCGAGATCAGGACCGCTGCAGTGGTCGCGTCCCTCGAACGCCGCCGGTCGCTGCATAGCATAGGGGCGGGAACGTATGCCGAGGGACCGACAACATTTCATTCTCAACGCTCTGTCAAAATCCGAAAAGTTCAAGCCAAAAGGCCAGCCGTTAACAAAGCATCCAAGTGACGTTGCCGATCGTGCTGGTCACGCTCAGGCGCTGCTGCAGGCAATCGATCATCTCCCCGATGTAAAAGCCGAAGGAGCTGCAGGCGTCTATCTCGAGGTCGCCGGAAGAACCGGCGAGGTCATGGTTACCACCGGCCTCAACGCAAGTGATCTGACGCTTCTGCGTTTCGAGCCTGCCCAACCCGCTGCCAACCAACCGCCACGAGCAACTGTCTTTGCGACTGGCGATGGTGTGGCCAAGCTACGCCGTAAAATTGAGGATTTCGCACAGAAGAACCGCACGAAGAAGGATGGCACGGAGGGGCGTCCCTACATTGCCGATCTCGTGCAAAGCATCGGCGCCATCGTTGAGGCGGGACTTCGCGCGTTGTGGCGGAGCCCGCCTGCAAAGTTCCCGCCAGGCGATGTCGCGGTTCCATGGGAATTGTGGCTAGACAAGACACAGGCTGCCGGATTTATCGGAATCGCTCCCGAGTATGGGGTCGCGGTCGGTGCGGATCGGCTCGAGTTTCCCGAAGACATAGTAGCCATAGCGACCGCCACAAGAGAGGCGCTTGCGTTGGCGGTGAGGCGTCTCGGTGGCGTTCGTGCTCTAGCAGCTCCCTCGATAACCGCCGACTATTTCGATGCGATGCCGATCGAGGAACAGGCTAATTGGCTCGACAACTTATCGGGACGGACCACATTCGATGCCTCTGACGACCCCAGCTATGTCACGCTGCTCGACAGAGGCGTCAGCCGTGCCCATCCGCTCATCGGGCCGGCTCTCAATGCGGACGATAGGCATGCCGCAGATCCTGCTTGGGATGTGACGGACTTCGTCGGCCATGGCACGCAACTTGCCGGCTTGGCGCTCTATGGCGACCTGACCGTCGCGTTACAAACGATGCTGCCGATAGAAATTCGGCACCGACTGGAGTCGGCAAAGATCATTCCAGATGCGGGACACAATCCTCATCACCTGCTTGGAACTTTGACTCGCGCGGGAATCAATGCCGCGGAAGCGACCGGCGATCGGCGCCGTACCTTCGCCATGGCAAGCACAACGGAGGAGGATACTCCTCATGATGGCGCTCCCACTTCATGGTCCAGCGAAATTGATCAGCTGACGGCTGGTGTCTCGGGAATCAAAAAGTCCCAGAGGCTGATGGTGATCTCGGCCGGGAACACGGTCCAGAATATGTTCGGCAACGCGGACTACCTTGCGGTTTGCGATCATCCGGACAACGAAATTGAATCGCCAGCTCAGGCCTGGAATGCCATTTGTGTGGGCGCGTACACCGAGAAGAACGTCCTTCCGGCCGGCGAAGCGGGAGCCCCACTTGCACCAGTCGGCGACCTTGCACCGTCATCTCGAACCGCAAGCTGGTCCTCGCATTGGCCACTGAAGCCAGATGTCGTGTTCGAGGGCGGCAACTGGGTGGTTAACGGACCTCCGCCACCGATGCAGCATTCTGCATTGTCCCTTCTCACCACGGATCATACTTTCCCCAACCGAGCGTTCACCACCTGCGGGGAAACCAAGTGGCGCCACCGCCCTTGCTGCTCGGGCGATCACAGACCTATGGTCGGACTATCCTGCGCTATGGCCGGAAACGATCCGGGCAATCTTTGTATCGTCTGCTCGTTGGACCCAGCAAATGCTCACCCATCTTCCCGCAAATCCCGCAAAGGGGCATTTCGGTCCGCTGTTCAAACGCTATGGTTTTGGGCTTCCCGACATGGAGCGGGCTCGCCGCAGCGCTTCGAATGCGCTGACGCTGATCGTACAGGATACGATTACGCCATATCGCTTGAGCGACAGCGGCGGCGCTGATCATGTCCACAACGAGATGAGGTTGTTCGAACTGCCGTGGCCTGTGGAGGCATTGCGTAAGCTCGTCAACAGCCCTGTCACTCTAAGGGTCGCTCTGAGCACCTTCATCGCGCCCAATCCATCGGAGCCGGCGCGCGGCTCAAAGTTCCGTTATGCTTCGCACAATCTGCGCTTCAAGCTTAATCGGCCAAACGAAAACAGAGCAGCTTTCATCGCACGTATCAGCAAGGTCGCTGAGCAGACCGAGGAGGAGACCGTCGACGAGGACGATGGCTGGATATTCGGGCGCAATCGTCGCGACGTCGGATCGTTGCAAATTGATCAGCTTGCCTGTCTCGCATCGGATCTCGCTCGCCGCAACATCCTTGCCGTCCATCCCGTTGCCGGCTGGTGGAAGACAAGAGCGATTGCGGATCCACAAGAACGATCCGTTCGGTTTGCCTTGGTGGTTGAGATCGATGCGAGCGAGACCGAGGCGGATCTTTACGCAGAGGTTCAGTCGGCGATCGAGGCGCTCAACGTGGCGCAAGCCGTCGTCTAAGGATTTGAGTCAGCTGTGCGCACACATTGGTGGAAATAGGAGGTTGTCATCATGGCCGCTCCAAAGCGCAGCAAAATGACAGCCCGATTGCCGCCACGCTGCGCCAGTGGGACCAGCCATGGCAGTTGGAAGCTGCCGCCCGGCGTACGGGTCGCTCAAGCAAGAGGCCCAGTCGGCCCGGGACCCGCATCTCTTTGAATTATTTCCCCTGCAGATCAGGGAATCGGATCTCCAATGGCGCCTTGCGGCGCGTGACTCCGGAGAGCCTGACAGAGCTGTCTTCCTTAATTGCGAGGGTCCGAAAAGGATCAGGAAAAATCTTCCAGGACCCTCGAAAACGTCAAAACCGAGATGAGCTTGCAGGTACTCGCCTACAACATGAAACGCATGATCAACATCTTCGGCGTCAAGCCACTGATGACGGCAATCGCCGCCTGATCACGCCCCCGACCGCCAGCAGCCTCATCGCTGCCATGCTCAAACAGTGGCCGTCATACGCAATCTGCAATCGCGTTTTCACACAACCTCGGTCAGGTCACGACGATGCCCACACCAACCTGAATGGCCGCTCTTGAATATTCGCAGCCCGAAGCTGCCGGTCTGCTGTCGGCCCCAAAAACGGTCGTTGCTTCTTCGAGAAGTCGACCTCCGCGACTAGGCTTTGTATGGCACCACTTCTCGTTATAGTGTATGGTGACGCACATCCCGCGTTGTCGGTAGCGCCCCTTGTGAGGACGCTCAATATGACGGTCGTTAAAGAAGTTTTTACCACCCTCCTCACCGCAGCATTTGTTGTAGCCGCGCTAACATACCTTGCTAAAATGGTGATAAGCGGGTTTTTTCAGAAATCGATGGATGTTGAGCTTGCGAGGGCCAAGGCAGCCATCGAGGATGAATATAAAACCAAGCAAAACACTCTAGAGCGCGAGCAGGGCGAGAAGCTAGCTGCCATAAAAGAGCAGGCTGATAGGCGCATGGAGAATCTGAAGGCATACCTTGCCAGAGCGGAACGGCTGGAAGCTGAGCGTTTGAGACGCCGTGGAGAAAGCTACGGTTCAATTTGGGAGCTTACTGGCGCTGTAAATCTTTTCGGGCAAAGCGATGAAGTCAACCAAGTCGCGCTTTCGAAAAAATTGAGAGACTGGTACTTCAAACAAGGCTGGCTGCTCTCAGAAAGCGCCAAAAACCATTACTTTTTGGTGCAGGAAACGCTAAATTTCGCGATCCTCAGGTCGCTCGAATTGAAGCGCCCAATTGACGATAAATTATATGCCAGCGAAAAGCCTCCTGTCGAGGTGCTAAAGCAAATTCGTCGTGAAACGCTTCGTCTGCCTGAAAATCCACGCGAAGTGTCTCCCACACTGGAAGATATCCGAGCAGCCGTTGTTGACTGGAAGAAAAATTCCGGGGATGCCAACGGCTTCACTGCTCAGGAAAGGGCTTGGGTGATCTTCCAGTTTGTTCTGAGCAGTTTTCGAACACGCTTGACAGATGAACTAGGGTCTCGTCAGACGATACAAACACAAACGAGTGCGCTTACTATCGTAGAATAGGCCCAACTCTTGTCCTATTGCTTGCAGCCGATAATCCGAAGGGCCGCCGCATTTGGCCAAGAGAGCAGCTCATGGCCCTAGTTGTTCAGTCCCGGAGTGTGGGGGAATCAGTTTATCTGGTCCTGCATTCCGGGAGGGGCTATGGGACAGATACTTCACGGCAGCGCCGCGACCACGCACGCAGTCCGAACTGCGATACAGCGATCGAAGGCTTCGCTCAAAGAACTCGCCGCCCGGCACGGGCTGAATCCCAAAACGGTCGCCAAGTGGCGCAAGCGCAGCTTCGTGCATGATGCGCCGATGGGACCGAAGGACCCTCGTTCTTCGGTGCTGAGCGCCGAGGAGGAAGCTGCGGTCGTGGCGTTCCGCAAGCACACGCTCCTGCCGCTGGACGACCGCCTCTATGCCCTTCAGGCGACAATCCCGCATCTCACCCGCTCATCGCTGCACCGCTGCTTTCAGCGACACGGCGTCAGCCGCCTGCCGGAGATCGCCGGCGACAAGCCGGCCAGGCGACCGTTCAAGCAATATCCCATCGGTTACTTCCACATCGACATCGCCGAGGTGAGGACCGGGGAAGGCAAGCTCCACCTGTTCGTGGCCGTGGACCGGACTTCGAAGTTCGCCTTCGCTCAGCATGAGAGCGCAAACGTCAGGACCGCCGTTTCCTTTCTCAAAGCCCTGATCGAAACCGTGCCCTACAAGATCCACACCGTGCTCACCGACTAGTCGGAGGTCCGGAGAGGGGTGAGAGCGGCGTCGGCCGCTCCTAGTGCATTGAGACGTGAATGGACGTCGAGCGATGCGCTCGGCTTCAAGAGCTGGAACTGGAACCAGCGTCTCATTCTCGAAGTCGAAACCCCACAGGGCGTCGTCACGAATGGCAGCGTCGTCAGAATCGAGGTCGGAACGACGCCCAAATGGGCTCCCGGTCAGGGTGCCGGCGGCATGGGCGGCCGCGTCGCGGCCGGCGAGGCATCCGTTGTCGAGATCGCGCCCGGCAGATATCTGTTCCCCCTGCTCGACAACGGCACCGAGCAAATACCCTACTACACCTTCTTCCCGGCGGACGACAAAGATCGGGAGAGGCAGGCCGCGGCGCTGGAAACCATGCGCGGCATCCGCAACGTGCCGCACGAGCGCTATCCGCTGCTTGTGACCTTCACCGACATTGCCGACCCGACCACCGTACGGAAGGTCGATCCGGCCGACCTTGCTGAAACCTTCGGCCCCGGCGTGTCGCTCAGGCGCGTTACCTCGAAATGACCGATGAAACGGTCACGACAGGGCAGATTAAGAGATTGCTTTCGTGGATTGCCGACTACCACAGCAAGCGGCTGGACGGAAACCGGTTCGGTACCATCAAAACAGCCACCAGCGCTTTTTCTTCAGCCCGCTAGCCTTGGCACAGTCGCGGCCGTCACTGCCCGTTTCGTGGATGGCCCTACCGAACGCCGTACGTTGCCTTATGCACTTCGATCAATGCCCGCAACTCGCGGGACGGGACCTGGCTCCGCCGCTGCGGTTCCCTGGCGATGGCCCGTTCCGAAAACGGTCGAAGCGATGACGGCACTTGCGGAATTGACGAGCAAGGTGCGGCGGTTGACCCTGGACTATGGTGAGCTCCTGGCACTGTGCTGGCTGTGGGACTGCGCCCAGCCGCACGTTGACGCGTCACCGTGTCTGGCTCTACGGCGAAGTGTCTGAGACGGAAGCGGGGTCAGCCAAGGCGCGACCGCGAGCACGCACCAAGCGGCGCGCCGAGCAAACGCCACCTCAAAAAGCGGCGGCTGAACTGCAGCCGAAGCCGCGACCGGGACGCGCGAGCACGCTCATGGCCAGGATTTCGACCGATACACCGACAGGTGTGGCAGTTGAGACAAAGCGCCGACGCTTATTTCAACAGCCAGGCGCTTAGAGCGAGCGACTCTTCTTCCCAACCGGAATCCCGTTCACTCAAACTCGGGAAAGCACTAGTAGCCAGCAGCATTGGTGACGTTTTCGACAGGGGGCAGCGACATCAACCATACCGGATAGGAGAATGATGCTTCTAGTCGAAGCGGACTTGGACAATCCTCGGCGGCAAAGATGTGCTCGGCCGTCTCGAAAACGTATGCACTCTGTCGGTCGACGGCACCGAAAGCCTCAAAGCCAAGGGTCCAAAACTTGTGCTTTCCGTAATCCAGGGCCGTCAGCTCGAACAGACAACCCTCATTGGGGAGAGGTTCTTTGGATTCGACTGGTTCCGGTCTCCCCTTGTCAAAGGAGTAACGCTGCAGGCTGCGATCCTTGTCGATGTAGAAGAGAGGTGCGCCGCTCGCGATGATTGCGCTCTCGAGTGCAGCGACTGCAGTATCCTCAAGAGAGAATTTGATCCAGGCGTCGGTGTAGCCCGCAACGTCGTTTTTGAATGTGACCTCCCGCGGCGGGTCGCGTTCGGCTTTGACCTCGAAGCGGCCCTGACGCAGCTTGACCCCAACCCTTTTTGACCCCGGAAGAACCAAGTAAGTGTCGGTCCGCAAATCTTCTTTCTTGATCGAAGGCTGCCGCCGAAACCACTCTGATACTGTCCCAGGTATCGGCCCGGAATGGAACCATCGGATTTCTACGCTGGGCTGCAAGATTTCTGTGCTGGGCTTCATGATTTCGCACTCCCTGTTGAATGGTCTCCCCGCGCCCTGCTCTGCGAATACCTCTGTCATACCCGCGGATGGTGCCCGAGTAGCCTTGGATCGTCATTCACATCGGAAAAGCTTGTTCAGAATTTCTCACCTTCCTTCGTAAAATGGTCGCTGCCATCTCCTAGCGTGCTCCGCTTGAACGATTCCTCGGGGTTCTCTACGCATCGTTTGAGCTTTTCGGGCTGATTTCCTCGAATCCCGTCGTTCTCGGTTGCCGCCTATTCAATGCCATGGTTCGCATTTCGCCCGGAAGAAGCCGATAAGGATCGAAATCCGGCCAAGTCCAGAGAGCGACGAGGCGCATGCAGGAGGGCTGGCGTAAAGTGGCAACGCGAGCGATCTTGCTGCCGCCTCTGCAGGCTGTGGGCAGTGCGTCACGGCATGTCCTTTAGCAAGCTTTCTTGGGCCTCCATGACAACTTTGTCGTGGACCTTCGTCCCACGACGGAATTTGTACTGCTTCCCGCCGCGGATGTACTCGTGGCCGATGATGGTGTCGAAGTCGTCGACTTGCGCGCCGAGCATGTCGAGGAAGGGCAGGAGTGTCCGTTCATAGTAATTCTCGTTCACGAACCAGTTCTTGCCGTTCTTCTCCATGATCGGCCTGATGTACTCGTCCCACCGCCTGCCCATCGCTCCTTCGGTCAGGTCAAGGACCTTCCCTAGCTCCTGCTGGGTCAGCTCGGCTATGAGAACGATCTGGGTGTCCGCCCCTTCCCTCTTCAGTTTCGCGTACATCGCAGCGACTTCGTCGGAGGAACTGAAGTAGATGCCCTGCCCGAGGTCGTGGACGAGGTCGGCGACATCTCCCCACCTCCAGCGAATCGTCGTACCCCGGAACACGACGATAGTGGGAACCCCTCGGCGCATCGAAAGGGAGAAGAGGCTGCGCTTGTCCCTGAAGCTTTTCAGCGCGGCCTCCGCGGTCGCCGCGGCCGAGGCGGCGATGCGGCTTGCCACTACCTGGGCACCGCCCGCGACGAAGACATCGGCGACGACTTCCACGATGGAGCGGAAAACGGCATCGTTGATACGCTGTATCTCTTCGCGCGCCAATGTAGGTGACATGAGCCTTTCCTCGACGAACAATCGGAGGTCTCTGTTGAATGCCACATACACCTTGTGGACGAGACGTCCCCTCTGTTCCGACCCCGTAATGTCGACATAAAACTGCTCGTCTTCAGGAAAGTAATTGAACAACTCCGGTTGGCATGTTGTGGTATGGTTCCTACTTGCCAGTAAGCATACACGCTGGACGGCCGAGATGCGAGCATACGTGCGATGACGAATTGGTGGACAGTCGCCGGGACGGGTACCCTCGGATTGACGATCGGCTGGCTTGTGTGGACCTTTGTCGTCCGATCGACGACACTACCCGTCAAAGCGATATCGACCCTTGTAGCAATCGTGGCAGGCAGCGCCAGCTTGCTCGTATGGGAGTTCGCCGCAGACGCTCCCCTTCCAAAAGAAGCCAACTCCTATTTCATCGGCATTTTCGTCTCTGCTCTTATCCTGGGCCTGCTAAATTATAAACCGCCCACAAATTCAAACTGACCCACTACCTAGGGAAAGCTCACGCCCAAGGGACTCATCTGTTGCTCGTCCAGCGAAAGCGGTTCTATCAGCGGCGTGTGCTCGGCGAAGATCTCCCGGATTTGCTGCGAGACCGCCTTGTAGACGTCGAACGGGGGTTTGACGAAAATCAGATCAGGGCATTTGCGCCTCGCCGTCACTGAGGGCATCGCCGAGTGAACGCCGAACTTGCGAGCCTCACAGCTCACAGCTGCGACCACGCCACGTTCGAGGGCGTGCCCGACGGCGACCGGTTTGCCCCGCAGCTCCGGTTGTCGCGCTGCTCTACCGAAGCGTAAACGCGTCCATGTCCACATGGATGATCTTGCGCTGCAGCGCAGCCCTCTCAGCCCCGGCAGCTTCGCTTGTGACTGCGTGTTCCATGACTCGTCTGCCTCGAGTGCCGGCTCACCTCCACATGCCTCTCATCCGAGCGCCGACGTCGACGCTCACTGCCGTGCCTTCGAGCGCGCGGTCTGACAGGCCACAGCGATCGCCCGACGACGTTTGCGTCAGGTGCGGCAGACTTCTTTTGCTCACGCCATCCGAAGGAGTCCGATGGTTACCTTCTCGGGGAATTCCGCCTGTTGCTGCTGGGCTTCGGTGAGCTTTTCGTCGCGCGCCTTCAACGTCGCCTCCAGCTCGGCAAGCTTCTTGTCCTTGTCCTCCAGGTCGACCGAAAGCAGCAATTTTGCCTTGCGGGCTTCCTCGACCGCGATTCCGGCACGCTCAAGCTTGATTTGCTCAGCCACCTGGTTGCCGATGTCCTCTTTGGCGGTGGCGATCTCGGCCTGTTGGCGCTTAAGCTCCTTTTCTTTGGCAGCCATTGATGTGTTGCTCTGCGCCAGGCGCATTTCGTATTCTTCGCGCGTGGCGGCAATCAATGGGGCCGCGAGCGACTCATTGAGCTTGATTTCCGTCTTGCAGCTTGGGCAGCTGATTGTCGGTTCATTGAGAATCCTGTCCCCCTGCAGCATGGAATTGGTGGGCTGGACGGTCATCTGTGCGCTGCCTCCTTGAGGAATCTGTTGAAGGACACGCCAGACTATATCTCGCCCGGCGTTTTCAGAAAAGAACAAAGAGTGAACTGATGGGTTATCCCCCGCCGCAAAGCCAGGGGAGGCGCTTCTTGCACTTATTTTTTGGAATGATCGCCTGCTCGAGCGGCAATCGTGGAATTCACATGCCGCCTGGTCTGATATCCGAACGGACCGGGGGCAGATTCGCAATCAACCTAGGGTCAAAGTCGCATAAGATTGCAGTGCGGAACTAAACGGCGACCTGTGCCGGGGTCGCCCGATCACAACCCGTCCAAAGAGAAGATCCGGCCCTTTCACTACTCTGTCCTTCGCGGCCGCCCAACGGCAGGCCGTGACCCAAAAGCGACTTTTGTAGGCAGAGCCTTGGATGACTGCTTCGCGTCACAAAGGCGACGATGGATAGAGTCGACTAATTGAGATGCCTCAAGGGCGCGAAGTACGCGTATGTCACACTTTAATTGAATTAACTTTACTAATTAAATGTTTCTGATTGTATGCATACAATGCACTGAGGATTATTCTTTCTCATAGACGATGAGCAATGTCGTCGGTGTGAACGCAGTCTGTCCGAAGCGGGAGGGGCGCTATGGTTGACTCGGCTCCTGGGCGTGCTCCGCGGGGCATTCCTTTCGCATCTGCCACCAAGCCCGAACAATCGTTCGCCGACATCCGGGCGAAACTGCCCGTCACCAGTCCGGAAAGCATGCAGCTCGGATGGAAGGGCGTCCGTGAGGTTGGCGTCACTTTCGAGCGGGCGATCGGCCGCTACGTCACGATATCCGCTACGCTCCTGAAGGTGCTCGCCGATCGCAGGCGGGCGGTCGCTCGAATCCAGACGGATGGCATCGACTTTCGCGGCGATCCGGGAGCATGGGGCGGGACGGGCTTCCTCGTGGCTCCGAACCTCTTCCTCACGAACAATCACGTGCTGAACAGCGATGTGGTGGCCGGCAAGGCTCTGGTGGAGTTCGACTATGAAGTCGGCGAGGAAGCGCTGCTCGGGGGCACGAGTACGGTCTCACCTTCGAAGAAGGTCTTCAGGCTGGATCCGCGGCGGCTCTTCATCACCAGTCCTGCGCAAGATGGGCTCGACTACACCTTCGTCTGGATCGACTCTTCCGCCGCGGCTGAATTTGGAACCATCGTCCTCGAACGTTCCTCATTTACGATGATGGAAGGGGAACAGGCCTTCGTCATCCATCATCCGGACGGCCGCCTCAAGGAAGCTTCCGTCGACGACACCGATATTCTGAAGGTCGACAGTCGCGTGGTCCACTACTCCTCGGACACCGACTACGGCTCGTCCGGTGCTCCCGTCTTTAACAGGCAGGGCAACCTGATCGCGCTCCATCATGCCACGAGCGAGCAGGATCTGACGCTGCCGAACGGACACAAGTCGAAATACGTCAACGAGGGCATAAAGATCGCGGCCATCGCGCTCGATCTCGAGACCAAGGCCCAGTCCAGTGGTTCGGATGCCGCAACCGCCCAGGAGGTGCTCTCCGCCATCCGCGGATCCGACACGCTTACCGGCTTCTTCGGCGCGCTTGGCCGACGGCCTGAGGGGGCCAATGACCTCGAGCGCGTCGTCAACGCCTATACCAGTGACGACGCCGACATCGACATCGGGTTCTGGAATATCGAGCATTTGGCGTCGCGCTATCAGGAAGGCCCGAAGCTCGAGGCAGCGGCCGCGGTGCTGGCGGACATGAAGCTCGACATCTGGGGCCTGTCCGAGGTCTCGCCCAATGCAGTCAGGGCTCTGGTCAAGGAGCTCAAGGAGCGCTTCGGAGAAGATTACGGATGCGCGTTCTCGGAACCGGATGCCGGAGACGGCAAGCAGTCAACAGCGGTGATCTGGCGGACTGCCGTGTTGGACGGCTCCTCGGTGGAATGGCCGGAAGAGGTCCAGTTGCTGTTCAAGATGCGCAGCGACAATCCGGCCGCTTCGGAATTCGAAGCCGTGCACGGCAAGATCTTCGATCGGTATCCCGGCCTATTCCGGTTCGTAACTGGCAAGCGCTACGGTGCCGCGCCCGTCACGCTACATGTGATTCCGCTGCACCTTAAAGCCATGTCCGAGGGAAGCCTCCGTCGACGCATGGCCTCCGGAATCCTTCGGCGCGCCCTCGAAGTACTGAAGCGGAATGGTATCGAGGACGTCATCCTCGGCGGCGACATGAACGCGACACTCGCGAGCGGGGATCTCAACCATTTGAAGCATGCGGGTTTCCGTCCGATGGGCGCCGATGACGAACAGGACGGTGCCTTTACCTACCTGAAGAGCCCCTACAAATCCTTCATCGACAACATTTTCCTATCGCCGAACCTCAAGCACACCTTCGGGGACGACGAGTTCTTGGTCGTCGCGCGCGACCGGGAAATCGGCGACTTCGTGAAGACCGTGTCCGACCATAGGCCCATCATGATCCGCCTCGCCCTTCGGGATAAGCCAGCCACGGAGGAACCTGCTGGCACCTCGCTGGGGGCGATTGATGTCGACGGGCTGCTGGATAGCATTCAGCTCCACGCCAGCTTTGCCCGGAGGCCGCCCGCAGCGCTTGGCCTACCCGGCAAAATTACCTTCGAAGAGTTGAAACGCATGCTTAGCGATCCGTCTATACCGGACGCGAGGATAAGACCGTACCTACAGGTTTCGCCACGGGACCACGCACCCTTCTCGCCGATCGTCGAGCCCAATCCGAACAAGGTCATCATGGACCAGATCGACCGCGTAGAGGTGGAGAGCGCCATCAATTGGGGCAACAGCTTCTGCCGGTGGCGAAGGGAGCAGCGATTCGAGCAGAGGCTTAAGATCAACGATCCGAAGCCGATCCTCTTGGTCGAAGGCGACTCTTGGTTCCAGTTTCCCCTGCTCCTCGATGAGGTCGTCGATCATCTGGACGGCGATTTCGTTGTCCGCTGTCTCGGGGCCGCCGGCGACACGGCAGACAACATGATCCACCGCGATCCTGAGTACGCCCGCGAACTCGCGGCGCTGGATGGGCGGCTTGGTAAGGAGAAGCGCAAGGTTTCCGCCTTCCTGCTCTCGGCGGCGGGTAACGACGTTATCGGGGCCGATGCGGAAGGCAACTCGGTTCTTCTCAAGCTGCTCAAGAAATACCAACCTAAAAAGGGTGCCAGCGCACATATCGATCCCAAGGCCTCTAAGGCGGTGTTCTCATACCTTGAGGCGGCCTATCGCAAAGTGATCGCAACGGTCCACGCTATGCCCACGTACAGGGACCTTCCTATCCTGATCCACGGTTACGATTACGCAATCCCCGGCGGCTTCGCGGAGGATCCGCGCCATCCTATCTGGGCGGCGCAGGACAAGTGGCTTGGAGCTCCTATGAGAGCGAAGGGCATCGTCGATCCGATCCTGCAGCGCGAGATCATCAAACTCCTTATCGACCGTCTCTACGACATGTTCGACAAGGTCGCAGGCAATAGCCGCGTGACGAAGGTGCATATGGTGGATGCGCGGGGTGCCCTAGGCCCGGTCGACAGTTGGGCGGATGAAATCCACGGAACGTCGGACGGATTCGCCAATGTCGCGAGCCGCTTCAAGGCGGTGCTGAATCGGGTCATCAGGCTATGACGGCCGATGTCAACGCCCAACCCGCATTGAATCCATGCCCGGCCTTCGGCCGAAGCATTCCAAAACAGGCGAAGAGATGCCCGGAATGCCATAGCGAAATAGAGCGCCAATCAGTCCGCGATCGTCGTCGAAAATCAGCAGTCAGGGTTGCCGCAGCAATTCGCTATGACCGCGGGTATAAGATGAATTTTCGGTAGAGACGACGCCTTTAACTCTCCTCAAGTCAAATCGGAGTGGTCCGTGCTGCATCGGGCAGTCCTAATCGCCGCGATGTTTGGAATGGCCGATGTGGCATCGGTGCAGGCTCAGCCCTCTCAGCCGCAGCAACAGCTGGAGAATCCAGGTCGGAACGCGGCAGAACGCTGGGTCTGGGACGAGCTGCGGGCTGGCCGAGTGGCCGACTTCCACGGCCACTGCAGAGCTGATCTCGATCCACGGGCTGGCGACGATCCCCGCTGGCGTGACCCGTGCCGAGCGATTAGCGCCGCCTTTCTCGAGCGAGTGCTGACTGAGGAGCCCTGGCGCAGCGGCATCCCGTTCCGCGGTCTACGGATTGTTGGGGCACGGTTCTCGGAATCACTCAACCTTGCGGGGGCGCCCGTCTCGGCCGAGGTGTGGCTGGAACGTAGCCGGTTTGAAAGGGAAGTAAGTTTGGTCCGCGCGCGTTTCGACGGCTTACTCTCTCTTGGTGGCTCCACTTTCGAGAACGGGATTAATGCCAATAGCCTACTGGTTGGCAATGATCTCTTATTGAGGAATGGAGCAGTCGTGCGTGGTGGGCCTCTGGTGCTGCTGGGAGCCAAGATCGAAGGCCATTTGGTAATGGACGGCTCCACCTTCGAGAACGGAATTGATGCCGGCAACCTGCAGACCGGCAAACAATTTGTTCTAAGCGAAGGAGCAATCGTGCGTGGTGGGTCCCTCGTTTTGGCAGGTGCCAAAATCGAAGGCGATCTGGGGATGGACGGCTCCACCTTCGAGAACGGAATTGATGCCAACCGCCTGGAGGTTCGCGGTGACTTTGTGCTGAGGAACGGAGCTATCGTGCGCGGTGGCCCTCTGGTCCTGGTCGGGGCCAAGATCGAAAATGATCTTCAGATGAGCAGTTCCACCTTCGAGGGCGGGGTTGATGCGAACAGCCTGCAGGTCGGCGGCAGTCTGCTCCTCACCGAAAGAGCAGTTGTGCGTGGTGGGCCCCTGGAATTGGTATCGGCCAGGATCGGAGGTGATCTTCATATGAGCACTTCCACGTTCGAGGGTGGGATTGATGCGAACAGCCTGCAGGTTGGCGGTAGCCTCCTTCTTCGCCTAGAAGCAGTCGTACGCAATAAGTCCCTGCAGTTGAGCGGGGCCAACGTTGGCACTGACCTTGACCTGAGATTCTCTACGTTTGAAAGGGTTGAGGCGTACAACCTGAGGGTCGGAGCCAATATGTTCCTAGGAGGAGCAACCTTCAAACAGAGGTCGCAGATCACGTTCAGCCAAATCGACGGGATGCTCAACCTAAGTGGTGCAAGACTATCCGGTCTAGATCTCACCCACTCAACGATCGGCTCACTCCATCTCGGCGGCAGTCAGTCTGCGCCGCCGGAATGGACGGCGGAGGCAGATTTGACCCTCCGCGGCACACGCACAAAGATGCTGCTCGATCAATTGGATTCATCCGAATCCTGTCCAGATCAAGACGCATGGCCAAGTGAGCTCGATCTGCAAGGCTTTGTCTATGAACAACTCGGCGCCGACCCAGGTCGCGACAAAGTGGAAATGCGTGAGCGCAAGGACATGCGCGAACGCGATGCTTGCTGGTACGAAAAGTGGCTTGGACGTGACCGCCACTTTGCCCCGCAGTCTTATCAACAGCTAGCCAGCGTTCTGCGGACCTCTGGTGCGCCAGGGCGCGCCGACGCTGTGCTCTACGCTGGTCGGGACCGGGAGCGGGCCGAGGCTTGGACCAGAGGTAAATGCAGCAACCCGTTCGAGGAGTGGCCTTGGCTGAGAGGAGAATGCTGGAAGGCCGCTGGACTAGCTCTGCTGAAGGTGCTGATCGGCTATGGCATCGGCAGCGGACTATTCTTGGTCTTCTACTGGGTCCTAACATTCACACTGGTCGGCATGCTCGTCCTGTCGTTCTCGCCTTCGGCGCGGGCCAAGGGCACAACTTGGATGTTTGGCGCTAGCCTTGACCACCTGCTGCCGATTGTGTCGCTAAACAAAGAGTTCGAAGACTTTTTCGACGATCCCCGGCGTCAGCGCTTAAAAGGATGGCAGCTCAGCTATTTTGCATTCCACGCGCTGTTCGGGTTCCTGCTGGGCTCGTTCGTTGTTGCCGCGCTCGCCGGGCTGACGCAGACCGGATGAATGGTAACCTGCCACTGAAGTTTCGTGCGGCGGTCGTATCTCTTGCTGATACAACCAAAGTAGCTACCGGTCGGGCCGCGTTTTTCCGAGGAATCTTCGGCCAACTACCTCAATGAAGGGGTAAGCGGACCATCCGTCCGAAATGCGGAATAACCGCTTCTGGCGCCGAGTTGCCGACCGACATCGGGTCAAAGTCGCATAAGAGTGCAGTGAGGAACCTTCCCTTGGAGGAAACACACTGAAAGACCCACGGTTGCGGGGGGTCTGATGTGCTCAAGCCTGTGAATAGCGGCCATCGGTCCAGCCCCGAAACGAAGCCTTGCTCGAACAAGCTTGTTTGTGCGTCCGCGATTCGAGCCAGACGTCCGAAGACAAACTGATTGACACGTGGCTTGCGCGTTGGCGGATTTGTCCGATAAAGCTCCGCGGGAAAGGCGAGGCGACGGAACATTCGATCGTCGCCACACGACGCGAGGCAGATCTGATCGGGCGCGTCGTTTCTCATCGAGGAAGAAAGAATGAAGCGCCAGACCCGGCCGTTCATCGTTGAGGTCAAACACAAGCGGGGCAATCCCAAGCAGAGTCGCTCGATCTGGGGCGATCTGGACCTGTCCGCCATTGTCGCCGGAACAACGAGAGAATCTGAGAAGGAGACGTGGCAGCCCCACCGTCAGCTTGTTGACTCTCATGTAACACCCCTGATGTTGAAGATGGGCATCAACCGCGAACGGAGCATCTTATGGCTGACCCTAAGGAAGATGAATCAGCGCAGATCCCAACCGAAGTGCCTGCGACGGTGGAAGCAGCTGTAACGAAGAAGAAAGCTCCACGGGCGAAAGCAGCCAAGGCACAACCAGAACGCCCCGCTCGAAAGGCAGTCGCCAAGCCAGTGCCTGCGACGACTGACGCTTCCACGACAGTTCGCAAGGCGCGCAGGGTTTACTCCGAAAAAGAACGCGGGCAATTGCTTGGACAGATCGAGAAATCGATCGGTCGCGGCGAAAGCGTCAAGAACGCCACAAGCCGGGCCGGCATATCCGAACAGACTTACTATCAGTGGAAAAAGTCCGCTGCACCAGCATCGGACGGCGGCGATCTGAAGGATCTGCTGGCGCTGGAGGAAGAGAATGCTCGCCTGAAGAAGCTGCTGGCCGATCGACTGCGCAAGGAAAACGCGGAGCTGAAGAAAAAGCTCGGGCTCTAAGCTTGGCTCAGCGCGTGCCTTCTTCGCCACCCCGATCAAGCTGGTAGTGGCGGCACCTCGCCGTCCGCGACGCGCCAGACCCACCTGTCCATCTCCGGTCGCGAGCGCGACGGGACGCGGTTGGCGCTGCAGGAACATCGCGACCGCAATCGGGTAATCGGCGGGCAGATTGTAGCGCAAGCCCTTGGTGTCGCTTGGCACTTAAACGGGTTCTTCCTCACTTTGTGTGGAGCGGTGGCAGCATTCGCGCTCTCAGCAGTTCAGGGCCTGCCCTACCGTACATTGCGCGCTTGAGGGTCTTGAGGCGATTGATCTGGCTTTCGGCCTGCCCGTTGCTCCAGGGCAGCTCGATGGCGTTGTTGACGGCATCGATGTCTCTGCGCAGGACGCGGGCGAACCGCATGATCGGAATGAGTTCGGAGTCGATCGCATCGCCTGAAAATTGTCTCCGCTATTGGTGGCGCTCCCATGGAGAATCTGGCCCATAACGCCTCCCTTTGATTCGGATGACAATGATGCGCCATCAAATCCCGGGACTAAACATTTAGACAGCCAGCCTTGTCACCATCCGCGCCACCGCGCAGGTGATGTCGCGGGCGTAAGAGGTATCGACGACCTGATCGGTTTGCCGGTGGTAGTTCGGGTTCGCATCGGCGGCCGGCTCGCTGGTAAGGTTGGCGAAGAAATCCTCGCTCGCCAGCACCGCGCCCCAGCCCTGCTGATGAAAGGCGGCATGGTCCGACCGGTTGATCGCGCCGTCGTAGGCGTTCCGATCCGGCCCGCCCGACGTGCTGGTGCCGCGATAGATCTGGGCCGCGGCCAGCATGCCGTATTCCGCCGCCGCCGCCGCCAGTTTCGTGGCCAGAGGATCGCTGAGGTCGCGGATCGCGGGGTCGGTATAGCCCGCATGCACCTCGAACAGGCGGTTGGCATCGCTGTTGAACCCCATCATGTCGGTGCAGACGACGCCCCGAATGGGCGCCCCCATTGCCTTCAGATGCGCGGCATATGCCTTGGAGCCGACAAGCCCCGATTCCTCAGCGTTGAAGAAACAGAACCGGACAGTATGGGTCAGCTTGCCTTGAAGACCTCTGAACCAGCGCGCCATCGACAGGACGGCCGCCAATCCCGATCCGTTGTCGTCACGCCCCGGTGCCGCATCGGTCGGGGCGTGATAGCCCGGCTCGAACCCCGCCGTGCTGTCCAGATGCGCGCCAACCAGGATGATCCCCGCGCCAAGGCCGGGCAGGGGGCATTTCAGATTCCACCAGGGATACCAGGGTTGCAGTTTCAGCACCCGCTCGATCTCAGCCCGGATCGCCGAGTCGGGCAGGCCATCGAGGCCGCTCTCGTCCATCATCCCTGCCAGGTCATTCAGCAGGAGACGCAGCGGGTGGGGCAGGGGGAGGCGCAGGACCTCGCGGTACTTCTCGAGGATATGCGGCTTGATCCTGAGCCGCCCGAGGCCGGGCAGATCGGCGATGATGTTGGAATGCGTCGCCCCGGCATGCGTGAAATCGTTACGCGAGGGGCAATAGCCCATGGCCCGCAGATCGCGCATCAGTTGCGCTTCTGCCCGCTTGTTGTCTGGATGGGCGGAATGGCGCGAGACGATGGGGCCCTGCGCATCAAGCGCCGTGACCCCGGTATACCGGTCCAGATCGGCGGCATAGTGCGCGGTGACGGCCTTGCAGGTGGGCCGCAGCAGCAGAATGGCCTTGCGGACCCGTGGCAAGATTTCGACTACCTCCAGGATCTCGGGCAGGCGACCGACCTCGGGCGTCTCGAAATCCACGACGTCAGATTGTGTGGCACGCATCAGCCCCGGATCGGGGGCGAGATATTCGCTGTGGCCATGCGCCCCATGGACATGAAACGCCTCGGCCGTGTCTTCGGGGCGCATGGCGATCAGGAACTGACCCGGCTCGGCAAAAAGCACGCGGCGGCCTTTCAGCGCCTCGTCCAGTTCCTCGCGGTCCTCACCGGGGCGGGCCCAGAACAGGTCTTCGGTCAGCGGATCGTAATCCAGGCTCTGGAGCGTCAGCCCGTCCGCCACGGCATCGGTCAGGCGCGGGGGTGAAAGCAGAGCGATCAGCGCCCAGTGGTTGGGATTCTCCGGCGTGGGCTGGAACCACATCGGGACGACCTCTCCAAGGCGGACCAGCCGCTCCAGCGTGGGTCTGGGTCCGATCAGGCGGGCGGCGACAGGCCGCTGGCCGGCGGCCAGCATCGGCAGCAGTGCCGGATGCGGCGCGGGAACCAGACCGGCGGCGGCGGCCTCGCCGCGTAGACGGCGGTCGGCGGCAACAAGGGCGGTGTCGCCCTCGGCCACCGCGCCGATGCCGGTCAGGCCGCCATATTCCAGCGACGGCAGGGCCATGATCCGCAACCCCGCAGGTGCAGCAAAGCCATCAGGCAAGACGTCAAACCCGACCCTCTCCAGCCCAGGCACGGCCAGCGTCACGTCAAGCCCCATCGCCGTTGCGCCATCGGTCAGCGCCGCAAGATCGGGGTTCAGGTCCAGCCCGACTGGCCGCTCATTCTCGTCCCTCCGCAGCGCGCCGCTGGCCTGGTCGAGGATGACGATTGCCTTGGTGATCTTTCTCATCGAAGCCTCCTCTCAGGCTGTAGGGGCGCCATAGCGCAACCGCGTCAGGCGGGTGCCACACCAGTTGCGGGCAATCACAAACATCCGGTCGAACTGGCTATCCGCCAGTTCTCCGATCCCCGGCGCACCAAGGGCGCCGGCGATGTCATCCACCGTGTTGGAATGGGCCACGACCAGAACCGTCCGGCCCGCATGGCCGATGCGGATGGTCTGGGCCAGCGCCGCGCCATCGGTCGCGGGATAGGTCGTCGGGGCCAGCCCTTGTGCGTTCGCAGCCGGCTGCCCGGTCTGCTGCGACCGGAGCGTGTCGGTCACGAAAACAGCCGAGAGGTCTTCGTCCTGCACCATGTCGCGCAGAAGGTTGGCCCGCGCCTGACCGGTGGCCGACAGGGCCGGATTTGCCCCAGCAGCCCTTTCCGCATGACGTACGAGGATCACGGTCGCGGACCAGAGCAAGAGCTTGTACTTGCGCAGGATCGTCACCGTCGGGTCGATCCGGTGGATGCTATGGGGCAACCGATTGAGGATCGGCGTGAATTCATTGGCCATGGGAGCCCTCCCCGAAACGGGCGGGGCTGGCCGCAATGGACCAGCCCCGGCTGGCTTCAATCGTCGAGGTCGAATTCCAGACGCACGGTGCGGATCCTGCCGCCACCGAGGGGCGAGGCGGTGCCGCGCAGGATGCGCAGGATCTCTTCGATTGTCGGGCGCCGGGTCAGGATAGGCGGATCCTTTTGCTTGTCCGGGTCTGGCCGCTCGTCCTCGTCCTCCATGTCGAGCGTCAGCTTGTAGGTCATCCCGCCCGAGACCTCGCCATCCAGAAGCGTGGTCACGGTGATCTGGTCATCGCCCTTGGCAATGGCTTGGCGTGCGGTCTCCAGATCGAACTCGCCGCCCGGCTCGATCGACAGCACTACCTCGCGCTTGTCGCGCGGGCCCATCTCGAACTTCTGCGCGCCGTTCGAGACGACCTTCAACGACCAGCCGAGACGCCGCAGGAACACCGGCAACTCGATCTCGATCTGCGCGACGACCGGGCGCTTCCACGGGTTGCGCACCCAGATCACATGCTTGCGCAGCAGTTTCACCAGGTGTTTCAGGCTGGGCAGCACCGGGTTCACGTTGCGCTGGCCGATGTTGTTGTCGAAGGGTACCAGACGAGATTCCGGGATCGTGCCGGTGATCGTCGTGTCATTGCCGGGGTCGCCATCGGCATGGGCAATGGCCAGTAGGCATTCATGGCCGACCTGCGTGGGCACAAAGGCGAAAGGCCCGACGATGGTGCTGCCGCCCGAGCCGATGGGGGCCGAGGCGGGCAGCGTCGCCGTCGCCATCGGCGCCCAGTCGTCGGGGAAGGCAAGGCCGGTGCCGGGCAGGGCGTGATAGGCATCCACTCGCACCGCATGGGCCGTCTGCGTTCCACGGTTCTTGACGCGGACATACATGTAGTTGGTCTGGTTCACGATCGGGTCCTGATGGGTCAGCCCGCCATCCATCGCGCGCCGCACCCACATGTCCTGGCAGGACCAGTGGTTCGCCAGATGCTGGTATTCGCCCTGCCGTCCGTCGTCGATATAAACATCGACAGCGGGCGGGTTGCCTTCGGTCATCACCGTGTTCGGCTGGCCCGGCGCGGCAGCGGGCTGGAACAGACCCTGTTTCTCGAACGACCACCGCACGACCTTGTGCAGCGCCCCGCCGGGGATGCCCTGGAAGCTGGCGGTGGTCTTGTCGGCCGTCTCCATATTGCCCTCGAAGACCTCGGGGAAGGCGGTAGTCGAGGTCAGTAGGCCGATCGCCTTGAACACCAGATACATTGCCGTATCGGCGGCGCGGCGGCGGGTGGTGACGTTGGACGAATCCCCGCCGATCGAGCGGTAGAGGCGAAAGAGCGTGCTCGAAAGCACCTGCTCGCCGCCATACTGGGTGTTCCAGTTCGGCCCAAACCAGGCCCATCCCGCCGAAACCGCCCGATCATGCCGCCGGTCCAGTCCCGGCGCGCCGGCATGGACCCAGGGGAAGGTGTCGAACCGGTCTGCCGCTGCCGATCCGGGGTCGTTGATGATCGCGGCCAGCCCGTCGCCAGCAGAATGAGCAAAGCCGAAATTCGGGCTGTTGACGTGATCCCACAGCAGACCATGCCCAAACTCGTGCCAGGTGACCCGGTTCGAGGTGGCGATGCCGATCGTCTGACCCGTCATCATCTTGCCGAAGCGCAACTCCAGGAGGCCATTGCCGCTGGCGTTGCCAGGGGCCTGCGCGTTCACCGCATCGCCAAGCGCGCGGGAATCCACCGGCACGGGGAAAGTCGTGCCGTTGAAATATGAGGTGACGTTGAAGCCCAGATCCTGCATTTTCCGGAACAGGCGGTCGCAGTGGTAATAGGCGTTGACCGCTGTGAAGTCCTCGGTCTGCGCGTTGAAGGCGAAGTTACCGGCCGGGTTCGTCACCGTGGGCGGGGCCTGAACCGGGTTTTGGCGTTCGGTGACATGGACGTAGTTGCCGCGCAAATCCTGCGGCGTGTTCGCTAAAAGCCCGTCCAGCGTCAGGGTGCTACGGAAGGGGTTCAGCACCGCATTGGTCGAGGCCGCGCTGACGGCGGCCCCGGTCTGGGTCTGCGGATCCCGCTGGAACACCATACCGCTGGCGCAGGCGACAAGCGCGCGCAGGTAAAGCACGTCGCCCGACTGCGGCTCGACCAGCGCTCGCCAGTTGACGGGAGCCTGACCCTCGGCCAGCGCGGCCTGAAACAGCACCTCGTCGCAGATGTAATGCTTACCCTTTTCCAGCCCCTTAATCGTCGTCTTCGGCAGATGCGGAACATGCACTCCCTCGCCGGCGACGCAGCCTTCGTGATCGTGGCTTTCCTCGCGCTGGTCGGGCTCGAAGCGATAGACGACCTGCCGCTCGATCCGCGCATTGTCCATGTCGGGCAGAGCAAAGCCCAGCATCTTTTTCAGCGCCGCATTGGTAACCTTGCGAGTGCCGGCCGCATCCGACTTTGCGCTGGGGTTCTCGATCGTCACATTGGCATGCATAGCGCTTTGCAGGCTTTGCGGCTCCAGGCTGTCGCCGTCCATCTGCAGGCCCAGTGTGGCGCCGAACACATCGAGGCCCATCACCTCTTGCTGATAGACCACGACCTTGGTTCCGGCGATGTCCTTTTCCTGCCGGAAGTCCATCACGGGCTCAGAGCCGGCGCTTTCCAGCCCGGCGCCAAGATCGCTGGCCAGCGAAGTCCCGGCCAGCCCCAGCTCGCCCCGGAGGCCGCGCAGATAGAACTCGGCCACCTGTTGCGGCGTCGCAAGGAGGGCTGCGGATTCCGGAGCCGGCGGCGTAGGGTTCTGAAGATAGACGACCTCGCCGTATTCATTCCTGAGAATTGTGTCGCTCATCCAGGTATTCCTTTGAAAATTGTTCTGGGAATAACTCTACAAGCCGCTTCCGACACGTGCGGGAAGCAGTGATTTTGTCGCGCAATTTCCCGAATTACATCAGGTTTAAATTATTCTAGCAAAATGTAGCAAATTGAGCAACTGGGGGCTGCGTCGAATACGCCATTATTAATCTTTTACGCAGCAATTTAATATTTGTTTAATCAAGCGCTAGAAAGCTCTATTGTGATTGTCAATGTCGGCAGGGGGCGGCTCCATCCATGGCAACGGATGAAGAGCTGCCTTAAGCCTAACCTTGCGCCGATCCCACCGCTCGGCATATCTTTTATCCATGCCGGTCACGAGTTCGATACAGCTGTCGCTTGGCAGTTAATCTGGTATTCGGGGCCAACGGCGCTGTCGGCGAGAATGAGGCGAATTTGACGCCAGTCGTCGTAGAAGTACTCCTGCAGGAGCGGTAGGACTTCCTGTGCCATGACGACGCGTAGCCCGACGAGATCCTGCACCTTGGCAAAATACGCATGCCCGATCCTCTGATCGCGATGCAGGAGATGCGTAAGTCGGCTATTCAACGTATCGAGGAGCTGACGCAGATCGATCTCGCCGCCCTCGCCGTCCGGGATGATGCCGTCGGTCTCGCCGCCGATGGCACGAGCATTCGGCACCATCTCCTCAAATCTAAACCGCCGCCGGAGCGCGGTGTCGAGCAGCGAGATGGACCTGTCGGCGGTATTCATCGTGCAAATCAGATCGACATTGGAAGGCACCCCGAATGACTCGCCAGAATAGGGCAGGGTCACTTCCAGTCCGCTGATTTTCTTGCCATTCGCATCGAACCGAAGACGCTTGTCGCCCTCGATATGAGTGATTAACTCGCCGAATACCTTGGCGACATTGCCGCGATTGATTTCGTCTATAATCAGCGCGTAGCGGTGGCTAGGATCCTTTCGCGCGCGTTCACATAATCTGCGTAGGACGCCAGGGCGCACTTCGTAGGTTACGCTCCATTGACGGTTACCGGTCGGATGCCCTCGATGAAATCCTCATAGGCATAACTCTGGTGGAATGTGATGAACTCGAAGCGGTCGCCGTCTTTGTCAGTGTACCGAGGGGTATAGCTTTGCTGCAGCCGGTAGGTTTTACCGGTGCCTTGAGGCCCGTAGAGGATGAGGTTAAGTGGCTCGGTGGCATCAGGAATAATTTGCGCACCACCGTTGATTGGGCGCAGGCCCTCCCACAGCCGCGCGAGCGCCCGCACCGGTTTGGGTTTGATTTCGATGCCCGATGATTGCGGATTCCACGTCTGGTCGGGAGCATCCCGTTGAAGCTTGTCTAAGGGCAGGAAAGCGTCTTTGGACGCATCCCGAACCTCGGTAAAGCCCACGTCGATAAACTGGGTCGTCTCGCCCGATTCGGCTTTGCCAGTGTCATAGTGGGGCCCTGTGTAGGGTGCGCGGGTGACTGTTCCGAAAGCGACTATCCCACGCGGTTCAAGACCGGTACGCACGAGATAAACCCGATCACCTTCGACGGGGCCGGTTGCCCCCCGCAGCGCCATTGATGAGTGACTACCGAACCCACACGTGTCTTGGCCCGATCGTCTGCAAGGGTGGTCCAATCCCAGTTGTTCGGATTCCAACTCAGCAACCAGCTACGGGTCGCGGCGCGCCAAATGCTCTTAGATTCTTCTTCGTAAAAATCGATTTCTCTACCGTGCTCAGCTTCAAGACGATGACGCAGATCAAGGAGCGCATGATCAATCCTGTTCTGATCCATTTTCGAATCTCTTTTTCTGGGACGTCAAGGTTTGAGGCGAGGATCAACCATTTGTCTTTTTCAGAACTGATGCGCTCAAAAAGGTCGGGGAAAAGGAGATGAGGGAGGATGTGGCGCAGCTGTCGATTACGCGCTTCGGGAAAGTTGCTCAGCCATTTCCGCGAAACTCCATCCATCTTTGAGCAGGGTTTGCTGTTCGGAGCTGGGCCGTTGCTTGAAGGTTCTCAGTGCGGCGATCAAAAGCGACAGTTCCCGCCAGCGCTGAGTATTATAGGCCGTTCCGGCTGAGCCAAGACCCTCGAGCACGGCGTCGGAGAGCAATTGATGCTCTCTAGGCAACTCTGACCCCGACCAAGACCACACTCGGCGGACGTTTTCCGCCTTCTTGGCGGCACCGATGTTCGATTGGAAAAGCATTAAGAGCCACAGCGCTTCCGCCATCAACTGGTGGCATTCGGGTGACCCTGCTCTGAGCTGGCTTTCCAGCTTCTCGAAGAAATCGCCGTCGCCCTCATCGAGGTTCTGGACAAACCTGCGGTCAAGTTCGTCCAGCAAAGTGGGAGTCCAGAGCTGAGAATCTGAAAAAACCGACCCATCTTCGCTAAGGCAGTGCCGCTCCCAAGCCTGCGCAGCGTCGTATATGTGGCTGGCGTCATGATGCGGGTTGAAACGTGCCAAAGAAACCTCCTGGAATGATGGGGCTTGGGAAGAGCTAAGCAGCCCCTTTGAGCGCGAGTGACAAAGCAAGGCGCAACTCAGCAACCAGCCCCAACTGCAGGTCGTGGCGCCGGCTTTCCGCCAGATCCGTGACTAGGGGGCGCATGTTTTGCCATTTCAGGCGTTCCCGTTTCGCGTGCGTCATCGCTATGTACAGCTTTGCAGCATGCGCAACGCATTCCAAACGCCCAACCCCATTGCTCACCCCATCACCGTCTTCTTGTGCGATATGTCTGGCGTAGGTTGGGTGCCTTGCTCGGCTAGCTGACAGAACAGGTTCACAAGCGCCATTTGGGAAAGGTTGCTAACGGTCGTATCCTTTAGTGATGGATTGGCCACCACTATCGCAAGGCACTTCGCGCGGGAGATGGCCACGTTGAGGCGGTTCTTCGAAAATAGGAACTCCATACCGCGCGGGCTTTCGCTCGCGTCGGACGCGCACATCGAAATGATCACGACGGCTGCTTCCTGCCCCTGAAATTTGTCGACAGTCCCGACCTTTGCATATGGTCCAAGCGCATCCTGAAGCTTCCGGCGCTGGTGATTGTACGGGGTGATGAAAAGGATATCGTCCAGCGTGAGCAAGCGCGGTTTATCCGATTCACCGTCCGCGTATGGGCACCCAATCAACTCGGACACCAATGCCTCAATGGCCGCGACTTCTTCATCCGAAGCCTGCGTGTTGCCGTTATGATGCACCGGGTGGAAAACGATGCCCGCTCCCTTTCGGACAAGCGGGCCGTGGGCTTGACGTGCCGATCAGGCGCGTAGAACAAGACGAGCATTGCACCCTATCCCACCGAAACGCACGCTTGCGTTCTTCGCCGGCATAGGTCGAGATACCTATTCGAGCTATTTCAATCAGCGGGGTGGTCGGGCTCTGCATGGCAAAACGCGTTCTGATACTTGGAAGCGGCGTAGCCGGAAATGCGCTGGCCGGTTCTTTGCGGCGCCGTGGGCACGATGTCTACCTGATCGGACCTATGAGGACCGATGCACGCGGATCGATTGGAGAACACCTCGCGCCAGAAGCGCTTCCTCTCCTTCAGGCTCTCGGCGTGGAGGATTTGCTTCAGGACCGGACGCATTTACGAAGTCCCGGAGTAGTCAGTCTTTGGCAAGGCAGAATGGCGACCAAGGACTATTCGTTTTCGCTTGGCGGTGACGGCTACAATCTCGATCGCACCGTTTTCGACACCCATCTCCGTCTATTCGCAGACCAGGTCGGCGTAAGACTGCTTGATGGTGTCTCGCTGACCGCAATTCGACGTGCCGCAAGTTCCTGGATTGTCGAGCTCGGGTCAAAACGATCGAGCATGCGGATCGAGGCGGATCTGCTGGTCGATGCATCAGGACGGTCCGCCACACTGGCCCGGCACTTGGGGGCTCGGAGACGGTTCCTCGACAATCTTATTGCTGTTGCGGGCCGCTATCGCGGAGAAGATCGAGGCAACGCTCGGCTAATCGTCGAATCTGCGGGCGAGGGCTGGTGGTACGCTGCACGTCAGACGCAGCATCGGCGCATCGCTGTTTACATCACAGAGCCGGATGGTGTCGCAGGTTCGGACCGAACTGCGCTTTGGTACAGCAAGCATTCAGAAACTGAGCTCGTGAGAACTCTGGGTCCGCCTGAAGACGCGACAGTAGCCGCATGGGACGCCAGAAGCATGGTTCTCCTGCCACAAGGTGGAGCCGGCTGGATCTCGATCGGTGATGCGGCGATGGCATTCGACCCACTTTCAGCGGCAGGCATCACCAAAGCGCTGGCCGATGCCTGCGCGGTTGCCTCGCTGGTCTCCGACCGAGGACCAATCGAGAGTGAGGGGCTCGGTCGATTGCTTGTGGATCGTGGCAGGCGCTGGCGCGCCTATATTGCCGGGCTCCAGGCCAGCTATGGTGGGCTGGCATCGGATCAGGGGCAGTGGTGGGCTAAGCGCCGTCGCTGGGCAACGGAGCTCGATTCGGTCGAGCCCGCCGGATTCAGCGGTCCTGCAGATGGGGGAAACGCGCTCGCAGATACGAGTGGCGCTCGGAGTCACTAGACCATCCTGCCTTTTGGGCCTGCAGATCAGCTTCGCTTGGCGTTCCCTGGAGCTGACGGAGCGCTGCGAACTCGGCACGAAAGTCTGCTCGTGCCGTTTTCTCCGCATGTAGGTGCTCGACATAGATTTCCTTGGGCACGCCGAGCTGCGCGGCATCGTCAGGCCCGGGCAACAGGCAGACAATTCCGAGCTTTTGAAGATGATCGATCATGCGCTGAATTGCGTTGGCGAATGAAACGTCCGGGCCTAAGGGTGCGTACCAACTTTTGCGGGTCGTGAAGGCGCCGATCCGTTCTTCTGGCGACTTTGTCTTGTCCATCAAGATCTCGTAGTCCTCGCCAGTAAGCACATGGTTGGGCACGCGCGCCGGCCAGAATGTCGGGAGGTAAGGGTCCAGGTCGGGGAAGTACCCTGAGCGACACCCAAGCGTATCCATCTGCCATGGCAATGCCATCCATCGCGTTAGATCGCCCGGCCCTTGCGCCTGAAGGGGACCGTTGGCGGCGAATATGGCCTCTCGTGTAAGCCCGTTCCCGTAGTCTTGTGGCGGCGCCCCTGCGCTTCGCATCCTGATGCGGTATGGAGCTTCGTACAGGCCTGGGTGGCGCAAAAGCCAAGTCAGCTCGCAACCGGGATGAAATGCGTCGGCGAGGCAAAAATGCATTGCGGCGCGATCGAGCAGTCGCGGCTGTTCCGCTAGCGGTACGTCCTCAAACACTTGCACGGACGGTGGACCGCTCCAGTCGGTGTCAAAATGGCCTGCGACCCATTTGTCGACGCTCTTCTTCGCCCGATCCCACAGACTGAGCAGATTGCCAGGCTGATCCGCTTCTGAACCGCCGATGGTTCCAAACGTGTCGCCATAGATCGGCGGCAGCCCTTGCCACGACGTGCTGTCCTTGCCCCGGAATAGATTGGCGAGTGAGCGACGGAGCGGCTGGTAGGTATCGGCCTCGCCGTTGTGGATGCGCGCAATCTTGTCGACGAAGTCAGGATCGGTGAAGTCCGTTACGCCATGTGCGCCGAAGATATTGGCGATGCCCTGGTTAACCCATTGAAGTCGCGCGAGTCGCTCGAACAGGGGGTAAATGTCGTGCGAGAAGGAGGGAAGGGCAGGCCTGTCGAGCCAGCGTGCGTTGGTGAACACGTCCTGCATCAAGTCGTCCAGCGTCCGCCAACCCAGAATGTCGGGAGCAAAATTCGGCGGCGCCGACGCTACCCAGGCGTTGGAGCACGGTATTTTGCGACCATCTATGCGAACCGTGGCCGTGACCGGGCCGTCGGCAATGTCGTCGTACCAGCCGCTGGTGTTGCCGAACCAGTCATCGTCCTCGGTGCTGATAGGCGGCAGCCCCGTCGGCGATCCGCTCACGCCTCTGCCTGCAGCCACCACAAGGCGGCCGGCTTCGTCCGTGGCGAGATCGCCGAGCAGAACCTCCGCCCCAGCGTCCCGATACGTGAAGCGCCCGCTGCACTGAGAAGCGCTATTCCGGCCACCGATCGTCACCGGCCCGGGGTCGATTCTCAGATCCGAGCGCTTCGAGAGCTCGTAGTCCGGATTGCGCCTACGCAGCATCCGATCCTTCATCTCCGGGCGGTCCATCGCAGCGATGAAGATGTACCAAGCCGCCTTGGCGGCTGCGATGTGAACGGTCCATTCGATTTCGGCGTCGTCCGCGGTGAGTTCCTTCACCACCTCGCCATGTTCGTCATACCCATAGATTCGAAAGCGGACGGCTTCGCGCCGGATTGCGCCGGTCTCGTCCCGGCACTGCGCAGCGGTCCGGGGCGCGGGACGCATCACTTCAGGCGCGAGTATCCATTCCTGGCTATTGCCAACGCGTGCGATTCCGATGCCTGGATGGATCTCCGCCCGAACGACTTCTGCTGCCATTGTCCCCCTCCGATCTTTTGTTCCGTCGAACGGCCGCCTCAGAACTTCGCGGTCCGTTGGCCTGCTAGAGCCAGTTGGCAAAACGAGAGACAATGCGGTTTTGAGGCCGCTCTCGCAGTTCCTGCAGGGCCATCGTGTCCATTTCGAGCGCTCCGACGCCCCTGAAGATCACCACAATCGCTTTCTTCATCAGCTCCACGTCCATGCCACCGTGACCGTGGTCATGGCCATGATGGCCGCCATGACCTCCTTCGTCGGCTGGCCCCTCCCAAGGGTCGTCGACATTGACCCACGTGCCGTCGACGACGAACCACTCGACGTCCTTG
Organism: Mesorhizobium onobrychidis; assembly: GCF_024707545.1. Classification (NCBI taxonomy): domain Bacteria; kingdom Pseudomonadati; phylum Pseudomonadota; class Alphaproteobacteria; order Hyphomicrobiales; family Phyllobacteriaceae; genus Mesorhizobium; species Mesorhizobium onobrychidis. The sequence continues at coordinate 94,599 of NZ_CP062230.1, forward strand.
AGCTGTCTTCGCTTGACCGTTCCGGGCCGTGCGGCTTCCTGCGCCTTGAACCAGTCTTCAATGCGGTGATCGACCCAGCCGTGCAGCCGCCAGAACACCGGGCTGACGTGGGAGGAGAAGGTGGCGCCCAGATGATCGTTCGAGGGATCGAACCAGCCTTGAGCGAAGTCGTCGTCCTGCCGCCCCTCCGGGATGGCCAGTCCGTTTCGGGCGGGATCCCGCTGGACCGAGGTCCAGCGCATATGCATCCAGTTATGGATCGTGAATTCGATCCACGCGCCGAGCTCGCCGAGCGTGACCGTGGCGAGCCAGGCGGGATTGGCGTATTGAACCTCCCACGATCGAAACCGGCCATTGAAGATCGCTGGGGTGCGAAGCGCCGCCAACCAAGCGGTCGTGCTCGCGTCATCCGGCACGATCCAGGCCGGCGGGACCGCATAACCGTCGATGTTGCCGATCACGCGCTTCGCGCGGCCGGGTGCGAAGTCGGCGAGGACGCGGGGCTCGGGTAACCTCTTCCAACCGGCGGGAGCGTTGGCGCCGGCGATGTCGCGAACCGCCTTGATCATACGCCGGTGCATGAACAGGAAATCTTCGCCGGAATGGTTCGCCAGATTGACGGGGCCGAGACCGGCTGACCGTTCTTTGTTGGGTGTTCCGGGCTGCCAATTATTGTCGCGAAGCCAGGTCTTTTGCTCTTCGGCGAGGTCGTCCCAATTGTCCCGGCTCGCATGCCATAGTTGATGATGGAGACGCATCTCGGGACTTGCCAGCATCGCCACGACCGGCGCGGGTAGGGGTGTCGCTATGCGAGACTCCACGAAGTCGTGCTTCACGGCATAGAAGGAATAGCTCGCACCGGCCGGCGTGCCGTCATGCTCTACCGTGCGGACTACGGTCCCGACGAGCGTCGGCCTCTGCTGCGCCGAGGGCTCGAAGTTCGGATGCCGAGGCCAGGTTGGGGCCAGCACACATTGATAATCGTAGATCCATGACTCCCAGGCCGATCCCTTGCGGCCGACAGCGCGGAATGAGACCGACACCGGATCGCCATCCGAATAGGTTCCCTCGAGCGAGAGGAACGGGTACGGCTTTCCAATGCCATCGTCGGCGGGCGTCGGATCAACGCGCTCGCCGAGGTGACCGAACACACGTTTCGTGGCCGGATCGATGTCCAGATAGAGTTCAGCTTGCCAAAGTTGAATCCCTCCGGTCGGTTCGGCTCCCTCCTCGACATTGAAGAAGCTTCTGTAAGTCCAGATACCACGAAGTGCTTCCATGACGTCCCCCCGTAATTCGCACTAGAGTCCGGTTGTCAGCTATTCCTGATGGCCGATGTTCAGGCACCGTTAAGGCCCGGTCGCACCTACCGCGCTGGCACCGAGTACGCCCTCGACGGTGATCTTGTGTTATCGTGGTTCATATCAGCGGCGTCGGCGCTGGGTTCGGCCGCGGCGTGCGCCTCTTTCCTGAGGTCCCGAAGCTGTCCCACGGCCGCAAAGCTGAAAGGAGGCGAGAAACTCGCCAAGGCGAAGCCTTCGTCATGGATTTCCCTCACAAACGTCCGCAGATTATACTTGAGCACGACTTTGCCGCGAAATAAATGCCGGAAATGATTCCTGCTAGGATCTAAGTTACTTATTGCATCAAGTTGGAGGATGGGACATTTGGACGATGGTGACCCGAGGTGCGGCGGAGGTCAGCACCTCGGGGTCATTCGTCGGGTCGTCCAGCTGTTTGCTACGGATATAAGGGGGGTGACTTTGCGATACCGTGCCGGCACTGCCGTGTCGCCCTCGGACTGCGGAAGCGCCACCCGCCGTCGTTGCACGACAACTACGATGCAAACAGACTTCCGATGCGGATGAACTTCACAGGAAAGCGAGAGCGGTGAAGGAGATGCGACATCACGCATTATTGGGAGCAGCGGTGTGCGGCCGCGTTCTAGTTTATCGGCAACTGTCTAGGGGCTGGTTGCCGAGGCCTGCGTTTCTGCAACGCCTGTTCGCCGTTTCGGCAGTACTCATGCTTTGCCTTGGTTCTGGAAGCGCACAAGACCCGTCCTTTCCCGAGCCTCTTCCTGCCGTCGTCGAGCCCGCAAACATAACCGGAAACTGGCAGTTCATCCCCATTCCGCTGCCGGAGAGGAATGTTACGCACATACTGGTCTCCGACAAAAAGGACCGGCTGTGGATCGGAACACCTGGTGGAGTCGCTTTATATGATGGGGTCGAAGCAACTGCGCCCCGCTTCCTGTCCTCCGAGCTGGAGCAACCCATCTATGTGAACTCGCTGGTCGAGCTCGCAGATGAAACGGTTCTCGTTGGCACCATCAACGACAGCCTCTGGCTTTGGAAGAATGGTGTCATCGAAGCGGTCTTTGGCGCGTGCCCGCGCTCGGTCGGAACCTGCTCGCGAGCGGAATGGGCGTTCGCGAAATCGGACGACAATCGCCTTTTCGTTGCGTCCAGTTCATTTGCTCCGCGACGCACCGAAGAACTCAACGCCTTAGCTGCTCGTATCAGCGAAAAGATCACTCCTGTCGAAGTGTCGGCCTCATATCTTGGCTTTGCAGGTGGCAAACTCGTAAGCGTCAGCAATAGCGGAACAGTGTCGCTAATAGACACGGCGACGGGCAAACCCGAGCGCGAACTCGACCTGGACTTAGAACCGTAGTCCTTTGCTCACGCTGTGTCGTTCGCTCCTGGTCAAGTGGTCATCGCAACGACCTCAGCCTGTTTGGGCCTTGATCTGGAACGAGGCCTTGCGCCAATCGTGCTGGCCACGGGCTATTGCTCATCGGGGATGATGCAGCGCGACGGAGCATCGTGGCTCTCCACAAGCCGCCTCTTTCGCCATGATATTCAGGGTTGGCGCAAATGGGAGCCCGAGCAAAGCGGTGCCACGAGAGCCAGAGTCATTGTCGAGGATGGCAATTCCAATGTTTGGGTCGGCGCCTCAACAGGACTTTGGCGTTATGTCGATATCGCGAAGGACCTTGAGTTCTCCGGGGAGCGATTGAGTATCTCGTCGGTTGTGGCTACGGATAGTGGAGATGCCGTTGTCGGTCTTCAGAGCGGCGAAGTTTGGCTCGTTCGACGCAATCTGACGCGCTCGAGCTTGCTGCCCCGGGACATCACAGTCCCAGTTTCACCCTATTACCGCGGCGCGCTTCTCGCCCGAGATGTTTCTGGACAACTGTGGGTTCTAAACGCGAACGGTCTTTTTAAGATCGAAGCCAGCGGCCGGTCGCTGAAGGTCGCGCCGTTCCCAATCCCCCTTGATGTCACTCCGCGCACTCCGGCCGCGCTGGCTGTTTCTGCAACGGGCAAGGCCTGCGTTGGCCTGGTCTGGTCGAACGAGGTTGTCTGTCTCGTTGATGGAGCATGGCAGACAGCGGCAACACTCTTGGAGGACATTGGGGGCAGTGCCGTCGGCGCGGTCGCCTTCACCAAGGAGGACACGCTCATAGCCGCCGGCGTCCTGAGCGTCAAAATGATTGGGGCGAATACGGAAGAGTTCGGACCGTTTCCTCCAGTCCCGTTCGGCAGCAAACATCTTTTCAGCGCGGTCGCGGAGACAACGCTCGTCCCTGGAGCCGACATAGCGGCGTCCGGCGGGTGGGGAGGCACAGTTTTCTTAAAGCGCACCGGCGACACCTACGTCGACACTGGTTATCGTCCACGCTCTCAGGGTGATCAGCCGTACCTAATCCGCCAACTCGTCTCACATCCGCAACTCGGGTTGCTTGCCGGTGCCGACGAGGGACTCTTCATCTGGCAAGGGCCAACTATCGACGGAACATGGATGAGCCTCAGAGAGATGGACCCAAGGCTTGCCGGGAGCATTGAGGCCGTGGCGCCATCGTCCGGACGCAGCTTTTGGGTGGCATCAGGAAGCAGGCTGAGCCTTCTCGAACTTCCGTCCGCCAACCCACAGATACTTTTCGCGCGCTTCCCGGAAGGCGAAACCATCGCGCAAAATACTGTGACTTATCATCTTTCCGTTCCAGACTTGTCGGCCTTCCAGCCCTGAAGACCACAGCAATTACATACGATCCAGTCATACCCAATGCAGAGCGCGTTATCCGTGGCCCAAAAAATCGGGTCGACCTGACTGGTTTGGACGATTGGACAGACTATCGCATCAGTGGCGTTGTGACCGACGGATTTCTCAATTCCGGGTCGCCGGCTACATCGACCTTTGCGGTCCAATTGCCGTTCTATCAGAACCCCTACACTCTGCTGGCCGCATTCGTGGCGACCGTTGCCTTTGTCGGCCTTCTCGTCACCCGCCGCGGACCGACAGGCTTTCTGCTCCGGTCGCTCGGGGGGCTCAAGTGGTCGACCCTGCGGTCTGCTAACCGTTTTGTCCTGGAGGTACAGCAGGTCAGCCCAACACTTGTGCGCTATGAGCTGACGAGCCCATCGGCTCAAAACACCATCACGCTCGCGATTGAAGTGCCCGCCTTGCGCCTGGAAGCCGCGCCACAGTTGGTGTTGCCGGAGCTTACTGCGTTGGCGGAAGAGGAGCTTGCCGCGGAGTTGTCGAGGCGGCAAATGACATGCTTGTGGACATCGAAACCAGTCGCGAGGGTTTGGATAGAATCGAGGCCGGTGAGCCTTCCAACGATCCAAGGGTATTCCGAGCTGATATTGAGCGCGGACTGGCTCGCGCGGCGGAGCTTGCCGTCCAGGGCAACACCTATATGCGCGAGGTAGCCGAGAAGGATCCGGAGCTCAAGCGCGCCATCGAGGCGGCAGAGCAGACCCGAGAGGGGCCGGCAGAAGGGCAGGGCAAAACCCCTGCCAATGTCGATGGCGTGACCGAACAGCAGCGGGATCTCCGCCCCGAGGAGGCTGAGCGCTGGCCGGACGAACCCAACGAGCGCGAGGCCCACGAACTGGCGTCGACCGTAGATGCTACAAATCGGCTGCAGGATAAGTTAAACAGGGACAAGGATGCCACACAACGCGGTGGCGAAACGACACGGACCGATCCGGCGCAACAACACATTCCTCGCCTCGAGGAGCTGGAACGCGAGGAACTAGAAAGAAGGGAACGCGACCGCGACGACCGGGACCGTTAGAGGACGATGTTTAATCGACAGGATTACGTTTACCAGCACAGCGACCCGAAAGGTGACGAGGGGTTTGGCAAGGTATTTGCAATCGTCATCTGTTTTGTTTTCTTCCTGGGCGCACTGCAGGTCGCTTATGAAACGGTGTCTGGCTGGTACCAAAACTTCATGCAGTGGAGCAGCGAAATGCTGGCTTTTTTGGCCGGCTTTTGGCCGTTCTGATAGTTGCGGGCCTCCGGCACTCGCGCCGCGAACATTCTGACTTTCTCCGGGCGGAGGTCTTGCGCTTCGTCCACCAGGACAACTGGAAAGCTTGCAGCTACCCATGCTCGCACGTCGTCACGTTCCAGCAGCATCCCTGCCGCATTGCAGTAGGCGTCGTACTGGTGTGTTTGGAGCGGTGGATCCATGGAGATTATCGATGACGGTGTAGGCATGAGCCGATCCGATGAAATCTGTAAAGCGCACTCGGTCACCCCGTTCCCATCGTGACTCACGGCTATGACTATCTAGTACCTGATGGCCGGGGTTTCTTGGGTGGCTGGGGTCCGTTCCCGGTCCTTGGCTCGATCCTAGCTTCCGCCGCAAGGGCTACGCGGAGATCAGCAAGCGAAAGAAAAACTGCGTGAAGCTTATTGATCGTTTCGATACGATGCTCGCTGACCTTGCCGCAAACCTCCCTTCGCACATGTTAGGTTTCTGGATTTGCGGAACACGCTTTCGACAAGCGCAGCCTACAAGACTTGGTGGGCCAACGAGTTGCACCCAACGCCAAAGGGCTTCCGCAATACGTCCGTCCTGCATCACAGGAAGGGTTAAGGGCATCTTTGCAAGTATGCGGGCAATCCGAGGTCTATGTCCGCCACGGACGAGCATTTACGGCCTGGCCGACCCGCGAAGGCCTGACACTGGTCATCGCCGGATGGCTATACGCTGAATTCGCGGAAACAAGAAAGACGTCGAAGGAAACTACCTGAAAACGATCGAGTTAGCGCCAGATTTTGCCGACCGCCTCCGCGGTGCCAAGCGCAAGGGCGGTTCGTTGGCATGGCCGTGCCGAACTATTTCCGCTGGCCTTACGGTCCTGGTTGGGCTCTCGTAGGCGATGCCGGCTACAACAAGGAATTCATTACCTCGCAACGAATTCTGGACGCTTTCCATGATGCCGAACTCCGCGCGACCGCACTCGACGAATCTTTTTCGGAAGCGCGGCCGTTTGAGGATGCAATGAATGAGTACCAGCGCACGCGACGCGCAGGTAAAGGCGATGTAATAATTCACATGCCAGCTGGCGCCGCTGGAGCCTCCGCCTCCGGAACTACAGCCGCTTCTTGCAACGGCAGCCGGAATGCCATGGATGGCCTCGCGTGGACGAACACCGGACCGCCTGTGGCGTTCTTCGCACCCGAGAACGTGAAGGCGATTACAGCCGCCGCCTCCCGCGAACACCCGCTACGGAGCCGCGCTGTGAACGGCAGTTCATGGCGGGTATTGTTGAAATGTCCGGCGCGCCGCCAAGCAAAGTGTCACTGGTGAAATTCCATCCTTTGTCACACTTCCATCGGCATCTGGATTCCGCAATCGACCGCGGCGGTGCTCGTCGCAGAGGCGATGCGCCGCCGATAGATCACCTATTCAATTCCATGGTAATTGACGATCGCGAAATTACAGGTATTCTGAAAAAATTGTTAGGGGGAAGAAGAATCGCACTGACGGCGGATGCTAAGCTTTTGATATCAGGTTGATACTTTCCTTCGAATCTTGATGAGAAGGAAGCGCTTGTGTTGTTGCCCAGGGCGCGACCTGCCTGAACACGATGGTGCTCACCAGCCCATTTTGATCCAGGCCGCATCGCTAGATGTTTCAATGTGCGTTGCCGATTTGGGTTCGGGTGCGATGGGCTTGGGGGAAAAATGACGTTTGCGCGCGCAATCAGTGTCTTGGCGTTGCTGGTGTCTTCAGTCGTTCCGTTCGCAGCCGGCGCGGGACCGTCCGATTACCCGGCCGCGTCCGTTGCGCCGAAGTTGCAGTCTGGATGGGACGCTGAGCCTAACCAGCTCGATGTTTCTGCTCCGCCAGACGAGGCGCAAGGAGGCATAACGGAAGCGGGGACGCCCATTAACCCGCGGACCGAGGATTTCTTCCCAGCCGAGCAGCGCAACCTCTTTTGGGAGGTCGACCAGGTCGTCGGTCCGGACGGCGGGCTGCATCCATTCCCGTATTCCGACGGATCGAAAGTGCCGCCGGAGGCGCGCGATGCCATCCGCGGCAAGAACACGTGGATTACCTGGGGCGAGGGCAACGAGGTCTTCTGGGACTGGGTGCAGCAGCACGGCTACGGGCTGGCGGACTTCCTCATCCTCATGGATTCGCGCCAGCGCGGGACCCGCTTTGCAAAGTCGGGGCTGATAAACCAGCCGGGCATGCAGGCCCAGCTCGAAAAGGACAAGAAAATCCTCGGCCTCTATCTCGACGAAGCGGTTGCCGGTCAGGTCGAGCTCAAGCAGCCCGATACGGAAACCGACAAGGATATCGACGCCGAGACCGGCAAGCCGGCGGTCCGCCGCGCGCTGCCCGACCAGGCCCCCAAGGAACTGTTCGAGCCCGGCGACCGTCCACTGTACACCGAGGTGCGCTCCAAGCTCGCCCGCGACGGCCTCGACCCCTCGATCTACGGCTATCCCAGCGGCATTGTCGGCCTGCGGCTGTTCCTCAATCCCAATTTCTTCGGCAACACCAAGGCCGCGGAAGGGGCGCGCGGCTATTGGAAGACACGCGTCCAGGATACCAACGACGCCTACTACACAGACCAGGCGATCAATGCCGATCCCAAGCTGGTGCGGCCGTTCCGGGTCAGCATGGCGTGCGGCTTCTGCCATATCGCGCCGCATCCGCTCAACCCGCCCGCCGACCCCGAGAAGCCGGGATGGGCGAACCTGTCCAGCACCATCGGCGACCAGTATTGGGACCCAGTCGCGACCTTCGTCAATCTGAAGACACCGAGCAGCTTCCTCTACCAATTCTTGGCCAGCCAGCAGCCCGGCACCATCGACACCTCGCTGGTCAGCACTGATCACATCAACAACTCCAACACCATTACCGCGGTCTTTGACGTGCCGGCGCGCCTGGAGCGCGCCAAGACCAACCTGCCCGAAAAGCAAAACTCGTCCAACTTGCTGATCCCTTACGCTGAGGAACCGAAGAAGCAGGACGCCAATCCAAGGCTCACGCCGCGCGTGCTGCTCGACGGCGCCGACAGCGTCGGCGTCTTCGGCGCGCTGTCGCGTGTCTATCTCAACATCGGCGCCTATTCGGAGGAATGGAAGCGCCTTCACAACACGGTGGTCGGCTTCACGCCGCAGCGCCCCTTCGCCGTGTCGACGGCGCTGAAGAATTCCGTCTACTGGAAAACCGCCGACAAATACCGCATCCCCTATCTGGCGGCCTTCTTCACCTACAAGAACCCGCAGACCGGCGAGCACGTCACCCAACCCATGCACCTGGCCACCACGGCTGTCGGCAAACCCATCATCGAGGCCGAGAGCGAGGCGGCGGGCAAGGGCCGTGCCGTCTTCATCCAGAACTGCGCGATTTGCCATTCGAGCAAGCAGCCCGACGGCTTCTCGCTGACGTTCTCGCGCGACTGGGCGAGCAAGCAGAAACTCGCCGCCGGCGCGCCGCCGGCGCTGACCCTGCCGATGGATTTCGCCGACTGGACGCAGTTCACTGCCGGGGACGCCTATCGCGAATATGTCAAACAGATCGAAAAGGATGCTGAAGATAAGCTCGCCCCGTTCCTCAAGGACAATTTCCTGTCGAACGAGATCCGGGTGCCGATCACGCTGGTCGGCACGAATTCAGCGCGCGCCGCCGGCACCAACGCCATGCGCGGGCAGATCTGGGACAATTTCTCGTCCGAGGACTACAAGAATCTGCCGGCGGTGGGCGAGGTTCATTTCTTCAATCCGTTCTCTGGCGCGAAGGTCGACGAGTGGGGCAACAACGATACCTACGCACCGCCGGGCGGCGGGCCGGGCTATTACCGGCCGGCCTCGCTGATCAGCTTGTGGGCGACGGCGCCCTACCTGCATAACAACGCGCTCGGGCAATACATGTTCAAAAACGCGCGCGGGGAATACACGCACGATCCCTCGATCGAGGGCCGCCTGAAGGCCTTCGAGGACGGCATCGACAAAATCCTGTGGAAGGAAAAGCGCGAATCGATCGAGCACCGCCGGCCAGGCGACCTGCGCGGCTCGGCGACGCCGGCCGACAGCGACGAGGGCTTCATCTACCGCACCACGCAGGCCAGCTACCTCGACTTTCCCGCCCCCTTCATCCGCCAACTCATCGAAGGCGTGGCTGGTCCGTTCCTGACGTCGGTCCTCACCACCTGGCTGTGGGTGGGTATCGCGCTTGTCGCGCTGGTGCTGGCGGTCGTGGCAAGGCCGCGGCACGCGGGTTTTGTCTTCCTGCTGATCGCCGTGCTTGCCGCCGTAGCGCTGCGCCTCACCCGCATCGACACGATCTATCCGCTGCTGTGGCTCATCCCGGCCGTCGCGGTGGCGGCGACCGCGCTGTTGTGGTTCAGGTCGTGGCCCAGGGACAGCTGGGCCGGCAGGGTTGTGTTCCTGGCGATGAGCGCGGTGTCAATCGTCGTGATGATCGTGGCAACCACCTTCGTCAACGGCGGAATGGGCGGCCTCAAGGTCGGTCCCATACCGGCCGGCACGCCGGTCAATCTCATCATGAACATCAATCCGGAAGCCCCGATCGGCGACCTCATGAACGCGGCGTTCGGCATGACGCGCGGCATCCTGCGTGTGCGCAAGGATTCACTGCATCTGAAACCGGGCGACGAAGCCTGGCAGGCGTTCAAGGACGAGGCGGCTGGTCCCCTGATGCGGGCAATCAAGAACCCAGACTTCGTGCTCGATCGTGGCCACTGGTTTGCCGAGAAGCTGACCGACGAGCAGAAGAAGGATCTCAAGGCGTTCCTGAAGACACTCTAACACTGACCGACCGGGGGCGGGCCGAGCCATGGAAAGAAAAGCGCAGCAGGCTCAGGACGAACAAAAGAGGGAGGCAGAGCGCGAGGCGGCTATCCGGAAGGCGACCGATCCCGCCTCCACCCCATTCGACTACATCGTCATAGGCTCCGGCGCGGGCGGCGGCCCACTGGCCGCGCGGCTGGCGCTCGCCGGCCGGCGCGTGCTGGTCGTCGAGGCCGGCGTCGATCCGGTCGTGAACAACCCGCGGGCGGAGGTCTACAACATCCCTGCCTATAACGGCGCGGCCACCGAAGACCCGGTCACGAGCTGGGACTTTTCGGTACGTCACTATGGCGAGAAGAGCCGCCAGGCGCAGGATAGCAAATACGACCCGACAAAGGACCCTGAAAGCACGGGCGGCAAAGGCAAAGGCGGCATCTTCTACCCGCGCGCCGCCGCGCTTGGCGGCTGTACGTCACATCATGCGATGATCATGATCCGTCCCAACAACTCGGATTGGGACGACATTGCCAAGTTCACCGGCGACGACTCATGGCGGTCGGGGAACATGCAGGGTTATTTCCCGAAGATCGAGAAGAACCTCTATTACGACGTCTACAAGCATTTTTTCGGCCGCATCCTAGGCGGCATCCTGGCGTTCGTGCAGTGGCTTGCCACCTTCATCAACCCGCGCAGCCAGCTCGATCCGAACGGTCACGGCTTCAAGGGCTGGCAGCCGACCAGCTTCATCGATCCGATCGTGATCGCCGCCATCGCGCGCGGCGACTGGACCTTCCTGCGGCTGCTCCTCAACGTTGCCTCGACGGCGCTGACGGGTGGCGGCATCTGGCGCGCGATCAGACGTTTCCAGATCATCCAGTTCCTCGATCCCAACGTCCCGATCAACCGCAGCGTCGGCCGCGAGCAGCGCGAGAAAGATCTGAAGAACCCGCGGCTGTCGCTAATCTCGATCGGAACCGACGGGAAGCAACGCTCCGGATTGCGTGAGTGGCTGGTCCAGGTGGCGGCCGACCTTCCCGACCACCTGGTGCTGCTGACCGGGGCGCATGCGACCCGGCTGATCTTCACCAAGGATCAAAACGAGCCGGCGCCGCGGGTCGTCGGCGTCGAGGTCGTGCGCGGCGCCTATCTATACAAGGCGAGCAAGGGCAACCTCACCGACGCGGATCGCAGCAAGGCGGTCAAGGACGGCACCGCGAAATATTTCGCGTCGGCGGAAGTCATCGTCTCGGGAGGATCGTTCAACACGCCGCAATTGCTGATGCTGAGTGGCATCGGCGACGCCGCCATGCTGAAGGCGCTCGGCATCGCCGGCCCGCGCGACGCCGATGGGACTGAGCTCACGCCGGTGATCGACCTGCCCGGCGTCGGCCGCAACCTGCAGGACCGCTACGAGGTCAGCGTCATCTCCGAGATGAAGAGCGAGTTCTCGACGCTGAAGGATGTCAGCTTCATACCCGGAGACATCAAGGACCCGGTGTTCAAGCAATGGGAGAAGGACAGGACCGGCCTCTACGCAACCAATGGCGGCGCGCTGGCGATGCTCCTCGCCTCGTCCGCCGGCATGGAAAAGGTAAAGAACAGGGATGAGATCAAGGCAGACCTGTTCATCTTCGGGGTTCCCGCAGCCTTCCGCGGCTACTATTGGAACTGGTCTAACGAACTTCTGAAGCCGACCAAGGGCGCGCTCAAGGATCAGCGCAATCTTTGGACCTGGGTGATCCTGAAGGCCTATACCGACAACAATTATGGCAACGTGAAGTTGCGCAGCAGCGACCCGTTCGATGTGCCCGACATAAACTTCCGCTCCTTCGTGGAGGGCCCGCCCGGCCACGTATCCGACATTGCAGCGCTGTGCGAGGCGGTCGAGCGCACGCGCGCGATCAACGCTAAGATCAAGGGGATGAAGGGCGAAATCCAGCCCGGCGCGAGCAGGCCGGACGCTTCGGCCGATCTTAGCCAGTGGGTGCAGGACGAGGCGTGGGGGCATCACGCCTGCGGCACCTGCCGCATCGGCTCGGATCGGCAATGGCGACCCGACGTGACGGCGCTGCAGGACAGAAATGCCGTCCTGCATAGTAGCTTCAAGGTGCATGGCATCGACCGGCTTCGCGTCGTAGATGCCTCAGTGTTCCCGAAGATCCCTGGATATTTCATCGTCACGCCGGTGTTCATGATCGGCGAGAAAGCGGCCGATACGATCCTCGCGGATTCGGCGACTTATCCAGCTAGAATCGAAGAACTCGAAGCCAAGGCGGTCTACGAGCGCCGCGGCAGGCCGATCGGTGGCCAGAATGCAACATCAGCCGAGAAGCTCTTGCCGCGGGACAGCATCGGGCTGGCGCTCTCCGGCGGCGGCGTGCGTGCCGCTACCTATTGTCTCGGCGTCCTACAGGCACTAGCCGCCACAAAGATGCTGCCACGCATCGATTTCCTCTCCCCGGTCTCGGGAGGCGGCTACATTGCCGGTTTCCTGGGACGCCTCTATTCGCGGATGGCTCCGGATACGCCGCATAAGGCCGAGCGTATCGAAGCGATCGTCAATGACCCGAACTCCTCCGAGATCTGGTGGTTGCGGCGGCACGCCAACTATCTCGCCGGCGCAGGGCGCTCCGATCTCGAGACGAACCTGGCAGTCTTCGCCCGCAACCTCGCGACCGTGCTGTTTTGCGTCGGCGCGCTATTTCTGGCCGGGCTGGGTGCGCTGCGCTTGATTGCCGACTGGGCCTTTCCTGCCGGCTCCGCAGGCTGGGAGATCGCGGCAATCCCCGTCTCGCCCTGGTGGCGGGCGCCAACCGCCGTGCTGCTTTTGGCTGCGCTGCCGCTTGCCATCGGCTACTGGCTGACGCCGCCTTCGCGCTCAAGATGGTCGTATTCTATCTTCGGCGTGCTGGCCTGGCTGATGCTGCTTGGCAGCGCGATCGTCGCCACTGGCATAACGGGTCTGAGAACCTGGGGCCTGGTTGCCACCGGCGTGCTCATCCTGGCCTGGCTGTGGCAGGAGGGCGTGCGCCTGGGTGTGCATCCGGAGGCGCGCCGGAAAGGCTTCACCGCGCTCTATCACAATCGCCTGGCGCGCGCACTGGGCAGCGTGCTGATTCTGTTTGCCGCAACGGTGGTCTTTGTTGTCATCGATTCGCTTGCCCGCATCGCTTCGACCAAACCGATCGTTCCTATCATGGCCGGCTCGGCCTTGATCGTTTCGCCTTTCCTACCGTTTATCCGCGACCTTGCCGTTTCCCTCATACCGGCGAGCGTCACCGCGACGGCGGAAAAGGTTGGCATCCGCACCAGCAGGATCGCGCTCAACATCCTAGCGTTCTCGCTGGCCGCCCTCCTGTTCTTTGCCGTGGATGTGATCGCCCATGGGGCGTTCGAAAGGGGCCAGTTGATCGGCATCTGGGTCGTCGCAGCGTCGCTGGTCGTTTCCCTGGCACTCGGCCAGGCGCTAAGTTTTCTCAACATGTCGTCGTTGCAGCAGCAACTCACCCAGAAGATCGCCCGCACCTTTCTCGGCGCCACCAACGACGAGCGCATCCATCCCGTCGGGACCACGCCTCCGGTTCCGGTCCAGGTTTCCGATGCGAATGACGACACGTGGCTCAGCCAATACCATCCGGAGAAGAACGGCGGGCCGCTGCATTTACTCAACGTCTGCATCAACCAAACCGTAGACCATATATCGGGGCGCCAGCTTAGCCAGAACAAAGGCCTGTCGATGTGTCTGGGGCCGACGGGCATCAGCGTGGGCCGCCACTATCACGCGACGTGGGAGAAGCGCCGATCCGACCTGCCGCTGAGCCAAGTCGAGGTCCGCGCGCTGCCTGCAGCCCCCGATCCCCATCAGTTCCATGTGCTGGCTCGATCCGGCAGCGAAACGGCCACGGTAGAGCATCTGACGTTGGGGCGCTGGATGGCGATTTCGGCGGCATCGGTGTCCACCGGAGCCGGGCGCAGGAGCAGCCTGCCGATGTCGCTGCTCCTGGGACTGCTGAACGTGCGCCTCGGCTATTGGTGGAACAGCGGCATCAATCCGGGTCGGCGACCCGGGCGCTACCCGCCCGATCTGTGGCGGCGCATCAAGTCGCTGCCCTCCACCGTCTTTGCCGCGCAGGCATTGCTGCTCAACGAATGGCGCGGCTATTTCGAAGGGCCGAGCGCTAGGCGCTGGTACCTTAGCGATGGCGGGCATTTCGACAATACTGGCGTCTACGAACTCATCCGGCGCCGTCTGCCGTTCATCATTGCCGTTGATGCTGGCCAAGACGAAGGATACGAGTTCGACGATCTGGCCATCCTGATGCGGCAGGTGCGTCTCGATTTCGGAGCGGAGTTGAACTGGCTCGATCCCGGGGCTGCGGGCGCCAAACCCTGGAGCAGCCTGAACGCGGCCGCAGCCACCCAGGAGGCGACGATACCGGCCTGGATTCAGGCCCTCATACAGCATCCGGAGGTGATCGGTGGGCTCGGTAGCATGAAACGTGACGGCCCGTCCTGCGCGGCACTGGCGCGGATTTCTTATCCCGACAGAGAAAGCTGGCTTTTGCTGATCAAGGCCAACCTTGCCCCGAAGGTCCGGGCCGACGTGAGAAACTACGCGCTGATGCATCCGAGCTTCCCCAACGAGCCGACGCTCGATCAGTTCTTCGACGACGACCAGTGGGAAAGCTACCGGTCGCTGGGCGAATGCGCCGCCAGGGCACTGTTTGACCAATGATGCCGACGTTGTCGCTTAGCGTCCGCGTTCACCACTTCGTCATCCTTGGGCAAGCGAGCAGAGCGAGCGCGCCTTGGGATCCTGAACGTTGTGGCAGCAACGTCTGCGCTGGGCGAAGGACGCGGACGTTGATGCCTTTACCTCACGCTTCGAAAATGCGCTGGACGGTCCAGAACAGCCCTGTGGCGGCGATCGAGGCTGAAGCCGGAATGACGAAGCGCGTGCGATACCACGACTTGTCCTGGAACCACTGTGCTACGGCCAGGAACGCCACTGCGATCACGGTCAGCTGTGCCAGCTCGATGCCGAGGTTGAAGCTGATCAGCGCCGGTATGATCTGGCCATACGGCAGGCCGAGCCCGGCGAGGGTGCCTGCAAAGCCCATGCCGTGCAACAGGCCGAACAGGAACACCACCAGCGGCCGCCATGGCGTGAGCTTCGCGGTCATGATGTTCTCGATCGCGACATAGGCCACGGACAGAGCGATCAATGGCTCGACGATGCGCGGGCTGAGCGCGATGACGTCGTACATGGTGAGTCCGAGCGTGACGGAGTGGGCAATGGTGAAGGCCGTCACCTGGACCAGGATCGGCCGCAGCTTCGTGTTGAGCAGGAATATCCCAAGCAGGAACAGGATGTGGTCGAGCCCTTTCGGCACGATGTGCACGAAGCCGAGCTGCAGATATTGCCTGACGATCTCGAAGGTTGTCGGCGGCCTGAAATTGGCGGCGATAGGGAAAGGACTGCTCTCGGCGTCGGCGTCGAGCCACAAGGTTTGCAGGCTGCCGCCTGTCTCGTCGGTGATGACCAGGGCATAGGTGCTGGCAACGAGGCCGTAGCGCCAAGTCATGGCTTCAGCGCCGGCGGGAACCAGTCCATCGACGCGCAGCACGACGAAAGCGGGCAGCATCACATCGGCAGGCATCTCGACCTGGGTCACCGATACCGTGGCAACGGATGCGACATCATCGAAGCGCACATCGACCCAGGCGGCGAGCGCCTGACTGAACTTTGTTAGTTTCTCACGCACGGCCTCGGGCGTAAGGCTCTCGCTGAACGGCTGGCCGGCTTGTCTCTCAAGCCGGTTGACGAGTACCGTAGGCGCGGTGGTGATCGACGCGGACCAGGTCTGATCGCGCTTCAGCACCAGATAGACCTGGGTCGTGCCGATCTCGTGCGGCCAGGCAAGGCGGGGCTGCAATGGAAACAACCCGATCAGGAGGAGCAGCAGCCACGCCGCGGAAGAACGGCTCAGCTTCACGTCATGCTGTAGCCGCTTGATCTTGCGCATGCCTTTGTCCCGAAACAGCTGCGCCCTTTCGGGAGACATGCGCTAGGGCCGCTCTTCGGGCATTTCGAATGTCAGCGATGCCCATGAACTCTCCCAATCGCAGTCGGAAAAAAAGCCGGCCCGCACCATGTGGACCGACTTGACCAACCAAACGCCGGCCTGCGGCAGCGTCAGGGAGAAGCCGCCCTGCGCGTCGCTGCGAACGGACAATCGCACGGACGGATCTTGCCTGTGGAGCGCCTCAACCCGTGCGTCGGCGAGTGGCTCTCCGTCATAGAAGATATGCCCGCGAAATACGCCGAAACCAGTAGTTGGATCTCGGTCGGGGACGATCTCGTAGGCAAAGGGCAGGAGTTGGGTGACCGACGGCGACGGTGCGGTGCCACTCAGCAGCGCCTTGGCGTAGCGATAGAAACATTCCCGCGCCGGCTTGGCATCTTCCTCGCGCAGCCTCCGCTCGGAGATGGTCTCGTCCAGGCCATATTGCTCGAGATAGGCTTTGAATCGACCGGCGGGCAGCTCGACAGTGGAACCGGCGCTGCTGTAGGCGACGATAGCGGTCGCATTGCCCGACGCCCGCAGGAAGGCGGCCGGTTCGAGGCCCTCCGAACCGGAGAGCGTCTCATCCTCGCCATCCTGTCGCACGAAGAAAGCGTCGATCGCGTTCGACATATAGGGCACCGGATCGCCGATGAAATCCTGCCCGACACGCAGCGCCACCGAGATGGTCATGCCCGGCAATGGCTGGAAGGTCGAAGGCTCGATCCAGAAGTCATGGGCGCAGGCAGGGTTCGGGCACAGCAGGGCGACGGCGAACAGCCCACGCCAGCCCCAGTGGCCGATGGATAACATGAGGCCGACGCGTCGGCGCTAAGCCGGAGCCGCGGCAGGCGCGACAGGTTTCCGCCGAAGTAGAAGCCACAGCCTTATCAGCAGCCGCCGGATGATCTCGCCCACGCCCCAGAACACGATCGCAAGCAGGATCACGGCGCCGATGATATAGGGCCAGATGCTTGCGGCTGCTTGCGGCTTTGGCTGCTCGTCCTCCCACTTCTCGGCAAGGAACGGCCATTGATCGGAGATCAGCTTTTCGTCGTCGTTGGCCGTGGCGCGCGGCCACAAGTTTTTGTCGACCTCGATGAAAGAGAGTTCCATCAGCAGGCAGTCGCCCGTGGCGCAGGTCTTGGCGACGACGTCGTCATTTAGCAGGCGCCCGTTCGGATAACCGGCCGGGAAGCGGCTGGAATAGATCATCACGTCCGGCACCAGATCGTAGTCCCGGATCTGGAACGTGACCTGGATGAGTTCCGCGATTCCCTTCGACCATCCCTCCCGCTTGTTGAAGAAGAAATCGCGGATGCGGCTCGTGAATTTCTTTTGCTCCATCAGCGCCTTGACATGCTCGCTGGGGTGAATCGGATTGAGGAAGCCAAAACGCGGGATTTGCGTGCGCAAGGAGCGTCCGACATAGTCTATGAGCTCGCCATCCTTCGAGGCGGTGCCCCACAGGATAAAATCCTGCTTTCCCGCCGGAAAAGACGTCATCGGCACGCTAATCACCATTGCGATGGTGTTCTTCTTGAAGAAACGCGGGAAGATGAATGGATCGTCCCGCACGCCAGCATAGACGTTGATCTTATCAGTGTCCTTCAATCCCTCATAGGTCGCGTTCACTTTCAACAATCCCGGGTCCTTGTCGTCCGGTTTCTCGAGGTCGGTGAGGCGCAATTTTATTGTTGCCGTCGCAACGATGCCCTCGGGCTGCGGGATAGTGCCGCCGTAGCGGGCGCGTTCCGCCTCGTTGTCGAAGATGACCGGCGTGTCGTAGTCTATGTTGATCTGGTATTCGAACGGGTCGGGTTGATAGGGCCCGGGATCACGCAAGGCACGTCGCACGTCGAAGACGATGATCATCCGATCGCCCTGCGGGAAGAAAAACAGGTCCGTTACATTTGCGTTGGGGTAGACCAGTTCAATCGGGTCGGCGTGATCGGAGGCTCGGGTAGCCGAAAGCTCGACGCCCGTGGCGACGGAGATCACGCTGAGCGCCAGAAGCTTCCAGAAAATGCCTCGCCCGGCGCGTTCGGCGCTGACGGAACGACGGCGGCGCTCGGTGGCAAACAAAGAACCGCTCAAAAAATGAGCAAGGTGGCGTCGCATCAGTCTTCCCCCTGACGACCGAGACTACTTGGCATTGGTTGCAACTAATATTGCACCTTAACACTCGGACTTAGGAGAGGGGAAGCTGATTGGTGGCGTATTCCAAATATTTCAGGCAAGACGAGAACAGGATAACGTGTAGAAAGGCGGGATGGATCGTCGTGGCGTCATGATGACGAGCGATCGGACCGGTTTCCGGGAGGTTCTTGTCCCGCAGGGGGAAGTCGATGAGCAAAGCAGCGCCTTTCAATGAAGCCTTCTCGACCGAGGACGCAGCCTATGTAGGCTCGCGTTTCGCGGTGACGCGGGAGGCGTTGTTCGCAAACCCGTACCAGGAGGTGTGGGGCAAGCCCGGCAACCTGCCGATACCGACCTACGCAGTGACGCTTGGCAGCGTGCTCAAGGGCATATTGCCGTTCGGATTGCCCTATGCGTTTCGCGAGGCAAGCGCACGTGCCATAGACTCTTCGGCAGACCTGCGCTGGGGACCGGACCGCAAAGGCTACCGGCGCCTGCTCCACCCGAACGGCATTTGCCTGACAGGCATCTGGAACATCTCGGCAAAAACGGAGTATTCTGGTTATTTCCGGGAGGGCAGCCGGGCGCTCACCATCGCCCGCTACTCCACATGCTGCACCGAGACCAAGCGCGGCCGGGCGCGCTCGCTCTCGATGGTAGGAAAGCTGTTTTCGACGCTGGATCGCGAGCATACCAATCCCGTGCGCACCGCCAGCTTCATCACGCAACAGGACATAGGCGGCGACTGGAGTGACCACATCAACGATGCCGAGCTTCTCAATGCGCCCAACACAACGGTCTGGCGGCGCGGCCTCGGCACACCGGTCCTGGTGATTACCGGCATCCTGTTCGGCATCGTCGACCGCAAGCCCAGCATCCGCCAGCTCTATCCAATCGCCGAGCTCGGCAAGCCGGCGGGAGAGCCGACGCGTGCGCCGACCTTCATGCGGCTGCGCGTTGACCAGCAGCAGCCGCGGATTGCCGGCGAGGATCTGGACTTCCGCGACGAGATCATGGCGCAGATCTACAACGCCGGAGATCCCGCCCCCAAGAGAACGCTGACGTTCGACATCGAAGTGACGGATGACGGCGAAACGCACGGCATTGCGATCCGCGAAAGGCGTGTGTTCAGGAACTGGCGCAAAATCGGAACGCTCGCATTCGACGAGGCCGTTGCCTCCTACAACGGCGACTTCGTCATCCATTTTCCGCACCCGACTTGGCGTGACGATAAAAACGACCCGGCTACGGCTACACGACTAAATCGGAAGAAGGTGCGTTGATGGCAACTAGTTATCGAAGGAAGACCGCGGAGACGA
This sequence comes from Mesorhizobium onobrychidis, assembly GCF_024707545.1. Lineage (NCBI taxonomy): Bacteria > Pseudomonadati > Pseudomonadota > Alphaproteobacteria > Hyphomicrobiales > Phyllobacteriaceae > Mesorhizobium > Mesorhizobium onobrychidis. Next base: position 114,196 of record NZ_CP062230.1, read on the forward strand.
AGTGTCCGTGGTCCCAGGAAGCTGTACCGGTAAATGCGGCTAGTAGCCTGAGCAGGGATCAGCCGGGTGACCTGCTCCCCTGGAAAGTCCTCGCTTTGAGGTTAGCCTGTTCTCTGAAAGAGGAGACGGGCAATGAAACGATCCAGGTTCACGGAAGAACAGATGATCGGCATCCTGAAGGAGCATCAGGCGGGGTTGTCCGCGCCTGATCTGTGCCGCAAGCACGGTATCTCGGATGCGACGTTCTATACGTGGCGCAAGAAGTATGGGGCATGGAGGTGTCGGAGGCCAAACGGCTGAGGGCGCTTGAGGAAGAGAATGCGAAGCTGAAGAAGCTTCTGGCGGAGTCGATGATGGACGTGTCGACGCTGCGCGAGATGCTCGGAAAAAACTTCTGACGCCCGGCTCGAGGAGGAATGCCTTGAGCTGGGCCATGGAAGAGAAGGGTTATTCCCAGCGCCGCGCGTGCGGTCTGGTGGGCATTGATCCGCGTGTCTACCGCTATCGATCGACGCGGCCGGACGATGCCGGGCTGCGCACGAGATTGCGCGAACTTGCGAGCGAACGCCGGCGCTTCGGCTATCGCCGCCTGCACATCCTGCTGAAGCGTGAGGGCGTCGAGGTGAACTGGAAGAAGAGCTACCGCCTCTACCGCGAGGAACGGCTCACCGTCCGCAAGCGTGGCGGCCGCAAGCGGGCTTTGAAGGGCCCGCGGGCTGCGGCAAGACCCATCGATTGATTGGGGCTTTGAGAGCTGCATTGCTGGAGACACCTTTGCACGACGGCCAGCGGGTTTTGGCATTGACCTTCATGCATGGCGCGCGCCGACGACTGAATGAAAAGCTGCGGGGCATCGAGGGACTTCGCGGCAAGACCGAATGCATGACCGTCGACAGTTTTGCGCAACGGCTGGTTCGACGCTGGCGGGGTCTCGCGTCCGTATTGGACGATCCGCCAACGATTGGCAGTGGCAAGGGTAACGTCGCAGAGCGGAGCACCCGCGTCGTAGGCGCTCTCGACGAGCTCGGCCAACGCAGTCTCCTGCTTGGCCACGAGCCCACGACCGAGACGTCGAACCATAGCAGCGTCCCTGGTGAAGCGGACAACATCTGGCTCATGTCTTGCTATAACCGCGGAGAGACGAACAATACTTTGAAAGTCAGTTGATCCCAGAGTCAGCAATGCGCTGAGCTCGTCCTTCAGCGTTTCTAGTTTTGATATCTGCCACCTGCCCCACTACGCATATTTTGGTCACTGAAACCTACGCTGTCCGCGACGCGATGGCGAGGCACCGCTAGAGGGTCCTCGCCATGGTGGCATACGGGGGCGACATCGGCACCGTCACTTCTCATGAGACATGTTTGCGTTCCGGTCGAGCACCCCCTTAAACGTGGTATCCCGTCATTTCACAAACGCAAACCGAGACGATCCAGGCGTTCAACCCCCGGAAAAATGGACATCGGCGACAATCCGCTGCCCATCGGTTTCTCACGCTATTTTCTTTTCGCACGTCTAAGGATCCGAGTTCCGCGATCGAGGGAGGGATTGTCGTCCACCGGCATCGCTTGTTTCCAGCGGCTCGCGCAGGTGAAAAGCTACGACGCACGATCCAGTGTTCGCGTCGCCGCCCAGGCTTCGGGCTAGCCATTGCCACTTGTTCGACTTGGCTCCGGGTGTTCCTGAGAATGGGCGGACTCGGTGAAATCTGCGTATGTCTACGTGCAAGGAGAGCAGCTATTGCGTGGTGCGATAATCTTTCGGCAGTAGATTCTACTCAGATTTCGTGCTTGGGTAATTATCGCTTGTGTAAGGCAAGCAGAACGTTCGGCCGACGACATCGAGATCCGGGGGGATGAAATCGTGAACGGCGACCAGGAACAAATCGCGCGCATCGTTTCGGAAGTGCTTTCCCAGCTCGGGTACCAAGCCGATACTAGTATCCCTGCGATCGCGAGGGCCGCCGCTACGTTGACGGACACTGCAACGTCGTCCCCTCTTCAACGACCTCACGCTTTGACCGACATACCATTTGTCGAAGATGTCGATCCTTTGGCCCCACCATTCTCAGATGTCGGAACCAAAGGAGGGGTAGACGATCCAACTCGTATGCTGCGCGGCTGGACCGGATCGATGGAGACCGAGCTCGTTCTCGAGACGGCCGTCGGTAGGTATCTCACTTCTCCTGCGGCGCTGCTGCACGTTCTCGGCGATCGTCGACGGGCGGTTGCGATCGTGTCGACGCAGGGTACGGACTATAAGGGCGAGCGCGGTCAATGGAGCGGCACGGGGTTTTTGGTCGGACCCAATCTTTTCCTGACCAACCATCATGTCCTGAACTCGCTCGACGTGGCGGTGGCCGCAAAGATCGAATTCAACTACGAAATTACGCCAGAAAACCTTCTCCTAGGCAATGGCGCACCACCACAAGCAACGCAGATTTTTGCGCTCGATCCCGACCGCCTTTTCGTGACAAGTCCTACCCAAGGCGGACTTGATTACACTTTTGTGTGGATAGAAGACGCAGCGCAGGCCACGTTCGGCGCCATTCCGATGGAGCGATCTTCTTTTACTGTCGAGGAAGGTGCTCAAGCATTCGTGGTTCACCATCCCGACGGTCGGCCGAAGGAAGTCAGTCTGGACGACACCGACATCCTCGGCATCAAGACGACGATTATCCACTATTCGTCGGACACAATGGGTGGCTCCTCCGGCGCACCCGTCTTCGATCATCGCGGGCGGTTGATCGCCTTGCACCATGCGAGCCGCCGACAGGCTGTTGATCTACCAGATGGTGGCCAGTCCGATGTCGTCAACGAGGGAATCAAGATCGCGGCCATCGCAATCGATCTCGAGAACAGGATGCGCTCGGGCGGTGCGGATGCTTCCTTTGCCGAGACCATATTGCGGCAGGTCAAGGGCTCGGACACGATGTCGGGCTACTTTGGCGGCATCGGTCGAGAGATTGCGTCTGGAGCGACTGGACCGGAAGCTGTGGTCGACACCTATCGGGGAACAGATCAAGATATCGATATCGGCTTCTGGAACATCGAATGGCTTGCGACCAAATGGACTGACGAGAAGAAGCTCAACGGAGCCGCCCGCGTCATCGCCGATCTCAATCTCGATGCTTGGGGGCTTTCAGAGATCTCGCCGGCGGGGGTCGAAGCTTTGGTATCGAGAATCGAGCATATCTACGGAGACCGTTACGATTGCGCCTTTTCGGAACCGGACGCGCCGCAGGGCAAGCAGTCCACCGCGATGATCTGGAAAAAGTCCGCGCTCTTTGGCGAGAGTATAAATTGGCCTGCCAGCATAGAACCTTTGCTGCGCCAACGCAGTGACGATCCGGGTGTGGGCGTCGAAGCTGTTCATGGTAAGATATTCGATCGTCGCCCTGGTCTCTTCCGGTTCCGGACCTCAGGCGACTTACCGGCCTATAGCTTTTTCGCGGTCCCACTGCACTTGAAGGCGATGGACGAAGGCAGCCTGCGGCGACGGCTTGCCTCGCGGATCATGGCGCGGGCGGTCGAGGAAATCAGCCGCGAGTATGGGCTCGACGTCATTCTCGGCGGTGACATGAACGCGCCGCTCGCATCCGGCGACTTTGCCACTATCGAGCAGGCCGGCTTCACCATACTTGGTGCACAGGATGAGCAGGATGGCGCATTCACGTATCTGAAGGCTCCTAAATCGGCGATCGACAACATCTTCCTTTCGCCAGGCATGAAGCAGACGGTGGGGGCGACCGACTACTTCATCATCGCGAAGGAGCGCAGCATGTCGGATTTTATCAGGAGTGTCTCTGACCATCGGCCGGTAGCCATGCGGCTGTCGCTGGCAAAAGCCGCGCGGCCCGCAGGCGCGACTGAAGCGGCGGACCTAGACGCAATCATCGACGCGATGCTCATATCCGAGAAGGCGCAACGGACCCGGAGGGGGCAAAGACGGCGATCGCCAACGACCCGGCCGCAATGAGGGGATGGACCGATGAAGAAACTAAGCTACGCCGAGTTCAAGGCAATGCTGATGGACCCGGATGTGCCAGACGCCAAGATAGCTGAGTATCTTACCGCAAGGCCGAAGGAGAGCGGACCTTTCGACCCGATGATCGTTCCCGACCCGGCCAAGGTCGAAATGACGCCAGAGGGCGACTTCGACGTCGAGAGTGCCATTCGGTGGGGTAACGCGATATGCCGGTGGCGCCGGCATGCCCGTTTTGAAAGCCGCATCGCAAACGGTGAAAAGAAGCCAGTCCTTGTCTCCGAAGGTGACTCATGGTTCCAGTTTCCCTTTCTCATCGACGACGTCATCGACCAGCTTGAGCCTGACTTTCTGATCTGGAGTTTGGACGCTGCGGGCGACACATCCGACAACATGGTGAACCGCAGTCCCGAATACATGCAGGCGCTTGTTCAGCAGAAACCAAACAAGGTGGCGGGCTTTCTATTCTCCGCAGCCGGAAATGACGTGATCGGCGAGGACCTTCTTGGCAAACCGGTCTTGGGGCGGCTTCTGAAACCGTTCAAGGCGGGGAAGGATGCGGCCTGGCATATAGACAACGCTCAGCTCGCCAGCATCCTGTCCGCATTGGAAAAGGACTACAAGAAAGTCGTCTCGACAATCCGGTTGGACAATGCGTTTGCCAATTTGCCAATACTGGTCCACGGCTACGACTACGCAATCCCCGGCGGATTTCCGGGCGACAGCCGTAATCCGATTTATGCGAAGCAGGACGAATGGCTTGGCGGCCCGATGAAGAAGAAAGGCATAACCGACCCGACGCTGCAGCGCGAGATCATCCGCCTGCTGATAGACGCTCTCTACGACATGCTCGGTAGCGTAGCCGGCAAAAGCTCAACGACGAATGTCCATGTGGTGGATGTCCGCGGAGCGCTCAAGACCGCAGACTGGGCGGATGAGATTCATGGGACGTCGGCTGGTTTCAAGAAAATCGGCAAGCGCTTCAAGAATGCGATCAACAAGGTGATTTAGAGGACATCATGCCGAAGCGGGCTCACCTTACATAAACGCCGGCTATGCTACAATGAATGGTTGTCCGACATGCCGGACAATCGACAGCTCGACTTGTTCGATCAGAATTGTGCGGTGATCGTGCGACTTCGCGCGATCACCGCACAGTTAGCTGTCGTTCAGTCAGTGGGCCTCCACCCCGCATCGAAGTAGCCGCAGAGGCCACTGGTAACCCGGTGAGCTTGCTCCTACGAGCTCGCGGACGAGCGACTGGCGTCCATGAAGACGAAGGTGCCCTGCCCTCGCCTGGGCCTGCAAAGCCCTCACTGTAGATTCTGCGGCGACATCGTGAAAAGACATGTACAGGGCGGGAATCCGCCGTTGACGGACATATAGCTCACAATCGATGGTCCATTCCACGCAAATAGCAGACGCTAAAAATCGGCCTGCCATATAGCCAAGATGAGAATTGCGGGTGCGGTTGGCTGACCTTTCGTTCTTTCGACCTCTCGATCGTGGTCCCCCACGACTGTGCGGCCTCATGTGCGACCCCGCGACTCAATCGAAGCTCAGAGCTACTTCAGATCCGACGCCAATATTAGGCCGTTGTATTGAGTCGCTTCTCGCAGCAAACTACGTAGCAGCTCAGGGCGTTCTCGATGCAAAAGGTTGGTCAGGCAGTATTAGGGGCGGTCGCAAGTGGCGTCATTGTGATGAACTGCGTCTTCACCATTGCGTGGTCTAGCGAAGAATCTTTACCCCGTAGCGCCGAGCAGCTAACGCTACCTAGGCTCCATAGTCATCTGGCAGCCGAACGAGTCGACATCCTTGTTGGGCGTTGGCTCGCTCAGATGGACCCGGCTGATGTAGACGGGTCCATCGCGGCGATTGAACTGCTTGACGGCGCACCGAAAGCTTTCGTCGACGCTGCAGTCTCGCGGCTCCGAAAATCTGGCGACCTCGAAAAGATCTTCGCCGCGGGAAACGCAGCACAGGTGGATAGGCTCCGGAATTCCGTCGCCATAAATCAAAGTGGACTGCGAGACCTCCTTTGGAGGGACTACCTGCTATCCCTGCAGTCCGCGCTGGCAGCGAGAAGTGAGATCGACGTCATCGCGTTAATGCCGAGCGCGGAATTCATGCAGCCACTTCCTGAGCCTGTGGCAGTTGCTTTGTTGGCAGCCCTTGAAGACGGCCAGCTCGGCAATCAGGCTCGCGATGAGACCTCGAGACTTCTAATCAGAAAATGGGACTCTCTTGGAGATGAGGTTTCTAGGCTTCGCGGCTGGCTCTCTGCGCAAGACGTTCAAGGAGATGGTTCGGCGAACCGCAAGCAGGTTGCCCGCTCGGTTCTGGCTCGTCTAGGACAGCCGCTCTCGGGTGAAGATCTCGGCATACTTCTCAGCGAGGGTGATGCCGGCTCTCGGATGGCGGCCTTGGATCAACTGAAGTCCAACGAGCCGCAGCGTTGGGCGCAGCTCTATGACGATATTCAGCAGACCACAGCTCTAGAGACATGGGATCTTGCCAGCATAGACCACTTTATCGAGGCGGCGGGCCTCGCACAGGCAGCGACGCTCGACGGGTGGAGCGCGACGATCAAGCTTTCGTCTTCTCCGGGTGATGAGCTCGAGTGCGCCGACCTTCGTTGGCGGTTATCGCTGTTGAGCCGGCAGTCAACACCACGCGGCGCACGGTTCGAAATGTTGTGGGATCTCCTGTCAAAGCGGTCCTCCTGCCGTGACGACATCTCGTCCGAGGTTGACAAGGCGCTGGTCGCAGTCGCGGGAGGCGAGTTGAGAAGCTTGGTGATGGCCGTCACTGATAGAGACGGACCGGGGCAGCTCGCAAATGCGCCGCTTCGGCTCCCGTTTGTGTCGCAATCTATTTCTGATTTGCTTGAGGCCCGCCTGGCGGCTGGAGACAGTGCCGGCGCCGAGCGCCTCCTTGACCTTGGAGTTGTGCCTTCAGCGATAGGCCTCGAAAAGCTGGGCTACTGGACGAAGGCCTTCTCTTGGCCGCCGGCCCGAACTGTGACAGTCGCCGATTTGCGCGCACTTATGACCGCCAAAGGCGCTCCATCGACTGCGTTTGAAACGGCGGCGCACCTAGCTGCCGACACGACGATGAGCATTCCACTTCGAAGCACTGCCCTCCTTGCATTGGCGGGACGTTCGGAATCTGACCTTGAAGCCTTCATCAGCGCTTTGTCCGATTCGAACGCAGCGATCGCCCGTCCGGCGTTGATCCTACTCGCGAGGAGCTACGACGAGGCCTACAAACTAAAAGGTCTGCTCGTCCCCGATGCCGAACTTATGGGCGACGTCCGCACTCGCCCGAACTTATCAGCGGGCGCCCTCATCCTCTTGCGATCGCTGGTCCGCTATGATCAGGTGTTTGCCACTGGCTACGCCGATGCCATAGGCGAAGATCATTGGCGCACGAAGCCGGGGGAACCCTGTCTTGTGCTTGCCGAGGCACCAGCGGCCACTCCACAGACATTGGTACCTGCCTTTAACGCGCTGCCCACTTCCGATGCCAAAAAGCGAGATGCTATCTTAGCTTGCGTCCTGCTCTTGAGTGAACCGAGATCGGCAACGGCACGGCTCGCCAAAGGGTGGGGTGGCGGCGCTCCCGAAGACGCGGCGGTGCTTTTGGAAGGGATCAGGACCCTTTGGGAGGACGAAGCATTTCGGAGCGCGCTAAGTACCGACGTCATCACAAAACTCGGGCAGATCGTGAGCGGCGCCGTTCGCGATCTGCCCTACCAGGCGTCGTCCATGCAAACTCTTGCATACTGGCGCGACCAACTCGCGATTACTGCACCAAACGAATCCCAGTCGATCGCATCCGAACTCAGGAAGCAGTGGATCGTCGTGGCTATTGCGGCCGTTCCGGCCGGACTGATGGCTCACCTCGCCCTTTGGGTCGTACTGCTGACCACATACCCGCGGTCGCCGTGGATCCAGGCTGTCGTCTTCTGGAACCCATTCGTTCGAAAGCTGCTCGGCCTCGGTTACATCGACCTCGTCTTGCTTCATGTCGGCTTTGCGAGGCGGCAATTGTTCGCGCCGTTCAAGGTAGCTCTGCTCGGCGACATCGTCGCCGAAAACCTTACTCAATTGGACCGGCTCTCATACTTCAAGGACAGCCGGGTCCGGCATCGCCAGACCGTCACGAGCCGCCATAGCCAAGCCGCTGACAAAGAAATGCCTATCCTTGAGGCGCTCTACCGCCATCGTGGACGCGTACTACTGCTCGGCAAATCGGGGCTCGGAAAGTCCAGTTTCCTTCGGTTTTCACTTGCTGAGCGCGCCCGTGAGGGCCGCGATGTCATAGTCTATCTGAGAGCAGACCAATGCCGGCAAGGTGTCGAGACCGAGATCGAGCAACGAATGAGTGGACTTGGTAAGGAACAAGACCTTCTAAGATCTATGATATACTCTGGAAGAATATATGTGTACATCGATGGATACAACGAAGTTGATTTGACAACCCAAGACCTCATCACTGGATTTCTATCGCGATATCCATACGCGAATATCTTGGTAGCAAGTCAAATCCCTCTCCGCGGATTTGGTACGATCGACCGCTTTTCGATCGTACCGCTCGGCGCTGATTCGGTCCGGGCATTCCTTCTTTCACGCGAGGCCGTACTTGCTGAGGGAGCCCTGATACGGGGCGATCTGTTCGAGAAAATCGCCACCGACTTCCTCCAACAAGTCAACTCAGCTTCGCAAGATGACGTCGAACGCAGAGCGTTCGACGAAATTCTCTCGAACCCAATGGACTTGACGTCCGTCGCTATTCTGCTCGGCGACGGCCGTACGCCCGATTTGTTCGCGCTGGAAGCACAGCAGTTCGAAGGTATCTCCAGGCGGCTTGCCGAGACTGGCGTGATGTTTCGGACGGCCGCTTTTTCTTCGGCGCTGCTTGACCAAAGGCTCCAGGATCAAGAAAACCTCCAAAGACTTCCGTTCCAACCGGAAGTTGTCGCTCTCATAGCAGGGAAACTCGCGCTCGTCCGTACGGACGCTGATGAGGCCGGAGCGGTCGCCTCCCAGGAAGTGCGTTTCCGCCACGATCGTATCCGCGATTTCTTTACACACTTCGCATTCTTGGCGATCGACCAGGAGACGCGAACTAAATATGCGGAGGAGGCAAGGTTTTCAGGGGTGTTTCCCTACCTTGCGCGAGCCCTGCCGCCCAGCGAGGCGGAGGAATTGCGGGAGCTACTCATTACGCGTGCAGCTGAGATCGAGGATCATCGGGTTAGTGACAGCTTCGTGCGCGAATACAGCTGGCGTCAAAGGATCTTCGCGCAAGATGCTGAGTGGATGCTTTCTTATGATCTGCCCGAGGCCCGCGAAGCCGATCGCAAGCTATTCGACCTAGCCGCCCGCCGGCAGGAACTGAGCTGCGAGCTAAACACGCAGCGAGACGCCATCTCCAACGCTCGCGGGATGACGCGAATTCTCGCGACAGCAGACGCTAGCGCTATCCGCGATGCCGCGATTGGAATTCTCTGCGCTGTGGGTGCCACCGCGGAGACGAGTGCCGACGGTGTTGCAACAGGCGTACTGAGAGGTCCGACGGGTGACTCCTTGCGGGTGGTTGGACTTGGCCAGATCGGGCCGATCAAGAGTTTCCACGTAGAGGTATTGGCGTCGCGCACGATGGCCGCCGACACTACGCTTTTGGTGGTAACCAACGCGCGAGTGGGTCAAGACCCAAAAGACCGGCCGCCCGACCTTGATCCAGCAGACGCGCAACTGTTGAAGAGAGCCGGCGCGCGCGTGGTCTCGGCCCGCGATCTTTACACGGCATTCATGGACGCGCGTGGGAAGGGAGTAACGGAAGACTTCTGGCGGCGTCCGCCATTTGCAGAGACTGCAATGCTAGTGGAGCACCTTGATCAATGAAGAGCTCCGCCGCAGCCTTGCTGCTTTTTGCTCTTAATGGGTCTGATCCGGTCGAAGCGACCGAGTTTCAAAACAGCTATCTGCGCTTCGACCTGCCGGCGGGCTGGGCGTGCGACACAGAGGAGACAGAGTTCGTTTGTGATCCGCCGCACGTCCAGGGCCAGCCAGTCTCTGCAGTCATGATCCTAACGGCGAAGGTTCCCGGGCCCGGTGATGGACTTGCTGATTACAAGCAATTCCTAGAAAGCCGAGCCGCCGCCCTTGGCCAAGGAGCCATGATCAAGGCTCCGGCAAACGTCCAGATCGGAGACGCGATTTGGGTCGACGGAACCCTCAAGGGATCAGAGATCCCAAGCTACCGAACACGGTATCTAGCGACAGTCAAAAACGGAATCGCAATTCTGTTTACGTTCTCGGCTCACGAGTCCGTGTATTCCGACTTGGAGGGAGCCGCAGTTCTATCTGTGAGCACGCTCAAGGTTCTCGACGATTGGAAGAGGTAGGAGGCTTGCTTGAACGGACTGATTGTACCGCGGCCACCACTGAGACAGGCCGGCATCTGAAGCGCTTCACAAAATACGACGTTCGCCGTTTGTCAGAAGCCAAGACCGCTTCAGGATCAGAGGCTGACATTTGCTTTGGAGCGCCCGTCGGGGCTGCGCAAGGCTTGTCGGCTTGCTTGCGTGGCAGATGCTGATCGCGTTTCTGAGGAGGCGCATGTAGCAGCGCTGCCATGCGCACTCGGGGATTCCCTGCCCGCGAGGACAGCGGGTCGCCTGCGATCGCGGCGTTCGGCGTCGGGCGATCGTCGATCATCGTGCCTCCTCCCCCCAACCATTCCGCAACGCCCGCGCCTACGAAATTCCGCGTTCACACCATGCCTTGCGCGTTCGCAGGACCGGCAGGCTGCCAATCAGCGACGTCCGGATATTTCAGTATCCTCCGATGCGCTTATTGCTGCAGCACCCGTCGGGATGCTGTTGATCGCAAACAACGTCTTCAGATGGTCGGACTTCTGTACACCTGGAAAATGACCGTTGAACAGGCCCTCGATAGTCCCGTCTTGAAACATTCCGTACAATGCATACGCCAAGCGTTCGGGAAAGTCCGGAAAGCGTCGCGTCGATGCCACGAGTGCGTAGGGCTCGTAGGTCGTACCGGCTGAGGCGGGCGCGGCAGCGGCCTCGCATCGAACGTTGTGGCGCTTTTCATACGTGGCGAGCGAGGCGGTGATGATATCCAGGTCACCGAAATACCGCGCCAGGCGGCCCTTGCAAAAGGCTTCCGCCGCAAGGTCGTGCGATGCGTAATCATCTGCACAAATCTTCAGATGGCCCTTGCAGGAGGCGTCCGTCGCAAGGTCGTGCGATGCGTAATCATCTTCACAAATCTTCAGTCCATCCTCACCACTGCGCTTGGCCAGTTCCTGCACCTGCTCGCCGATTGTGGAGCCACGAACATAGCCGTAGGCGGCGAACATTTTCGTGTCGATCGGGTCGGGCCGGCGCAGGGTCAGGAATGGTTTCAGCTGCGAATCCTCGATCGTGGCGTCGACATAATCCGCTGGGTGTCCCGTGCCTTGTGTGAGCTTTTTTTTCAGATCATTGCAGCCGAATGCCTTATTCTTAACGTCGACCCTGTATGTGCCCTTCAGAAATGTCTTTCCCGTCTCTTTTTCCCGCTCTGGTTTCTGGGCGACGAACGACCCGTTCGCGACGAACACAATTGGTGAAAACGACAACTTCCCGACTTCTCCATCGCCCGTGAAGGTCTCCATCCTTGCAAGGTTTATCGTGGTCGGATCGCAAAGCAGATCATAGTCGCCCTCTCCTCTTTGTAAGAAAGCGACCCGTTTATCGGCATCGACATCCACCACGGTGAACTGGAATCCGGCGCGCACGACCGATTTGGTGCAGATGTCCAGCAAGAATCCCGAATAGGCCTTGGTTGCCGGATTCCTCCAGACGAAAGGTCTTGCATCTATCCGGGCGCCAATCACGACATCCGGTTTCTGAGCGGGGTCGGCGCGCGCCGCACCTGGCATCAACGCGTCGAGGAGCACCATTGCGACGATGAGAAGCGAAACGCGCATCGATCAGGCCTCGTCCCGCTTGAGCGCTGCGCGCCGAAGCGCGAAACTGCGGTGGTTGGACAACAGTTCGCTGACGCAGAAGACCACGACGAAGCCAATGATGGCCGAGTTCAGCATTGCGTAGACGATCAATCCGCGATCGACTGCGTCCAGCGACGATCGGGGCGCGAACGCATTTTGCGCACTCGCCCAAGACGTCAGGGTACGACCCAGTCCGCCGGCGATACCCACGACCAGAGCAGCCGAAATCCCCCACAGGAAGCTGGAGAACGGCCGAAATCGGAATTTGGTAGGGTCCGTGACATGGACGGCCTGGGCGTCGAGCAGGAGCATCACCATGATGGCTAACACGCTGCCGCGGAGGGGTGTCGGCGCATTATACTCGAAGGTGAGCCGCATCGTGGTCCATGCCCTGACGAACTCTGCCTGCCAGAAAGCGACGCCGACCACGAATAGGGTCGATACGGCCCAGGACAAGACGAACACCAGCAGAAGTTGCGGCAGGCTTACCGTCCAGTGCACACGCCAGATGTTGCGCCAGCGGTTCGCCTGGATGCCGGCATCGCGGATCGCGAGAACGACCACCATCGGAATGCAGTAGCAGGTGAAAGCCGTGGAAACATGGTTTAGTGCCCGCAGATAGATGTTGCCCGGCTCTTCTCGCTGAAGCTGCCACTCGAGGGAGCCGGGATAATAGCTCCAGACCAGCGAAAGCAGAACAATTGTGCCGCTGCTCCACAGCCAGACGATGATCGAATGCGAGCGTATCGGTGCGGGAGACAATTGCGTTCCAATCAAATCTCCAAGAAAACCGTGCAGCTTCGCTCTCGCAAGGCTCTGCTGTCGATTGGATGTCTCCTTGTTGAGATCGCGTGATGAAGCAATATTCTTCTCAACGATGATTTCGTGTTCGACATAGAGCGCGAGCAGGAGGCACAAATCGTCCGCGAGCTCCTCGGCCTCCCCGGCAATCCTATCCCAAGTGACCAGGTTGGCTTTGGCCGGCGTCGCAGCCTCGCCATTAGCTGGCGGATTAGACTCGGCCTTTACAGTGGGAATTTCGACAGGTGCTGCTTCGCCAGGTGAAAACCCGGTCTTTTCGTCGAGTGCTGAAATGAGCTTCTCTATGCGTAGGCGCAACTCATCTTCAAGCTGCGCAAACTGCTCGCGGCCCCGCGAATTCGACAGCTTCAGCTTTCGGTCGAGTATCCACACCAACGTGCCGAATATCAGCTCCAGATCGTTCCGGAAATCTTCCGGAGCCGTCAGCGCGTTTCCCGCGTGCTTTTTGTAGAACCGCAAGCGCTCCCAATATCCCCACGGAATCAGGAGAGTGTCACCCAACTTTTTCTCGTCCGTGCCGGGGTCGAGCTCAAGCGAGCGGCGTCGGAGGTCTTCGCTGGCAGCCAGAACGCGCGTGGGAATCCCAGCCAGGCGGTGGGCGGCGGACCGCATCCATTCTTCGAAACGCTGCAGGATGGGAAAGGTCGGCGCCAGGCCGACAAGAATGAGCGCCACCGTCAGCGAGACGCGCGCGTCAATTCCAATGCCACCTTCCACCTGATTGACCACCGGATTGGGAGGCGTTTGCGTCCAAGAAGGGAGAGTGCCGGTATTGGCAGGCGTGAAGCCAGTGAAAATTCGCGCCGCGTCGGCGGCGCTCTCTGGAAGTTTGCTTGCTCCGAGAGCCTTCGAGGTGAGATCGGGACCACCGATGAGAGGCAGGATCTCCGCATAGGCGCAAAGAAATGCATAGATCAGAAGAAGCGTGGACGCATAAAGTGCGTAGGCGTTCAACACGACGCGGCGCGCTCTCAGCTTGTCCGGCGACAAGACGTCGATCAGCCGCTGCAAATGCCGGCCGCCACCTTGATAAGTCGCCTTGTTGAATCGTTCGTATGAGAAGAATACGATAACGATCGCGCCAAAGAGTAACGCGATAACATCATCCATCGCGATTTCTCACATCTTCCAGTCAGCGGCAGGTCTGGACAGCCGGGTTACAGGCCGCTTGCGCGAACACTGTTGCCGGCATAGCAGCGGTGAAAAAAAGCAGGAGAAACAACGTCTTCATCGACACTCTCCACTCAATTATCAATAAAGTATCCGATAAAGCGTGATCCGGCAATATATTTAAATCGAGGTAAGTAGAAACCTGAACCACTGCGAGTTTTCTTGTCGGGCTTACATGGCTCTCTAGGCCGCGCCTTAATTCCGCAACCACCAGCAAACTGAGCCATCCCGATTAGGTCTCGCTGGGACGCCCAGGTGCATCGACGCGATCCACCCGCGCTCAAATCGCGGAAAGTTACGACTCGGTAGCCATCAAAGCGTGGGGGCGGCTCCCGACGCGTTTCCGCGAACAGGTACTGTTTTTCAGGATTGTTCTGCGCCGTGCTCGCTGATTCCCGCTCAGGTCGCCATGTCGCGAGTAGTCTTGCCAGCCTTCGGCACCGTCGCCGCGCCTAGTTTTGCGATGTGTTCGCCAGAGGAACAGAGAAGTCGTTCAGCCGTTCAGAGGGCCGTTAACGAGGAAGATAGCGCGAGGAATCCGTGTTTGATCGGGACGTCAAAGTGCTGAGCAAATGCGACCAGGCCCAAGCGTGGAAAATCACGAGTGATCACTTTCTACATGCCCCAGTTAGCGGCCCCATCTCTTCACCATCGGCATGCAAGCGTTTGAAATTTATTAGGATTCCTGTCATGGTGTTTTGACGCATAACCTTCCGTTGCTGCGGGTCGTCAACTCTCTCCCTCATCGAGGTGGCGATGGGCGAGACCGACGGGTACGTGGCCGTGGGCGACTCGACTTGGGACGTGATGGCAGGACTACCCATCCTCGCCAATCTGGGGATCTCGCATACCATCGACTGGGACCAGACAGAGCTCCAGGAGAAGCTCCGATTCGCGTGCGGAAGCGATGAATTCCTGGAGCGAGTGCGCCCACTTCTGGAGACCGTCGGTGCGGCGTGAAGTCAAGCACACGCGAGCCGACAAGCCAGCAGAGGACTATCCGGACTATCCGTTGACTCTGGGACAATTGCGGCAACTTACCGTCGATGGCAGGGGCGTCGCAGACATCCGCCTGCTGCAAGTCGAAGACGGTCCCGGCAGAGGCCAGCGGCTTCTCGTGGTCCGCAACGCGACCGGTGTCGGCTTCGAGATCGCAGTAGACCGAGGCTTCGATGTCTCGAGCGCCACCTGGCGCGGAATAAACATCGGATGGAACAGCGCAAACGGCTTGCCCTGGCCGCCAAACTCTGTCGATGCCGAAGAAGGCGTCGGCTTTTATAGGAATTTCGATGGTTTTCTCGTCACCTGTGGCCTGGACCACATCGGTGCCGCCCGACGCGATGGTGCGGATCGCTACATCCACAAGCACCGAAGACAGGTCTTCAATCCGCTGCATGGGCGGATTTCCAGCCAGCGGGCGACAATTTCAGGGTACGGGGATGAACGCTGAGATTCTGTCGATGCGAAGGACAAGTCTGCCTTCATCGCCTCTGCGTGGATTCATCCCAGAAGTCCTGCAGTGAGGCATGGCGAAGATCTTCCTCGCCCCGAAGGTGCTTCACGCGGGCTTTGATGCCTGGCTTGACCCACTGCGTTGCCGGCCGCCTTGGCATGTCTTTGGGCGGTGGCCCGGCATGTTCCTGGACTCTTTTCCAAAGTCGTTCCCGCATCTCGCGGTTGACGCTCACGAACGCGCTCCCCACATATTTTCGAGTGCCGGGCTCGGCCATGAGCGCGAATGCCGGCTTACCCCTTTCACGCTCAACGCCGAGCAGTTCGAATTCGCCGATGGTGAAGCATTTAGTCTTCAGCCAATTGGTCGTCGGGCCGCTGCGGTACTTTGAGTCAGATCGCTTCGACACCATTCCTTCTAGACCGGCCAAATCTAGGAGATGATAGATCGCGTCTGGCTCGCCGGGCAATGACTCGCTGAATTGGATGCGGCTACCTGGCTCTATCAGGCCGGCCAAAATTTCCCGCCTGTCCTCCAGTACCATGTCGCGTAGGTCGTGGCCATTTAGGTGCAGCAGATCGAAAGCGCCGAGATAGAGGTCGTGCTGGCGGCTCGTGATGGCTTTCCGTAGGGCTGCGAAATCGGACAGCCCCGCCTCATTGGTGACGATGATCTCACCGTCGATGATGGCGTTTTGGACGTCCAGCCGTTTAGCTGCGTCAACCAAGTCTCGATATTTTGCCGACCAATCCAGACCACGACGGGTAAAGATGCGAACGTCCGCGTCGTCGATGACAATCTGCGATCGGTAGCCGTCGAACTTGACCTCATGAATCCAGTCGTCACCCTCGGGAGGCTTCTCCACCAAGGTCGGCATCAACGGCGCGACGAACTTCAAACGCATGAACGGCACTCACAGACCGCGATTCAATCCTTCCGGTTATATTAGGTTCAAGAAATACACGGTGCGGCAACAAACCGACATCGTCAACGTTGCAGATCAATGAAGCTCCGCACCGACAACGAAGCCGCTGGCTACATGGGAAGGCCGCACGACAGGAAGCCGAGAGCTGAAGCCGAGCCCCGTGACAGCAAACGGCTACCGCTCACAGCCCGACCGAGAGTGGTTCTACCACTTCAGGGAGGGCGGATACGAATCCATCCTTCACTTAGACATTCAGGTCGAAACGCACGCCCAGCGAGAACTTGTCCGCTCGGCTCTCAAGAAGGTGCATGTGCCCGGCGAGGAAATGCCCGACGGCTTTGGCCGGCGATGTGCCCGCGGACTCCATTCGGATGCGCTGTGAGCAGTGCGGAAAGCGAGAATGGATGCGAGTTTCGTTCGAAACGTTGCCTGCCGTGGAGCGGCAGACGATCCGGGTGAGGCGGCTTGTCGACATCAAGACAAGGCGCATTCCGATTGGCGGGATGAATAGTCACCCACCCTAGCCCAGACCTCGATCTCGAAAACCATCGTCGCCTTCAAAATTGGCCGGTGGCGTTCGTCGCAGACCTGGATTTCCATGCGGCGGCGGCTTTGGGTAAATGCGACGCTCCTTACATACTCAGCCAATGCAGCGGACGCCTCCAGTCGGGCAGCATCGAGCCCCGCGGCCCACGGGTTTAGTTAGGCCCCAGCAGGTCCAGCCTGACGAGGCTAAGCGTAGTCCGGTAGCTGTTGATGAACGATTTGAAATGTTCCCCCTCTTTCAGGAAGTCGCCGAAGAAAGGCAGATTTTCGAAAAAATCCATAGCGTCAGGCACATGGGAGTCCTTGACGGATCTGTATTCGACAAGCATTTGGTCGAAAAATTCCTTCATGGCTATGACACCTTCCTTGATCTCCTCACTGTAGGTCAGGGACTGCTTCCCAGTCTCAACGTCATGCCAAACTCGCGATAGCTTTTCCTTTACGACAATGAACTCATCCTCCACCATGGATCGGTAGAGGCCTGCCAATTTTGGCGACGGGGCGTTGAGAAACGTGTCGCGCTTGCCGGTTGCTTCATATCGGGCGTTGACGAACCCGTTGATGAGATCCTTGCGGAATTGATCCTTTGCGGCCTCAACCTGCCGGCGTGCTTGCACGCTGTCGGACAAGACCTTCAGCAAACTCGTCACGATCGCGCCGCCAATGCCTATGTAAATCAGTTGGATGCTGGTTTTCGCCACCTCTAGCCAGAACAGAAAGGTCGGGGTGTCCTTGTCTGGGGCTGTACGGACAAAGCCGTAGGCGACACAGATCACGGCAAGGGCAACCACTAGGATGAACATGATTGCCAGTATGATTGCCGTGGAGGAGCGCTTGAACATAACTCTTCTCCAGATGGCAGCGCGTTTTTCTAAGTAGACCCAATAGGTGAGTCTGCGCGCTGCACCAAAGCTCGTCAAGATGCGCTGCGGCGCCCACCGATCTGCAACTGCCATGCCGGCGTAGGCCAACAAGAACGATAATCATAGTGGATCACTGTAGGTAATTTTCGCGGCATAGTTGCCTCGATCCAATAGCAGCCGCTTTCGGCCGGGCCTCCTTCTTGGGTAGCGCCCTCTCTTCCGCCTTGACTTTCCTTAGCCTAGCTTTCTCACCGTCGGGTTTCGCCTGGGCAAAGCCCGCTTCGGCGGGCTATTTGTTGTGTTGCAGGTATGTTGCATGGACTGAATTGCAACACGTTGCAAAGCGCACAAATGCGCGGAATATGTTGCAACGTGTTGCGCTAGGTTTGGTGTATCAATCTCAGGCTAATCTATTGAGATTGCTATATGAATTGGCTAAAAAGCTCAGGCCGAAGCGCGGACGTTGTGCTTGCGCTTCATGAAGTCCTTGGCGGTCTCGACCGCCACGGCAGCGTCGCGGCAATAGGCGTCGGCGCCGACTGCCTTGCCGAACTCCTCGTTGAGCGGCGCACCGCCGACCAGCACGACATAGTCGTCGCGGATGCCCTTTTCCTTCATCGTATCGATGACGACCTTCATGTAGGGCATGGTCGTGGTTAAAAGCGCCGACATGCCGATGATGTCGGGCTGATGCTCCTCAATCGCTGCCATGTATTTTTCGACGGCATTGTTGATGCCGAGATCGATGACGTCGAAGCCGGCGCCTTCCATCATCATGCCGACGAGATTCTTGCCGATGTCGTGGATGTCGCCTTTGACGGTGCCGATGACCATCTTGCCCTGCTTGGGCGCGCCGGTGGCGGCGAGCAGCGGGCGCAGGATGAACATGCCGGCCTTCATCGCGTTGGCGGACAAAAGCACTTCCGGCACGAACAGGATGCCGTCGCGGAAATCCTCGCCGACGATGCGCATGCCTTCGACCAGCGCCTCGGTCAGCACCTTGTAGGGCGCCCAACCGCGCTCGAGGAGGATCTGTGTGCCTTCCTCGATCTCGTCCTTCAGCCCGTCATAAAGATCGTCGTGCATCTGCTGCACCAACTCGTCGACGGAAAGGTCGGAAAGGATGATCTCGTCGTCGGACATGTCGGGTCGCCTCACGCATAGTTCAAAGGAGGTCGGTACCCCATGCTCGATGGGGCACCGACCAGGCTTCCGGTTGGAGCCTTGGGAGTCTGCTAGGCTGCCAGCCAGACTTTCTGCAAATCCATCTGGAAAGTCTGGTGGATTGCATAGTCCTGAACTTTTTTGTTCATGTG
The DNA here is from genome assembly GCF_024707545.1 of Mesorhizobium onobrychidis. Classification (NCBI taxonomy): domain Bacteria; kingdom Pseudomonadati; phylum Pseudomonadota; class Alphaproteobacteria; order Hyphomicrobiales; family Phyllobacteriaceae; genus Mesorhizobium; species Mesorhizobium onobrychidis. Next base: position 133,297 of record NZ_CP062230.1, read on the forward strand.
ACCAAAGAGGCTTTGCCAGAACGGCTGGATGATGACCCCAGAATCCTGCAGCACATCTTCGATGTCCTGCATCAGTTCCTTCCGCTTGGCGGCATCGCTGACCGAGAACGCCTTCTTGAGCTTGGCGTCGAAGTCGGGATTTGCGTAAGCAGTCTCATTCCAAGCCTCGCCAGTGCGATAAGCCAGCGCTAGGACCTGAACCCCGAGCGGTCGCATGTACCAAACGGTCAGCGAATAGGGATACTTCGCCCAGTCGTTCCAGAAAGTCGAACCCGGAAGCACCGTGCGCTTGACCTTGATGCCGGCCTCTCGAAGCTGCGCCGCAATGGCGTCACCGGTGTTCTTCTGCCAGTCTTCGTCGATCGAAATCAGCTCATGCTCGAAGTCGGCATTTCCGGATTCAGCAATGAGTTTCTTCGCGCCCTCGACGTCCCGGCTTTTCTTAGGCAGGGCAAAATATTCCGGGTGGATCGGGCTGACGTGATGGTTTTCGCCGACCGTTCCCCGTCCTGCATAGCCGAGTTGAAGGACAGTGTTGTTGTCGACCGCCATCTGCAGCGCGTTACGGACCTTCTTGTTGTCATATGGTTTGTTGGTCGTGTTGGTGCGGCACACCAGCGTCGTTGCGGTGGCGACTTCCAATTTGACCACGTCCATCTTGTCCAGAATGTCGATGAAGTCAGCCGGCGTCTCCATACTGACGTCGATCTCACCGGAGTCGAAGGCAGCCACCGTTGCCTGGAAGTCGGTTCCATAGTCGACGAATTGCACGCCATCGAGCAGAGCTTCGCCGCCCCACCATTTGCCATTCTCTCGGCGTTTGACTTCAGCCTTGCTGCCGACAGAGTAGGATACCAGTTCGAATGCCCCGGTTCCGATCGGCTTCGCGACGGGGTCGGCGCCGCCGGCATCGAAACTGCGATGGACGATCAGTCCGGGATAGTCGGTGAAATTCGCGATGATGGCTATGTCCGGCTCGCTTAGCTTGAGGTTGACGGTATGATCGTCGACCTTGACGATCGCCCCATCTCTCGCCTTGCCGGTCTTGGCATCGATCAGCCCCCCGACGCGCGCGGCCATCGAATTGCCGGAGACGCCCTTCTCGCACCAGCGGGTTATGTTGAGGACTACGTCATCGGCGTCGAAAGCATCGCCATTGTTCCAGGTCACACCCTTTCGGACATGGAAGACATATTCGGTGGCATCCTCATTGACCTCCCAGCTTTCCAGCAGGACAGGTTCAAATGTGAATTCGTGCGTGTAGCGAACCAGCGGCTCGAGCCAGCAGCGAGAAATGTTGGCAAGTTCCACCCAGTCATAGGTACGTGGGTCTTTCTGCGCCTTGACGGGCATGGACACACGCAGGGTCCCGCCCTTCTTTGGCTCGGCGGCGCGTGCGGGCTGGGGCAATGCTACGCCAATCAAGCCGTAGGCCATCGCAGCCGAGGCGCCGAACGTGCTCGCAAGCGCGAGAAACTCGCGCCGGTCCATTTGTCCCGCTTTCACGTCGCTCGCCATCTTTTCGATGGCAGCCGGAACGCGATTTCCATTGCTTCTGAAAAGTCCCATTTTCTTCTCCCTTGTTAGTGTTCCCGATATTGATCTCATGGGCTCCTGGTCGGATGCCTCATCACCTCGGTCGGCCACCGCCGTAGATTGCTTGCGGCAATTGCCGCCCTCCGCGACGGCGCGGGTTCTGCGCCCGCCCGTTCTTCGCAAGCCTTCGCTGCGGTCGACGTCACGACCGTGGCAGCCCCAGACGCCGAGCGCCGCCAGCTGACAGTGATGTTTGTCGACCTGGTCGACTCGACCGCGCTCGCGTCAAGGCTCGATCCCGAGGAGATGAGTGAACTTTTGCGGGCCTATCAGAGCGCCGTGGCGGCCGCAATTGCGCGCTACGAAGGGCACATCGCCAAATATATGGGCGACGGCGTGCTGGCCTATTTCGGTTATCCGCGAGCCCATGAAGACGAGGCGGAACGCGCAGTGCGGGCTGGCCTCGCCGCGGTCGAGGCCATTCACAGCCTTAAGCCAAAGTACGACCTGTCGTTGGAGGTCCGCGTCGGCATCGCAACAGGCGGCGTGGTGGTAGGAGAGCTTATCGGAGCCGGGGAGGCGCAGGAGAGGTCTGTCGTCGGCCAGACACCCAACCTGGCAGCACGGCTGCAGTCGCTGGCTGAGCCGAATAGCGTGGTGATCAGCCGGAACACGCGCCGCTTAGTCGGTGGTCTGTTCGAACTTGCCGACCTCGGCTCTCAGCATATCAAGGGCTTCGCCCAGCCAGTGCGTGCTTGGCGAGTGATCGGCGAAAGCCAAGCAGAGAGCCGCTTCGAGGCGCTGCACCCAGCCGCGCTCACACCGCTCGTTGGCCGCGAGGAGGAGCTGGCTCTGCTGCAGCGGCGATGGGACGAGACGCGAGATGGCGAAGGGCAGGTTGTCTTGCTCTCAGGGGAACCGGGAATTGGCAAATCGCGCCTTACGCGCGCTCTACAGCAAAGATCGGACGAGAGCACCTACTGCGAAGATTTTCGGAGAGTGCCTGGTTCGCCATATCGGAGAAGGTTTGCGCGATGGTGTCACGCGCGAGCTCTTCGCCGCGCTTAGCATCATCCTTTTCGTCGCCGAAAGCTTCGTCGCTGCCATAGCCGGTCAGATAGCTTGCGCCGGCGCCGACGATCGAGAGAAGGACGGCTGATCCGAACCTCTCGCGCCACTTGTTGTCGACAATGCCGGTGAGGCCGGAGCGGCCGAGGCTATCCGTGCCGATGGAATTGAGGCGCACTGACACCCCATCGTCACGGATGAGGCGCGTCCAGATGACGAAGATGCGCTTTTGGCCCCTGACGACATCGGACTGATATTCGCCGATCAGCCGGGTTCCCGTCGGGATCAACACGCGCCTTCCGTCGAAGGAATAAACGTCCTGCGAGGTGATGGCGCGTATCTGTCCTGGCAAGTCGCTGACGATTGCCGTTTCGAGGATGCCTGGAATCAATGTTCCTTCCGGGATCATGGCGTCGATACGCTTGATCTGGCGTGCTGTCGCTGATCTGTCGGCCAAGTTCGCTGCTGCCGCCAGATATTTGCTGTTGCGGTCCTCGCCGGCGACACTCAGGCCTTCGCCTTCGTCACCGGCCAGCGTACCACCATCGGCCGCCGAACCCTTGTTGTCGAATACGACCATCGCCGACTTGTAGCGCTCCGGAAATTCTTCCGGCGGCGGTTCGGCGGCTTCGGGTGGCGGGGGAGCGGCAACTACAGGTGCCGGAGGTGGCGGCACGTTGAACGCTGTCGTGTCCGGCTTTTCTTCAGCGGGGGGCGGCGGTGGCGGCGGCAACGATATGATCTCACTGTCAGGAGCGGCCGGCGGCTCTTCGACATCACGAACGAAGGACGGGGGCCGGAACGTGGTGGTCCTGAATTCCTCGTCACCATCCAGCACGTCACGAGGCCTTTCCTGGGCACCGGCGAGAACGAAATAGGCCGCGACGGCACCGCCGAGCAGGAGTGCCGCGGCGCCCAGGACCTGGTTGCGTTTGGCATTCTTGTTGCTGACGTCCGTTTCGTCGGCCGAGAGCATCGCTTCTAGTTCGGGGGTGCGTTTCATCAGTTGCCGCTCCTTCTGCGCTTGGACGCAACGCGATCGGGAGCTGGACCGAGGATATCGGGATCCGGTGCGCCAAAATCAGGCTTTCTCAGATTGAAAATGCACGTCCACTGGTTTCCGTCACGCAGCGTGTATTGGGTCGCCACGCCATCAATGACCAGATATTCCCCTTCCTTGCGGAAGTTGCGGAGCGTTTCCGAGAAATCGGAATTCACAGCGAATATTGCAGGCATGCGCCCGCTGAATTTGAAGAACGTCTTCTTCCCGTCGTCGAAAATCATGGACGGCTTGAGCGACGGATCGCCGGAAAAAGAATAGTCGATATTGACGTTTGCCTTGTCGATGTTCGAGACATTGGGGTGAGAGGCGCGATGCTCGGCCTCTTTCCGTAGTGCGGCGTTCAGGTCGTTTTCCGGGTAGACGAACCTAACCCCAAAGACCTTCTTGCCGGCATCGGGCGCAAAATCGTTCAATTCGATGAAATAGATCCTCTTGGTGGTGACGACGTTCATGTTTGTTGCCACGTTTTTCGCGATGGGCTTCACAAACAGGATGTTGCCTTTCTCGGAGGGCGCGACCTGCCAGCTTTCGGTGTCGCCGAGCGAAATGGTCTCGAACTTCTCATCTTCATCGAAGATGATCATTGTTGAGATTCCATAGGTCGCGGCCACCTTCACCACGTTGTTTTGCTGATAGACAACGCTCGTCACCCTCGCATCGAGGCTGCCTGGCCGAGGCGTTTGCGCCGCATGGGCGTGAGTCAGGATCGCGGCGCAGATCGCCGCCGAAATCAGGAGGCGTTTCATCATCCCTGAGCTCCTGGCGTCACGGTCTCTTGATCGCGACGATAGTTATAGACCTGGAAGCCTAGCGGGTTTTCGAAGCGCCACTCGTTTGTCACCGGCGTATCAGTGTAGCGGTAGCGCACGACGGAAATGTAGTGCCGGACGATCGAGTCCGTGTCGGTCTTTTCCGTCGTCGAGAAACGGACCAGCGCTGTGCTGGCGTTCGAAAACGTCACCGATTTGATCTCGACGAGGACGCGCTTGTTCTTCCCATAAACCTTCGCCGGATTGTTCGGGTTAGCGGCGCTATAGAGCTCTTGCAGCTCGCGGGCCGCGTCGCCTGTCGACAACAGTGCGGCGATGCCGAAATTTTCTTCTATGGCGAACGGATCATAGCCTTCGTGCGCGCGAATATATCGTACGACGTTGGCCTGGGTGATTGCCTGCTGTTCGGTCAGGTTCGACGGCCTGGTCAGGCCCGTTTTGACCTCCATATAGCCGGTGTTCTTGTCGACCTCGACGATGTATGGCTCAAAGCTCTTTAACGGTACGAGCAGCACCAAAGCAGCAAGCGCCAGAAGCGTTGTCGCCCCGAAAATCGTTGTCACAAACCACGCGAGCGCGCGCGAGCGCTTCGCCTTTTTGACGATCTCATTTTCCCAACGATCACCGTCCTGAAAATAACTCCTGAGAGCAACGTCCTTAGAATCTGCCATCTGGTCTAGCCCTTACTTCTTACGAACCAACAGCCTCAACGAGGCATGCTGTGGCTGCTTATCCGGTTCTGCATAGCCGCCTTTGCACCGTCTCCACCGGATGTCATTGTGGGGCCGCCGTTGCCACGGAAGCGGGTGTAGAGGCTCTTGCCACCCTGGAAGCCGATCCTTGCGCCCTTGATGCCGGCCCGCGACACGTCCATAGGCGCCGTCAAGCCGGTGTATCGACCAACCATTCTCGCAACGCTGCCGATACCGGCCGCCACTCCGCCGACTATCCCTTGTGCGAGGATCTGGATGTTGATCAGTACAAACGTGCCGGCGCAGCAAAGCAGAAGAAAGGCTGAAATATCGCTGAGCTGGAGCCGTCTTTGGTTCGCCGCGTTCGATACCTTCGTCAACTCAGGGTCCATGGCTGCGATCAAGAAAGCGGCAACGACATAAACGAAGAGCGGAATCAGCGCGTAGAGCAGAACCTGTTGAAACCATGAGACGCCCAGGTTCCGCGTTTGTTCAAAGAGCATGCAAGCGATGAAAATCGGCGCGGTTCCAATGAGGACCCACATCATCACCTTGGCGAGCAGCAAGATTGCGAGGGCAACGGCAATGAAGACGGCGACGCACAACATGATCAGGAAGCCGACCATTGAAGGGAGAACCGAAAAATACCCTGACTGTTCGGCAAATGCCGAAGCCGCTTCATTCGCTGTTTTCCAGATCATCGACAGGCCGTTCGTCGGCTCGGTGATACCTGTCCCGGTCGCCGTGAGGATGGCCCGCCCGACGTCTTCAGGGGTATTGTTGAGCCAGGAGTAAAAGAACGTGTTGAAATGGCTCCACTGGCTCACCAGTGTCAGGATCAGCAGCATGCGAACGACGCGACCGATGATTTCGCTGACACTGACGCGAGCAGTTCCCATAAAGAGCTGCAGGCCGTAATAGCCGACATAGGCCAGGAACATGACATTGAGCAGTGGAACGATCTCGCCGCCGACAATTTCGTAGGCTCGTTCAGAAAAATTCGCCCCTGTCTGCTCTATCCTGTCCAGCAGTTCGCCCAAGAAATCCTGCATTGCCGCCTAGCGTCCCTATTCCACTTCGATCGCCTCGAAGGCCGCAGATGCATCGCCATTGACATGCATCATCGGTCCGCACTCGAGACGGGGATCCGGCGCATAAGACGTCAGGTTTGCCGGCCGCTTGCAGGGCGCGGTCTTCTCCTTGACCGTGCCGCAGCCGGAAAGAGCGGCCACGACCACGAAAAGCGTCGTCACTGTCGCTGTTTTTATCGGCTTAGTTCCCACTGTAGTTGAGCGCCTTTTTCGAGTTGGAGATATCGGTCAGACGCCGCTGATTGTCCGCCTGGAGAGACGAAACCGCGCCGTTCATCACACCGATCAGTTCGTTGATCGTCAGGCCCGCTTGCACCTGAAGCTGCGTGTTTTGGTCGATCGAGCCCTTGATGTCCTGCGCCTGGCCGATCTGCTGGCCTGCCTGCTCAAAAGCACTTTTCCGCGTCTGGGCCGCCTGTTGCGACCCATTCACCAGTGCCGCGACACCAAGTACGGTGTTCACCAGCTCCTCGTAGGACTTATCGCCAGAGAACGTGCTGTTCGCTTGGCCAGAGAGACTTTTGACCAGTTGCAGACCATTGATGAACGTCGTGGCAACTTTGGCGATGTCCCCGCCCATGCCGCCGAAATTCGGCACACCGCCTTGGAGCAGGCTATCGAATGACGGCATCGACGAAACTGAAAAGCCATTGCCGACGGCCAGGTCCTGCATCTGGTTGGCATCACTGCCGCGATCGCCTGTCACAGACTTCAAGGTCTGCTCGACGGTCGTGAGGATTTCCTTGTTCGTGCCGAGGATCTTGTCTGTGGTCGCGGCTGTCTGTTTCGCTACATCAAAGTTTGCTCCGTCAATCACAGGAACTTGTGCGGATGCGGCCGATGCAAGGACTATCACCGACGCAGAAATGATAAGGCGCTTCATGGTATTCTCCCTCATTGTGGCTTCAACATCAGATTTACGTTGGCCGCGCGTTCGCGTTTCTGAACGCATGCTTTCTCCGTCGGGCTCCATTCGAGGCCTTCGCGCGGATCGCAGAGGCCGGCTGTCTCGCGCGGTTTTTTGTCCTCGTCCTTAAAATCTGAGGACTGCGAAGTGCCCGAGAGATTGCTTGCCGTGCTGGCGTTGCGAGAGTTGATCAGGTCGCCCATTGCCGTTCCCATGCGGATGACCTGATTCATCATTTCGAGATTGGCATTGCGGGCGCCGGAATTGTGATCCCAACTGTCCTGGATCGTACCACTCTGCATCCCACCCAACTGCTGCAGCCACGAGGCAGCATTTCCGACGCTATCGGTCGCCGCTTGCGACGTCGCCATGGCGTTGATCGTTGAGTTCCGCATGCCGCTATAGGCAGTGTTGCCGCCACCGTAGTTGAGCGGGATGTTTGCCTGATCCGAGCCACCAAAGGCCGGAAGCCATCTTTGCGTGATGTTTTTTACGTAGCCCTGGGTCTCCTTGAACGGCGGAATGCCGCCGTATTTTTGGACGTTGCCGTGACCGGAATTGTAGGCCGCAAGGGCAAGGTTCACGTTGCCGTTGAAGCGCCTCAATTGCTGCCGGTAATATTTGGCGCCTCCGCGCAGGTTTTCCTCGATGTTGTGAGGGTTAACGCCGAGATCGGCAGCCGTGCCGGGCATGAGCTGTGCCAGGCCGATCGCGCCCACGCCTGACTTTGCACAAGGGTTGAAACGGCTTTCCTGGTACACAAGAGCGAGAAACTCGTTCTCGTTGATGCCTTCCTCTCGGGCGATACGCTTCACCAGACCGGCAATTTCCGGATTGGCGTTGGCAGCTGCTACCGGATCGTCTCGCCGGCCAGGCCGGTACACCGAGCAAGTGACGCTCTTGTTTACGGAAAAACGATCCTTGTCGACTTTTTCGATTTCGGTCGTCTTTTCGTCCCTCGTCGTACGCTCAGTCAGGTTCGCACCGTCGATAACGGGCACTCCTCCCGCCAATGCCGGCGCCGGTACGGCAAGCGCCGTCAACATCAGCCATAGAGCAGGATTATTCTCCATTGGCCCTCTCCCATCCGCAGAATTCAGCCAGCCAGTGTTCAGGCTCATCGCCATATTTTTCCCGCAGCGCTGCACACTCTTCGATCGTCTTCTTGTTGCCGGAGAGCACCTTTACGACCTCCGGCATTGTCGACAGATCGAGACGGGCAATGACGGAGTCATTGCCGTGCTTGATGAGAAACGTGCGCTTTTCAGGCGGGGTATTCTTGATGAAGTTGAATTCTTTGACCGTCAGCCCAAATCGCTTGATGTAGCTCTCGTCATCCGCGCGCGGATTCGGGAAATGGATGTTCGTTGCTGCTTGCTCGATAATCGTGTGAGACGCTTTGGCCTTGGCGATATCGGCCGCTGATTGCGTACCAAAGCCGACGATGCCATTCAGCTTTCGGATGGTTTTCATCTTGTCGACGATGAAGTTGCTGAACGTCTCGTCCGAGAGAAGCTGCCAGCCTTCGTCCATGAAGAACATGACAGGATCGCCGGTCAGCAGTTCGTCGAGGCGATGGTAGATGTACATCAGCGCCGGCGTGCGAAGATCCTCAGTCAAGAGGATGCTCGTCATGTCGAAACCGAAGACGCTTCTTCCGGAGAACGACAAGACATCGTGCGGAGCGTTGAACATCCACGCCTTTTCACCGTCGATCCAAGGTCGCAGTCGGGAATGAAGATCATTCGCGTCGGCTCGAGAACGGCCGACGAGGAGGTCCGAAAGATTTGGCAGATTGCGTTCAGCCGCAGGCTCCTGCATCAGGCGGGCGATCGCTCGTTCGAGCGTGTCTTCGTCTTCTGGTGAAAAGTCCTGCCGATCGCCCGACCGCAGCATGGCTTTGAGCAGGCGCAACAGAAACTCGCGGTTCGGCCCGGTGTTCTCAAGCTGCAACGGATTGAAGCCGGTCGGCGTGCCAGGCGACAACACTTCGTAGGAGCCGCCAATCGCACGGATGAAAATCTCCGCGCCCCTATCCTTGTCGAAGAACACGGCCTTGGGGGCCGGCGATACCCGGAAGGCTTGCGCCAGAAGGAAAGTCATCGCCACGGTCTTGCCCGACCCAGTGGGACCGTCGACTGTGAAATGACCGATATCGCGACGATGAAAATTGAACCAATAGGGCGTTTGCGATGTTGTCTCGAGGATCGTGATCGGCAGGCCCCAATGTGTCCGGTCGGCCTGCCCGGTCGCGAAATTGTGCATCGACGATAGGCCCGAGAAATTTGCACTCGACAGCATGGCCTTGCGGGCGATGTAGCTGTGATTTCCCGGCAGTTGCGCCCAAAAGGCCGCTTCAAGGTTCACGTCCTCTCGCAGCCAGTTGATGTTCATGTCGGTGAGGCACGATCCGAGCTCCGAAACGGAGCGGCTTACACCTTCCAGATCTCGCGACAGGCACAACAATGACAGATGATGGAACCCGAACACGGCTTCCTGGTTCATGAGACTATTGAGCGCAAAGTCGATGTCGTGCTCGACCGAACTACCGGCTTCATCAGACGCCTGGATTTGCCGCTGCAGGCGACTAATCCGCTCTTGGGCAATTGGCTTGTCCGCGATCGTGAATGATTGCGTCAGGATGAATTCGTGGTTCACCTGCAGCAGGCCGTCCAGCATCCCTGGACCGGTGAATGGCGGATATTCCTTGACGGACAACAGCGCGCCAAACCGGTTGTCTTCTTCTATGGCACCCTGCGCCTGCATGGTCCGCTTGCTGAAATGCAACCGCGACGTTCCGACGTAATTGCGCATGCCCATGCGGGGCAGCCTCATCTTCCGGGGCACACCGCAGGTCAGGATCGTATTGAAAAACTCGCAAGGTTCCGAATAGGGCTCGCCGTCGCGATTGCTGATCCCGAGCGCCCGGGCACCGTATTTCTGAAGCTCGCGCGTGATGTTTCCGATCAGCTCCTCGAGCTCCGTCACATCCTCGCGCGTTTGCTGCCCGCGCGCATCGCCGCCGGCAGTCCGATCCAGAAGGCGCTTGGCCGCATCGCTCAAGCCGAGCGGTCCGCGCATCCCCGATCGCACGATGGTCAGGTAGATCTCGTTTGTGAACATGCGCTTCCGGCGCAACTGCTCCATGTAGCGCCTGTTCAGGAGATCGCAGAACGGATCATCGAAGGTTCCCTCAATCTCCGTATCGACCTCGCGCCGGATGACCGTCGACCAGACGGAAAAACGGCTTGATCCGAGCGCCCGGATCATCGTGTTCTGGACGACCGAGCGCATATTGAGCTCAGCCTGATCCTCCGTCTGGAAGAACAGGCCATCCAGCTTGATCACGCAAAGAAGGGCGCCATTCTCCAACCCCACGACCGTATTCGAGACGTGCCGTAAATAAGGAATATGAGTCGCCATAGGCCGCTCTTTGTTAGCGACCTTCCCAAATCCGAGTTCTTCTCTAACGACTTTCAGCATCCGTTACGGCCCATATGAGTTGGCTCCCCAAAATGTCTTATTGGGCGTCCGCGGAGTCTTCCGGGACGCCACCTGCAACACGTCAAGAATCTTGCTATCCCAAGTGCAGAGCGAAAACAGGAAGAGGTAGCTCACCGGAGCTACCAGGAGCGCCCACAGCGAATTCGTCCCAAGCCAGCCGATGATGGTTATGCCGACGATGATGATGACGGCCATGTACGGCACGCCCCACAGCGTTGGTGACCGGGTTAGTCCGATCACCAACGGGGTCACCAGAGGCTTTTCGTCCTGGTGCTCAGCCATCGGTCAATTGCCGACAGCCGAGATCATCTCATCGACGATATTGGGAGCGCCGAACACCAAACCGATGCCGATGACAACCGCGCCCGCTGTGAACCAAGACAGACGGCCCGCAAATGCCAGAAAGCCCAGTCCGATGACGGCAATGATCGCGAGCAACCGACCAAACGGACCGGTGATGAAGTCAACAATCATCTGTACGGCGGTTTGAAGCGGCCCGAATGCACCACCACCACCGCCAGTGCCTTGTGCAAGCACCAGATCGGCGCCAGCCACCTGCATAACCGCCACGAGCCCGAGTAGCGCCGCCAGCTTGACAGCCCCTGCCCCCGGTCCCCTTACCGCATCAATTCTCATACTTCTCTCCTTCAAAAATGCATCACGCCGCCGACGAACCTGCCGGTTTTCTTGACCGCGATGACGCCAACATCTCGATCATCGCCTGCATCGGCGATTGCTTCCGAAGCATCCGCCGGCGACTTGCCCGTGGTTGCCGGCATCGGCAGGCCAAGCTGATAGTTCACAACCTTCGCCACGTAGCCGACGGTCTCTCTGAAAGGCGGAATGCCGCCGTACTCATAAATCCGCCGTTCCCCGGCGTTGTAGGCGGCCGCGACCAGCAGTGGATTTTGAAATTCGTCGAGGAGCACCCGCAGGTACTTCATCCCGCCTTCGATGTTTTCCGCGGGATCGCAGACGTCGCGCACACCGAATTGTGCCGCAGTCGCAGGGATGAGTTGCATCGGCCCGCGCGCGCCCTTCTCCGAGTTTCGGATTCGATCAAAGCCGCTCTCAGCCCAGGCAATGGCCGTCGCAAATACTTCATCGACCTTGTGGCGACGTGCTGACTCAACGACCAACGTCTTGGTTTCAGACGCACTTAATGGAGATGGGCCGCATTGCCGCACGTTTTCCGTGTCCTGTTTGTCAGGAACAATAATGCCATTGTGGCTTATTGCGCCCGTGGCGCTTCTAACTAGATCGGCGTCAACCGATTTATCTTCCTTGGCTCTCTGCGCTGAAGAAGTGTTACCGATATGGTTAGAAGTCATGGCGGCTTTTTTAGCCGCTGGCTCTGATAGCACAACGCCATCGGCACCAAGGACGAAGTCGCTTTCAGGGCTGGACCACCGTCTATCGAATATGGCCGTGATCGCGGTTTCGCTAAGAGCGGCAGGGCTCCCCTGATTGCTGATGGAAGCATGCTGTTTTGGCGCTCTTTTAAGGATTTCGCCGCCCTGGGATGCTCCTCCTCCCAAGGTCGAAAGCGCCGCTACACCTATCAGCAGAACGATGCGTGAATCAGCTGCCATCCTAGCCCTTCCTGCCAACAGCCCCACCTCATTTGAGGTGTTGAGATCGCGATGAAAACCGATTAAGTTCTAACAGGTATGATATCGATATGGCATACTGGTACATGTTTTTGCGCCATACTTAAACCCCCTAGGTGCAGGGAATCCAATATAACCAAGATGGTAAGGGCTAGAAAATGAAAGGCACGATCATCGCCGCACTCGCAAGTTGCATATTGGCAACGTCTGCCTTCGCTGCGCCGGACATCGACAAGGACTACGTCAAATCGCTGGCGTCGCCGGGCAAGACAGTCCTGGTCGTCGAATACTATGACGGCAGCGGTAAAGTCGTGGATCGCAAGGGCTTTGCATCTGCCAGTGGATATAAGGCTGTCTCGGCGACCGACATTCAGATCGACGACAAGACAACACTGCATCTCTACGGCGTCGAGCCATGCAGCGGCGAGATGGTGAATCGCACCGAAGGATATTCGGGATCATGCAGCGGCTTCGCGCAGCAAGAATTGCAGGTGATGCTGAGGTCAGCAAAGGTTCTCTTCTGCCGCGCCTTCGTCAGCGAACAGAATGCACCGAGCCAGGATGCGACTTGCTACGGCTACTATAACTATCCCGGCAGCCTCGACAGCGTTGACATGCTTGAAGACGAGCTGGTCTCCCTTGGCGCACTTCGAGTGGTGAAAAACCCGGATGGTTCGCCCGCGCGCGCGGATCTCGAAAAAGCACAACGCATCGGCAAACAAGGGTACGGGATGTGGGCCGATCCGAGGGTCAAAGGCCAATGAGAAGGGCCGCGATTTATCTAGCGGCAGTCCTCACATCAGGAGAGATCAATGCCGCGCCTGCGGGATACTTCGATCTTCAACCTGGCGTGACGCTCGAATCCGGCGACACATGGGTTGCCGACGGCAACCGCTATCGTCTCTACGGTGTGCAATCTTGCCTTCGCGGCACCACTTACACCGACAAGACAGGCCAAAAGCGAGATTGCGGCGATGCCTCGCTCGCCGTTTTCTCCGCCTACATCAAAGACACCCGACCGGTTTGTGCGCCTGTCGCGAAGACCGCCAATACGGCTTACGTCGTCTGCTACGCCACAGTCGGCAAGGACAGACTTGACCTTGCGACCATGATGGTCACTAGCGGATATGCCTTCGCTGCCCTCAATGCCGAAGGGCTGCCGTTTCACCCTCCCTATGCCGTTGCCGAACAAAGCGCCCGAGAGCAACGGGCCGGTCTGTGGCAGTTCGAAGACGTTCAGCACCCGGCCATCCTCTTGAGCAGGTTGGCAAACGAACGCGCCAAGAAAGCGAAGTAATGAAAAGGCATATATTCGCCGCCGCCGTATCCACCGTCATCGCGGATCCCTCGATCGCCGCGGACATCATCGACGAGCCGCCATTGCCGCCGCGACTCGAGCCGCAAGCCGCAGCGCCGGCTCCGGCCTTCCCCGTCTTTCGCGGCCGGGTGGCGGTCATGGATGGCCGGACGCTTTGGTATCCGCAATATGCACAACGGGTGCGCCTCGCCGACATCGATGCGTGCGAGCTGCCGCAATGGGCGCTTAATCCCAAGTGGGGCAACCGCGCGAAGACGAAAGCGCCGCTCCCGGTCCCATGTGGACCGCTCGCCAAAGCATGGCTGAAACGCACAGTCAGCGACAAGAGAATCGAATGTACGGTTCTCGGCTACAATCGTGACGGCGTGCCGCTCGCTCGCTGCGCCGCCTCCGGCCGCGACCTCGCCCTCGAGATGCTTCGTGTCGGTTGGGCGCGGGTCGCCTCTCCCAACCCTGTCAACGGCCAGTATCTCACCTATCAGAACTACGCGATGGCAGCACGCTACGGCATGTGGGCCACTTACGTCCTCGATATGAATGAGTGGCGACTGAAGGCCGTGGACAAGACCTTAGATCGCCGGCCGATCGCTGATTTCAATCTTCTTGCAGAACGGGAAAGCGAAATTTCGCCTCCCTTCGCCGACGCTCGCAAAAAACCGAAGAGGACAGATCGATAGTTGCCAGACTTCGCCCATACTGCGAACTCCATCGCAAACGATCCCTTGGCGAGCTTGTTGCTTGCCATTCCGATATCGTTCGCGCTGATCGTCCTTTCCTCACGAATCTGGTGGGTGCATGGCCCCTTTGCTGTGCTACTGCTCGCCGTGTCGATCCTTTTTCAAAGTCAACGCAACCTCGCATTCGACAGCTTTCTGGTTGGGCTCTTTGCTTTCCCGCCACTGTGCCGGGACATACCCAACCAGCTGCTTCTGTTCCGCATAGGGATATTCTGGTTCTCAGCCTTCGCGATCATCGCCGCCATCATTTATGCCGCTGGCGATCGAGCGCAGCCCGCCCTACCCGTCGACAATCTCCATGTCGATCGGGCGACACCGGCAGTCACCATCGAGAGGACCACCTGACATGAAAAACCTGCTTTATGCAGCAGCCGGCCTAGCAGCCGTCGCTATCTTGCCTGCTACCGCCGCCAAGGCTCAAGATGCCTCCTGGGGTTGCCAAGTACTGCTCTGTGCTGCCTCGCAAAGTCCGTCCTGGCATGGCGTCTCCTACTGCGTTCCGCCAATGACGAAACTCATTCGCGCCATGGCGAAGCCAGGCTTCTCTTGGCCGATTTGCCACGAAGCAAAGGCTGGAGAACCTGGCCGCCAAGAGTACGCAGACTGCCCGGAAGGCTCGAACGTCGGCTATAGCGAGCGGGGCAAGGAAGGCAATCGCCGCGTCCCCGATCAGTGCGTCAAGACCGTGAATGTCTGCAAATCGAGGTTTAACAGCCAGGCCGACAAAAATGGCCTCACTATTCCCGTTCGTCGCGCTGGTCGTGACAGCGACAACGGAAGCTATAGCTGCACTAAAGAAATTTCGTCAATGCGTCCCCGCCGCACCGATCCCTGGTATTTCGACATCCCAAACGACCAAGGCGTAAAACAACGCCACTGGTTCAATTTGAATCTTTAGGTGAGGACTCCAGCGTGAACCAAAACGCACTTCTCGCGATTGCCGCCACCGTTGGCTTGTTAGCCGGCGCTGGCGGCACATGGCTTGCGATGCCCGGCGTCGAAGCACAGGCACTTTCTAAGGCCGAACTCACAGCGGCTATTTCGGCCGATCCTTCGCTGTGCCCTGTTCGGCAGGCCCCGATCGTCGAAGCGCCGACGGAGGATGAAGCTCTAGCCGCCTTTCGGAAGGCACAGCAAGCTTCGCCGCTCGTTTGGGACCGCAACAACATGCCCGAGATCTCGCTTGCTCTCGGCCAGTGCGACAAGAACAGCAGCGGCCCCGGAGTTTCGTGCATGACATCAATCAGGATGTCACCACAGGCGCAGCCGCTGGATCGCGTTGTCGGGTTTGCAAAAGGTGCATCCGGCGAATGGATCGCTACCATCGACTAGCTGTAGTAGCGGCTTGAGAACATCCGGGCGCGGGCGCGAGATCATCGTGATTTTCGGCTCAGATAATCTGCGACCATCGGAGGTGCCTTGGACCGGGCGCAGGTCGGTGAGATCGAGGCGAACAGCAAGGAAAACGTGCGTTTTTCTGGTGGTCGTCAAGCCGCCCGCTTCCGTTACGAAATTCAGGGCCAGATTGCACCCTTGCGTTCTGCCTAATCTTGCAGTGATTCACTTGCGCCAACGGCAGGGTACGGACCCCGTTGCTGTCGTTCGACCGCCTCAGCCTCAGCGACGCGATTTGACCCGAGGCTGCCGTTCAGTCTCGCGATCTTGAAGGTCCGGAAAGCGCTGGAGCCGACATTCACCCAGGCCACTTTGGGGGTGTATTTGCTCCGAAAGCGAAGACATGAATTGCGGAGTCTTGCTGTCCGGCGCGCGACGGTCGTGATAGATTTCCGGCCAGCGAGGTAGCATCATGCCGGACATCGCTTCTTGGCTCGCCCGCCTCGGGCTGGACAAATATGCAGAGGCGTTCACCGCGAACGAAGTTGATTTCGATGCGCTTCGGCATCTTACAGAAGATGATCTAAGGGAGCTGGGTCTACCCATCGGCCCGCGCCGTAAGGTTATGGCGGCGATCGCCGCACTGGACGACGATACCATGTCGCCCATGAGTTCCGCTTCCGCTCAGGGGTCTGCGCCGCCTGCACGCGGGGCTGAGCGGCGGCAGCTGACCGTGGTGTTCATCGACCTCGTGGGTTCGACCGAGCTGTCACAGCGGCTTGATCCGGAAGAAATGCGCGACGTCTTCCGTGCCTACCAGAGTGCAGTGTCGGCGGAGATTGCACGATACGAGGGTTATGTTGCTAAACTCATGGGCGATGGGGTGCTCGCCTATTTCGGTTGGCCCAGAGCACACGAAGACGACGCCGAACGGGCAGTGCGCGCGAGTCTGGCGGCAGCAGCGGCAACCGCTAGCCTGAGGACGCTATCAGGCGAAGCCCTTGCAGTCCGTATTGGCATTGCCACCGGTCTCGTCGTGGTCGGCGACCTGGTGGGCGAAGGATCAGCGCAGGAAGAGGCCGTCGTCGGCGAGACACCCAACCTTGCGGCTCGCTTGCAGGCCCTGGCCGAGCCGAACAAGGTCGTGATCGCTGGTGGCACTCACCGGCTGGTCGTCGGATTGTTTGACATGATCGATCTCGGCCACCAGCAACTGAAGGGCTTCGCAACTCCCGTTCCCGCTTGGCGCATCACCGGCGAGGCAGATGCGGAGGGGCGCTTTGATGCGCTGCATGGCGTTGCAACGCCGTTGGTGGGGCGATCCGAGGAACTCGAGCTTCTGCTCCAACGCTGGCAGCAAGCTCGCGCCGGAAAAGGCCAAGCTATATTGTTGTCGGGTGAGCCGGGCATCGGTAAGTCGCGGCTGACTGCCGCGCTGGAGGAGCGATTGAGCGCCGAGCCGCACGCCCGGTTGCGCTACTTCTGTTCCACCTACCACGCAAACAGCGCACTCTATCCCGTCACGAAGCAACTCGAGCGCGCTGTGGGACTGGGGCACAGCGACACTTCGGATACGAAGCTCGATAAGCTCGAAACTCTGTTGCGACAGGCTGTCTCCGATATTGCCGAAACGGTACCATTGTTGGCGGAGCTGTTGTCGATCGACACACTTGGCCGCTATGCGCCCCTGAAGCTGACGCCTCAGGCGCGTAAATCACGAACGCTGACAACCCTGATCCAACTGCTCGAAGGATTTGCGGCGCGACAACCTGTCGTGATGATCATTGAAGATGCCCACTGGATCGACCCGACGACCAGCGAATGGCTCGACATGCTGATCGACGGTTTGCAGAACCTGCCTGTGCTTCTGATCATCACCTTCCGCCCCGAGTTCAAGCCACGGTGGACGCTGCTATCGTACGTCACTGCGGTATCGCTCAACCGCCTTGATCACGATCAGGGGTCAGCGATCGTCGACCGGGTGGCTGGTGGCAAGACGCTGCCGGCGGACGTTAGAAACCAAATTCTGGCCAGGACCGAGGGCGTGCCCCTATTCGTCGAAGAACTGACCAAGACAGTTCTCGAGTCCGGCCTCCTTACCGATGAAGGCGACCACTATGTCCTGTCGCGGACGTTGCCCTTCCCTGTGATCCCGTCGACGCTGCAGGATTCGCTGATGGCCCGCCTTGACCGTTTCGCCCCGGTCAAGGAGGTGGCCCAGATCGGTGCCTGCATCGGTCGTGTCTTCCAGCATCGTCTGCTGGCTGCCGTGGCCGGTTACGATCATGCCCGGCTCGAGGGCATCCTGCAGCAGCTTGAAAAGTCCGAACTCGTATTTCGACGCGGTGTCCCGCCCGAGGCGACCTACACGTTCAAGCATGCGCTCGTCCAGGACACCGCCTATCAGAGCCTCCTCAAAAGCCGACGGCAGCAGATCCACGCTGTCATCGCGTCAGAGTTGGAAGCGCAGTTCCGCAAGATCACAGAGGCCGAGCCTGAGATGCTGGCGCACCATTACACCGCCGCAGGCAACGCAGAGCAGGCTATTGAGTATTGGATAAAGGCAGGACAGCAAGCCCTGAAGCGGTCCGCGAACCGCGAGGCTGTGGCCCACCTTAGCAAGGGACTTGAGGTGGTTGGTTCCCTGCCCGACTCCGAGGGTCGCCTGCGCCAGGCGCTTCAACTACAGAACGCCATGGCTGTGGCCATGAAGACGGCCAGGGGCTGGAGCGCTCCGGAAGTACTGGAGGCCTTTTCGAAGGCGCGAACGCTTGCCGAGAAGCTGGGCGACAGAAATCAGCTGTTCGTCGCGGTCTGCGGTGAAGCCTCGTACCACATGATTTCTGGCAATTTGCCCGCTGCTGACGAACTCGGCCTTCAATGCCTGGAGCTCGCACGGGCATCCGGTGACCCGGGCCATCTCCTCGAGGCCCATCATCAGCTCTGGGCCACCAAGTACTATTTGGGAGACTATGCCGCGGCAGAAGCCCACGTGAATTTCGGCATTGCGACCTATGACGCCGACCGGCATCATGCTCTGACTTACACCCACTCAGGGCACGACCCCGGAGTGTGCTGCAGGATCTACTCTGCGTCGATGCTTTGGCTTCGTGGCTATGCCGACCAAGCCCTTGTCCGTTGCCGAGAGGCCAATGTGTTGGCCGAGCGAGTGTCTCATCCCATCACGCTGGTGCTTGCGCAGTCGAACCTCACCAACGTCCATCTGATGCGGCGCGAACCTGGCGCGGGACGCCAATGGTTGCAGAAGTGGACTGCGCAGGCTCAGGAGTTCGCCCTGCCAATTTTAATCTCTCAGGGTAGGTTCTATCTCGGCTGGGTGCTTGCCGAAGAGGGACGGGCAGCCGAAGGCATCCCGGAGATGCGCGAGGCTATTGCAGTCATCGGCGCGACTGGCGTCAAAGTGAGTATGCCATATTACCTGTGCGTCCTGGCGCGGGCCTGCGGCGAGTGTGATGAGGCGAGCGAGGGACTTGACCTGCTGGATAAGGGCTTGAGCATTGCCCAGTCCGGCTCGAAGTATCAACTCCCGGAGTTGTTCCGCACCAAGGGTGAACTCCTGCTGCGGCAAAATCCGAACGACGATACCGCCGAAAGCTGGTTCAAACGGGCCGTGACGATGGCCCGCGATGAAGGTACGAAATCGCTGGAGTTGCGGGCGGCTCTTAGCCTCGCGCGGCTGTACCACAACCACGGGAGCGACGGAGAGGCGCGTGACCTGCTCGCCCCCGTCCACGCCTGGTTCACCGAAGGTCTCGATACTCGTGATCTCGTCGAAGCAAAGGAACTACTCGATCAATTTAGATAGATGCACTTTCAGAAGGCCGCCAAGATCAAACCGAGCACGCGTCGTTCTTTGTATTGTCTCGACGACAAGAACTAATCTCCCGGACGTCTGAATAGGGTCCAAATCACCTCACATCGCCTCGACCGTTCTGCATCAGTGGCCGTTCCTTCCGCCACAAGCGAACGGCAACAATTGGCGCAACGTGCTCGTTCTGGCTGTTGAGCCGAGCGGCAACTTCCCGTCCATCTCGCACATTGGCGGCAGCCAGCAGATAGAGTTTTGACCTTGGAACGCCAGCCGTGTGAGATCGCCACCGCCGGGCGGCCGTGGCCGATACCCGCCCCGCCGGGGTTCGGCAGCAGAGGCAGGGTGACATGTAGGCCCCACCCGTCTGGTCACCACCGTGGACGATGGCTCCAGCGAGTTCAATGGAAAGCGGATGGTTCTGCGGCTCCCTTGGACTGCTCGGCCCGACGATGTGGTGCCCGAACGTACGTGGGAGCGCATCACATCGAGCCGTTGAGACCGGTTCGAGGTGCAGCCGCCCGGTATCTACTTACGCGGCGCGTCGTTGAGCGAGGTGGAAACCCGAACGGGCTCGACGAGGCTCGACGGCGGTCACGATGCTGTGGTGGTGATCACAGTAGACGCGATCCGGCGAAGTTGGCCCAGCGCAAAAACGGTAACCGCCAGGTACTGACGGGTCTTCGCTCACCGGAAAGCGGCACTGATAGAGGCCTAGCTGAATGAGGGGGACATCCCTCGAAGTTAGTCTGATATTATCAGGCATGATGATTTTCAGGTTCCTAGTTCATAGCCATTGCCTGCTGACGGCCGCGGTGCGACTGCGTCGGTGCGAGCTTCTCTCGGTTTGGAGGGCTACGGATAACCATATGGTGTTGGTCGCAGCGTCAATGAAGCCCGACGCCTTGCTTCTGAAGCCAATGGTTTGCGACTTAAGGCCACACCTGAGCGGCTAAGAACGCACAGGCAAAGTGCCATCGTAGGCTGACCCCGGCACCCGCCCCGCCGGGGTTCGTCGGTGGCTGGGGTGGGGTTGGCTTGTGGGGCCCCTATCAGGCGCGCGCTACCGACACCCTCGTTCACATTTCGGGAACTTCTCATGGCCGGCCCCTCTCATCCCCAAAACCCAAATCACTCTGAACGACCGAGTTCGACCCTTTTGCGGTCATTCAGTTGCGAGCGTTGCATGACGCGATCTGACCCTAGTCGGACGTTCCCGTTGGACGAGCACACTGCAACGATCTCGTATCCCAATCCGGACATTCCGCTGCTCTTGCGGTTCGACAACAGCCTTTTCGCCACAACGTGGCGCCACGCGGCAAATCGGATTCGGTCGTCGTGAACGGTCGGGCGCTTCGGAGCGGGCAAGGGCAGTTCCGTGGCGGGCGTTGGAGGGGTCGCTCCGATGTTGGCTCCGGGCCGCTGATCAGAGGCCCTGGTGATCAGGGATAAGGGTCCGCGGCCCGTCGCTGCTCAACGCGAAGTCGTGACCCTGAAGTGGTCGTTTGGCGGACAGCGATTAGCCCGGAAGCTCCGGCTATGTTAGAGTTCTGGCGATCGCATCGTCAGAGTTGAGCGCATTTGGCGCGACACTCTTGGCCATGACGTCACCAAGGTCCTATGGAACGCAAGCTTGCGGCCATTGTCGCCGCCGACGTCGTAGCTTACTCGGCCCTGATGGAGGCGGACGAGGGAGGGACCTTCGAACGGCTCAGGGCCAGCCGCAGGGAGCTGTTCGAGCCCGAGATCAACAAGCATCACGGGCGCATCTTCAAGCTGATGGGCGACGGTTTGCTGGCGGAATTCGGCAGTGCAGTCGATGCTGTCGAGTGTGCGGTGACACTTCAGCGCGGCATGGTGGAGCGCAACGCAAGCGTCCCCGAAAGCGAGCGCTTCGAGGTCCGCGTCGGGATCAATCTGGGAGAAGTGATAGTCGAAGGAGACGATCGCTACGGCGAGGGTGTCAATGTCGCCGCTCGCCTGCAGCAGCTCGCTGATCCCGGCGGCATCTGCGTTTCAGAGAAGGTGTCCAAGGAGGTCGAGAAGAAGCTGGCGTTTGAGTTCGAACCCATGGGCGGGCAGCGGGTGAAGAATATAGCCGAGCCGATATACTGCTATCGCGTGAACTTGCAGTCGGCGAGAGCCACTTCGGCCGGTCGACCGATATCGCTGGAACTGCCCGACAGGGCGGCCGTCGCCGTCTTACCGTTCGACAACATGAGCAGCGATCCGGAGCAGGAGTTCTTCGCCGAGGGATTGGCTGAAGACTTGATCACCGATCTGTCAAAGGTGCCCGGCCTTCTGGTGATCGCGCGCAACTCCTCGTTTGTCTACAAGGGAAGGTCGGTCGACGTCCGATCGATCGCGAAGGATCTTGGCGTCCGCTACGTTGTCGAAGGCAGTGTGCGGAAGGCGGCGGCGCGTGTCAGAATCAACGCGCAGCTTATCGACGCGCGCGAGAATGCGCATGTCTGGGCAGACCGCTTCGACGGCGACCTGGCCGATGTCTTCGCCTTGCAGGACGAGGTTGTTGGTAAGATCGTTAGTGCACTTTCCGGTTCGTTGCCTTCGGCGCGCTCGATGCCTCGGCAGAGGACGTCGAATTTCGAAGCGTACGAGCTTCTGGTGCGCGGACGGACCTTGGTGACGCAGTCGCCAGACGCGAACAAAACCGCGCGTCCGCTCCTCGAAAGAGCGATCCAGCTCGATCCGGGCTTTGCGGAGGCGCATGCTTGGCTCGCGATGTCACACGTCTGGGGTTGGATGCACTGGGGAGAGACTGAGGAGCACCGTTCACTTGGTCGAGCGGAGGCTGAGCGGGCTGTGTCGCTTGATCCAGGGAACGCCGGGGCGCACTCGATCCTGGGTTATATTTTACAGTTCGATTTTAAGGCGGATGAGGCAGCGGCGGAATTTGCGACAGCGCTGAGGATCGACCCCAATCACGCCGACTCTTGGATCTTTCTCGCTGAATCGAAGGCGCATCTCGGTAACGCGGTCGAGGCGATCGAGTGCATTCAAAATGCCTTCCGGCTGGATCCCTACCCGCCCGGACGATACTATTGGATGCGCGGATACGTGGAATATGCGGCGCACCGATACGAGGAAGCGGTCGACACCCTTCGGCATGAAACAACCTACCGGACAGGGTCGCGGCGGATTTTGGCGGCCGCCCTTGCACAGCTTGGCCGGACGGACGAGGCCAAGGAGGAAGCACGAAAATTCCTCGCCGCCAACCCGCATTTTTCTATACGGCAATGGGCGAGCACACAGCCGTTCCGCCGCGACGCGGATCGCCAGCATTTCGTGGATGGCTATCTAATGGCGGGTCTACCGGAATGACCCTCCGGTGTGCGCGAATGACCGTTCCTGGCGCGCGAAGCAGCCGTTCATTCGCGGGCGAGCGAGCGACGGCTTCTGGCGCAACCGGCTTGTTCCGATGACCAGCGCTAAGGTCAAAAATCCACCCATTGGAGACATTTGCCATATTCAGAACGGGCTATCACTGAACCGCAGCCATCACGGACAGCGTTCTGCAAGACGTGTCTAGCACGGCTTCCGTTCCGATCGGCACTGCAACCGGCCGATCCCCGTGCCCCAAAGGTAGGCCTCCGAGAATCGGGACGCCGAGATGGGAAAGGCGTTCGCGCAGAAGATCCACAATGGTGACACCTTTGGAGCTGGCGAAGCCGCTAAATTGACCTATCGCGACGCCGGCCACGCCATTGAGCGCACCGGATTTCAGCAGTCGCGTAAGGTTTCTATCGACATGGCCGAGCCCCTTCTCAACATCTTCGATGAGGAGAATGGCTCCTCTCAGGCATGGCAGTGCCCAACCCGCCGCGGTTGCAATCATGTCCAGATTACCCCCCAGAAGGATGCCTCGGGCTTGTCCGCTTGTGGTCAACGCCGAAGTGATTTCACCAGGCACAGACTGGACCGTTACGGCTTCCGTGGACAGAATAGCGTGAAGGAATGACTGTTCGGCACGTACTCCGAACTGCTCAGCAGGCCAGCAAGCACCGTGGATGCCGGGGACACGAGCGTTGCGCCACATCGCTAGATGCAGAACGGTGATTTCGCTAAAGCCAATCAGCGGCTTCGGGTCTGCGCGCAACGCGGCGAAGTCAAGGGCATCTGCAATTCGATAAGCCCCTTTTCCGCCACGCGTCGCGATGATCGCCCGAACCGATGCGTCATTGATAGCTTCGTTCAAATCCTTGAGTCGATCTTCGTCCCGTCCGGCGAGATATCCAAACCGATCAAAGACATGACGACCTAGCTGAACTCGTAAGCCGTTGCTCTCAAGCAAAGTCGCGATTTGCTCTACATCTTTCTCATCTGGCCTGCTGGCAGGAGAAACGAGGCGCACAATATCGCCTGCGCGAAGCACATTTGGCTTAACTTGAGCGGTCACATTTGTATTGATGGGCAGGCCAGCCTCCTTACCCTAAATCGAGGCAGTGCTCGCCCGCAATCTACAATGCTCAATGGCGGCTAACCACCGATAGTGTTGAAAAAGTCCGGGTTGCAGCAGTCCTGAAGCACTGATTCAATCTTCTTGGTAAGAGGAGATTGAGTCGATGATGGGCGAGCAAAGTATGATGCAGGAGGAGCTGTTCTACGGCTTCAGCCTGGAGCGGCATGTGCCGGCGGACCACCTGCTCAGAGCCATCGACCGCTTCGTGGACCTGTCCGGCATTCGCCAGCATCTGGCACCCTTCTACAGCCCGATCGGCCGTCCCTCGATCGACCCTGAGTTGCTGATCCGGATGCTGATCGTCGGCTATTGCTTCGGCATCCGCTCGGAGCGGCGGCTGTGCGAGGAGGTTCATCTGAACCTGGCCTACCGGTGGTTCTGTCGGCTTGGCCTGGAAGGCGATGTGCCGGACCATTCCACCTTCTCCAAGACTCGCCACGGACGCTTCCGCGATGCCGATCTGCTGCGTGAGCTGTTCGAGACCGTCGTCCGGCGCTGCATGGCGGAAGGCCTCGTCGGCGGCGAAGGCTTTGCGGTGGATGCCAGCATGATCGTCGCCGACGCTCATCGTCAGCGCGGGATTGAAACGGCTGAGGAGCTTAAGCCTGAGGCCAAGCGGGCCGTGGCCGAATATCTCGCCACGCTGGATGATGCCGCCTTCGGGGCCGCCACACCGGTGGAGCCCAAGTTCATCTCTCCTGTCGATCCCGCCGCACGTTGGACTGCCTCTTGGGGCGGCCCGGCCGTCTACGCATATTGCACGAATTATTTGATCGACGTGGAGCACGCCATCATCGTCGATGTGGAGCCCTCGACCGCCGTGCGCCAGGCCGAGGTGACGGCCGCCAAGACCATGATCGAGCGCACCCACGACGATCTCGGCCTCTGGCCAGGGCGGCTGATTGCCGACACCGGCTACGGCTCGGCCGAGATGCTGAACTGGCTGGTGCATGAGCGCGGGATCGAGCCGCATATCCCGGTGTTCGACAAGTCCAAACGCAAGGACGGCACCTTCTCGCGTGAGGACTTCACCTACGATCACAAGGCCGATGCCTACATCTGTCCTGCCGGAAAGAAGCTCAGGCAGCGCCAGAAGACCTATCGGATGCCGCGCCCTCTCGTCGACGAGGACGGCATGATGCGCTATCGCGCCAGCAAGCTGGACTGCGACGCCTGTGCCCTGAAGCCGCGGTGCTGCCCGAACGCGCCGGCGCGCAAGGTACCGCGCTCGATCTATGAGGGCGTGCGCGACATGGCCCGCGATATCGCCAAGACCGACGCCTACCAAACCTCACGCTATCAGCGGAAGAAGGTGGAGATGCTGTTCGCGCACCTCAAGCGCATCCTGAAGCTCGACAGACTGCGATTGCGCGGTCCCTGCGGTGCCCGCGATGAGTTCCACCTCGCAGCCATCGCCCAGAACCTCAGGAAATTGGCCAAGATCTGCCCCCTTGGGACACCAATCCAAGCCACTTAGGGCGAGGAGGTCGCGTCGACCTTAATCAAGACGCTCGGTGCGAGTGGATCCACGGCTTCATCGCCGACTTCTTCAACACTATCCACCCATAGCGGAAGTACAAACTGCGACACCTCCCTGGCCAGCATTATCATACGCAGGCCGGACGGCGCGTTGAGCGCGCGCGCGGCACGCATACGGCGTCACCCATTCACGCGTCGTCCGGGCGCTTGCAGACGATGGACGCGCCTACGAGCATGCCGTTGTTATAGGTGGCGATCTTCAAAAGCTCTTCCGGCGTGTGTAGGGTCATTTGAGTTTCCTGATCCTTGGTTGGCTCAAGCAGCGTTGAGGCGCTGCAGAATTGCAGTGGCGTAGGCGTGCGTGGTGAACTCGGCCCCTGTGGGGTCGACCATTTCGCGGCGGCCGGCCAGGCACATGTCGAGGCGCGAAGCCATGCCGCGCAAGACGCTCTTGTTATCGCCGTTCGGCACGTTGCGGCCGTTCGCGGTGCGGCGAATGTGGATAGGGTAGATGTTGATAATCTCGAACCCGCCGAACGAGCGGATGGGGAATCGGGCTGCGATTTCTTCGGGTGTCGTGATCATTTTTCCTGATCCTTGTTGGGTTGTGGCCAGTCAGGCCGTGATGCCGTGGTGCTGCTTCCAGCGCGGTAGTTCGGTGGTGAGATTCCCGCGGTTCAGTTTCTTGGCTACGCCGCGCCGGACGATTTCGTTCGTGTTGGTGGTTTCGTGCCAGCACCGGGCAAAGTGATCCCATGCCTGAAAGCACAGCCCCCCTGTGGCGGTGTACTGGTTCGGGGTCGGGACGCCGTTTTGCGTGACGCCCTGACGCGGGCGCAGGGCGGCGTAAACGCCGATGGAAAGGTCAGTGACGACGATGGGGCGGGTCATTGGTCCTGCTCCTAAGCCGCTGTGAAGATCAGGGCCATGACGCCGCCCTGCTCACGAATCCAAGCGTTGTCGGCGTGGTCGGTGACGCCACCCGGGCTCTTGATGCTGCGTAGCTTCTCGCTCGCGGAGCGTGCGCCCTTGCCTTCGATGATGCGCGCATCATGGCCCGAACGCAGTACGATGAACACGTAAGGCGCCTTCGGCAGGCCGGCCGTTGCGGCGTCACTGATGGCCGCGTCAGCGTCGAGCCAAACCTTGTGCAGGTTCAGGGTCGAGACGTCGACCGGAGCCGCCACAGGGACAGGCGCAGCGTGGCGCTGGCGTGCAAGCTGGGTGCGCACGGTGTTCGGGTTGTGGTCCGGCAGGGCGGCGACGGCCTCGCCTGCGGTGATGTCGGGGTTGCGCGCGAGGATATCGCGCACGATGGCCGACGTTCCGGTCTTGGGCATTGTCCTGTTTCCTTGTCGCGTGATTGCGACAATTGCTATATAATAGATATGCAATTGCGTTGCAAAGTGAGAATTGCAAATGTGCAAAATAAAAGGGCAGCACAGGGCGACCCTTTGAAGCGTGCCGAGACGGGCACTGTTGGTCTAATCTTCCCCGAAAACCTCGTCGCCGCATGTGGCCCGAATGCGCGTCAGCACCTCTTTCGCCAGATTGATTGCCGCCGCGCGTGGCGGGCAGTTCATCAAGTTGGCCGGCAATCGATGAGACGAGAAGCAGGAGGTCGTGTGTCGATTCAAATTCAAGCTCGCCGCCGTTGGGCAAAGCCGCCAACGTCTGGCTGTGGATCGCATTTTCATCACCAGGACGCTCGTTTCGGATCAGCAACTCTCAGCCCCATTATTGCTATGGCTCCATTTTAGTTCTGTTTCTCCGAACTCCAACGACCGCTCTGTCCACTATTGAGCCGTTCGGCAGAACCACGCCGAACGGCAATCTCTCACCCGGTGCGGATCTTGCCGACAGACGCGCGCCGGCGGTCTCGCTTCCGCCTCGATCTCACCGACCTGCGCCCGGTCTCACCGATTGTGAGCCGGAGCAATTTTTATAGTCTCTCGGAAAGTGAGCCAGAAATCGCGACGATCTCAAGCCCGACACTCGATAATCTCAAGCCGCTACAACTAGTTGGCCTTCGCCGCCGTTCTCGAACGGCGGGACCGACGAAAACAGGTGTTGCTGAAAATGGAAGGCGAACTGCTCGACTACGCCACAGTCTGTGCGACAGGTCTGATCTGCCTCGTCATTGCCCTGCTTTTCGGCTGGAACTTCATCGCCGCTTTGATTTGGGGATGCTTGACCGGTGCCGTGCAAGCCGGTGCGATCAGGTTGATCCACGGAAGAGCAGATCGACTTTGACCCGCAAGCACCTGTGGCATGAAGAAGCCCCGCTTTTCAGCGGGTTTGTTCACCCCAAAGATGGCCGATCGCCTCACCCAAAAGGCGCCGCCATCTCCATAACCGTCGCCATTTCCCTTTCCTCGAGACGCTCCCGCCTCGCGATCAAATATGCCGCGATGTATACCAGCTTCCCGATGGATTCCCGGTGATCGGCGGGCTGATACGCAATCACGTCGCGCCGCGCCGCGGCCTCGTCCAACTCGATCGCGCCGCCAGCCCCGGGCCCCTTCTCAGCCTCTCGCAACGCTTTGGCCGCTCTTTGAGCTGCGACATGTCGTTCGGTTATGTCGGCCAGGGTGCCGAGCCGCGCCTCAGCATTAATCGCCGTGCGATTCTGCCGAGTGAAATGGTTGTCTCCGGATAGGTCATTTGAAGATTTTCCTAGGCTCAGCATGGCAACATTCCTCATGCGGGCGCACTCCGCCCCTGCCACCCCCGGCCAAAATCGAGTTGATAAAAACGTTGATCAAGGACGAGAGCACGATAGGATACGAAGGCTAGCGAAACGAAACGAAAGCAGCGCCTGTAAGTCATTGATTAAGAATGGAAAAATATTTCTCCCTCCGCCGGGAGACGAAAGTGATTTCAAAGAATTATTCAAGCGGTTGGCCGCAGCGGGTGCTGGTCGGCCATTGGGCAAGGACGGGTTTCCTGCTGGCCCATGGACGCCCGAGCTTCTCGCAGAGGCGATTTCACAGATCGATTCCAACCGGATTGGGGTCGATCTGCGAACGGTGCAGCTTTGGTTTCAAGAGAACGAGAAGGGAATTAGCACTGCCAATGTTCGTTGGCTGGCGAGGGTTTTTGGGTGCGATGATCCGGTGGCAACCAGCGAATGGCAGATGGAGCTTAGTGCGGCGCAATCGCGGTTATCGGCCAAGAGACGAGAATGGAAGAGAGCCGGAAGCAGCATTGCACAGGAGATTCCAGATACAGCGCTGGCTGCGACCTTCGATGACGACACAGCGTCTCCGGCAGAGCTAAAACGGGATACTGACGCCAAGGGGCCGAGGCGGCGTTTTAGTTTGGCGAGAAAATCGGAGGCGTTTTTTAGTCACGGATCTCCCCTGAATTTACCGGCGTCGGTGTTTGCGGGTGTCACCGCTCTTGGGTTTTTGTCGTATATTACGGGGATTCACAGCGCGACATATGGCCGGGCGGATGGCGTCGTCAAGCAGGTTGGGTTTCTTTGGACAGCGAATTGGACATTCGTCTTCATGGTATTTTTGCCACTGTTTTTTGCCTTCGTGACCGAGCTAGTGACCTTTTGGAAAGATGAAGGCCGCCCAAAGCTTGTAGCGCAGGGCGACAAGATGGGAAGCGACGATGCCTGGGCGCGCAGCGTAGAAGCTTCTTCGTATTCATATTGGGCGGTTTTTTTGATTTGTGTGCTGTTCGCCGGTCTTTTTCAGTGGATCGGCGTGTCATTGATCCCGTTAATGAAAGGTGGTGGCAACTATGCGACGGATTGGGGCTCGTTAGCGATTGTGCGCCCTGAGGTCATATCGGTGCCAGAAGCGGTCGTATTCACCGGGCTCGCTTACCTATACATGTGCCTGTGCTTTTATCTGTTCTTCGTAGGTCTCATTTTGCTCTATACGGTGATCCATGATCTTTGGAGAATTGGAGAAGCAGCGAGTAATCGGCCGGAAGTGGATTATCAACACGAGCACAACGAAGCCAGCCTCAGGGTTATGCGTGGGATTTTTCGGTGTACTGTTTTGGGGGTTCTGATCGCCATAGTCATGAAGGTCCAGAGTGCTTACCTGACATCGCGTGGAGAGAATATTGTGGCTTGGTTGGTCGGCGATATGTCTTCCGCCTTCTATGGGC
The DNA here is from genome assembly GCF_024707545.1 of Mesorhizobium onobrychidis. Classification (NCBI taxonomy): domain Bacteria; kingdom Pseudomonadati; phylum Pseudomonadota; class Alphaproteobacteria; order Hyphomicrobiales; family Phyllobacteriaceae; genus Mesorhizobium; species Mesorhizobium onobrychidis. Next base: position 162,844 of record NZ_CP062230.1, read on the forward strand.
GCAGTGATGTGAGCGCCGGGATCAGCTATCGTAGGCCGACCCATTACAGTAGCCTTCTTATCGCTATTTCGACCTGTGTTGTATTTCTGTACGGCTCCATCCGTTTAGGTGTCGAACGTCGGTTTTGTATGCCTTTGTGGAGGATGTCAGCGATCGTAGCGTTACTCGTGGCTGGCTACTTGCTGATCGATGCATTTACTGGCTTTTCGATCCTTCTGGGCGTTGGAGTGCTGCTCGCAATATACGGCCTGTTTGATCCAGGGTTGGGGCGATGGCGAGCGAGTAAGTTAGGAAACAATCAGAGTGTATCATAGTTGGCTTGATCATTGGGATGAGCGGCGGGCGCGACGCGGTGAGGAAGGGAAGAAACCAACGGATTTCGTCCTTGACGCGGAACGCGCCTTTCCAGGTGCGAAGAAGATAACAAGTATCGAGGAATTCTGTGCCCTTGCGGACCAAGCAGTGGCTGATCCAGCCTTTTTCGATGAGCCGAGTGTGAGTGATCAGGGTTTTGAAAGGCTAGATGGGTGGCTCAAATTTCCATCGGACATTTCTACTGATATCGAACAGAACAATGTCGTCTCGGCGAAAATCACAGAAAGCGGGTCGTTCGATCAGGCGATGGTGATTTTTCACCATTGGAATGCAAGCGCCCGGAATCGTCAGATTGCCAACTTTTTCTCGCAGCGTGGCATCACGGTTGTCGAGATTGCTATGCCTTATCACTTCGAACGCAGCCGTCCCGGCTCCGTGCACGCCGACTATATGCTTAGCCCTAATCTCGGTCGAACGATCCAATCTGTAAGGCAGGCAGTGTTGGATGGGCGAAAACTCATACGTTGGTTGAAAAGCGAAGGCTATCGAGAGATTTCGGTTCTCGGAATGAGCTTAGGTTCCTGGGTTGCGGCCATAGTCGCGGCACACGACTTGGCTGTGTCAAAAGCCTCGTTGTTTCTGACGGCGGGGAGTCTAGCGGATATGGTTTGGACGGGCCGCGCGACACGATCGATACGCGATAGCCTTGAGCCTGAGATTGAGCTGACCGATCTCAGAAGGGCCTGGGGTCCACTTAACTTGGAGAATTACGCGCATAGTTTGGCACGGCCTGATCTCGATCTTCAGGTTGTGTTGGCTAAGAGAGACAAAGTGGTGTTGCCAGAGCTATCGGAGAGGTTCATGCAGAGGCTGAAGGACGCCGGGGCTAGGCCAAATATTTTGGAATTAAACTGTGGTCACTATTCGCTCGCCATGCCGCCTTACATTTTGTTGGCCGGTTTGAGCGTGAAGCGGTTACTAAGGCGCGGCCGTTGAGCGGTTTCTGTCGTCTGCTGACAAGTCGGCCCGGCGAGCATGAGTTTGGCGTTGGCCGGTCAGTTCACCAGCAAATTCTCTGGTAGGCGTCACGACACGAAAGTGATGAATCTGGGGTCGCCCCCTACCGGAACCGACCCGTGCCGCTAATCCTCGCTTCAATCATCGCCGCACCAGCTCCTTCAAAAGCGGCCGTACCATCATCTTTCCTTCCGAATGGAAGGCAGGGCAGGTCTCGCCCTGCCTCTGCCTGTCCGGCGAGGACCGGGAGAGCGGGGGACAAGCAGAAAACCGGAAGGGGGATCGCCCACCCGAAGGGCCGGCCCAGATCCGCGTAGCGGCTTCAGGCCGGTGCTGCAGGCCGAAGGCCGAAGCATGGGGAAAGCCGGCTTTCTGCTTGTGGGGGAGAGAGGGCAGAGCCCTTTCTACCCTCTCAGTGGCATGAAGTTTGGTCGACGATATGGCTATACGGCTGGGTTCACGCTATTTTTCGGCAGCGCTAATTCCTTTCGGATTTTCACGCTGTGACCTGAGCCCCTGAACTTCCTCCAGATTTGGGTAGAGTCCGTCGAACAGGAGACGGACGATGCGACCCTCGCGGTTCACGGAAGAACAGATAATCGGGATGCTGAAGGAGCAGGAGGCCGGCGCGAAGACGGCGGACGTCTGCCGCAAGCACGGCATCTCGGCAGCGACGTTCTACAAATTCAAAGCGAAGTATGGCGGGATGGAGGTGTCCGACGCTCGCCGGCTGAAGGCTCTGGAAGACGAGAACGCTCGGCTGAAGAAGCTGCTGGCCGAGCAGATGCTCGACAACGCGATCCTGAAGGATGTCGCCGCAAAAAAATGGTGACGCCCGATGCGAAGCGGAAGGCGGTGGTTCATGCCTGCGAGGTGCATGGGGTGAGCCAGCGTCGGGCGTGCCAAGCCTTGAAGATCGACCGTTCGACGGTGCGCTACACCAGCACCCGTCCGGACGATGTCCGCTGGCGGTCGGCAAGGATCTGATGTGGTTGTGACGTCAGCGAAGGCGGCGTAAGTGTCTCTGGAGGCAGACCTTGATCGAGCTACCGCGGACTCGTCACGCCTCGCGGTATACGAAAGCTGTTTTCGTTGGACCTGCTGGATCAACCCATTTCTCGTTCGCGCATATCGCCGCAAAGGCGCTCCAGGCGCGCTCGGCTACCTCAGGAGAGCGGGACTCCTTCTTGATTTTGTATCGAAGACTAAACTCTGCGGCGACCATTTCGTTAGGATCGCTCCCTCTCTCCGACCAAAGGATGATCGCGCATTCGGCTTTTACTTTGCCGGAAAGCGTCAGTTCTATGCCCTCGAAGACCTCTTCGCGCGCCTCGAACCCGTGCACGATCGACAAGTCGGCAGAACCATCGGGAAGCAGACTTCGCTGCAGCTGCTTGTACAGAGAGAGGGCATCGCCGACCTTTTCGGGAGCGCGGCTGGTTTCCACGTCGGCTGACCTACTGAACAAGGGAATGAATTGGAAACCTGAACCGGCTGGATGGGCTTTGATATCCTCCTCGAACTTAGCATTCTCGCCGGATTTCGGTTCGAATGCTTGGGCGCTCGCCCTCACCCAATCGCTACTCCGAAACTTCAGCGTGACACTCCACTCCCCATTGGAACGAACTGGACGGCGACGCCGCAAAATGAATCCGGCACGTCGATAAAGAGCGTGTTCGTTCGTGTCATAGAAGCGCACAAGACGCTGTTTTTCTTCGCCTCCAACTTCCGGTTTACCGTGCGCAGGAACGCCGACTGCCCTGGCGGAACGGGAAAGGCTCTCCCAACATCGTCGGGTCGCTATATTCTGTTCTTTCGCGCTGCCGCAAAATCGCGCCGCCCTCAGCATGACCTTGTACTCGCGGGCCTCTATGCGGTTGAAATCAAGCGAGATATCCCCCATCCATCCGCTCCTCCACGAAAACGCGTGGGGTACTACACCAAACAAAAGGGTATCTTGGAAGAGGGTGATCTTGAGGGGGCGCTCAACGCAGCAGCGCATTGGGTGACGACACCCTTCAGAAAGGTCGCGGGGTTACGTGGTCCCGGAGACTTTCGTGCACGGGACGCATCGCTCACCGGGACGAAGAAGGCCGACCGATCTCGACTCCACACGCTGACGCCAGCGCAGCGTACGATTTGGGCACTCATACAAGTCGATCCTATCGCTTAGCCGCGGCGATCTTCTAGCTCAAGACCCGCGCCCGCTGGAAGGCGACGATCGTCAACGAACATGGTGGCGTGCCAGGATAACCCGATCCGACAGGTCCATACCTCGAGATGGTTATCGTTGATCCGCCTGTCCGGGACATGAAGCTGCCTGCGATCCTGGACCGATGGGGTGCGGCGGCCCCGCCACGACGACAGCTCCCACGGCGCCGACGGCTTGCCGCCACTCCCAACGGCTTGGCGTCCGGACCACCCGCGAGTCATTGTGCTCTGAAGCCCCTAACGGAATCGCTGGCGGCTCCACCGCTTGGTGTCGTTGCCCCCAATAGCCGATGCTCGCAGAATAGTCTTGGCGTCTCCAGCTACCATCGAACGACTACCTCACTATAGCTCAGTCTACTGATAGAACGGATCCTGTCTGGCTATTTTCTCTAAACTGCGGCGGTCAACCGAATTTAGCCGGGAAGCCCCCTCGCATACTTTTGGGTTTAGTAGACGGCGGGCAAACGGCCCTGATTGTACGCCCAGATCGCGACCCGGCATCCACAGTCCCTGGGCGAGGCGCTGGACAATAGCCTGCGCCACAAAGGGCGCGCCATCTTCATCGCATGCCAAATCCGACAATCTCTTGGCGATCCTAGCGGCCGGAATCACCCCGCAGGCTAGCCAAGTTGATTGTAGTTTTGCCTCAAGGTCCCGCTCCATGGAGCCGGTTAGACTTTCGAAGGGACCTGTCTCGTCGAAGTTGCTCGATACCCACTCCTTCCAACTATTACTGCCTCCTGGAGGATCTGCCGAGAAGTTCAGACTGCACCGGTCAGAGTCCGCCAGCGCCACAGCATTTTCTTTCGCATCAAAGTCTCCGCGATATCCCGCATCAAGCTCTGCGCGCCAGAGAGCCGCCCCTTGGAGGAACGCCCCCTGCAAATGCACGCCATTGAAAGAGGCCCCCTGAAGTTGTGCGCTCTGAAAGTCAGCACCGACCAAGTTAACGTCTTCAAACCAAGCGCCTTGCAGGTCAGCCGAGTCGAAGGATGCTGCTATCATCTTCGCATTGCGAATCTGAGTCCCTCTCAGGTCAGCTAGCGCAAATGACGCCCCCGGCGCTCTTGAGAATTCGAACTGCGTCTGCTGGAGATTTGCCGAAACGAAAGAAGCGCCTCCCAGATCCGCGTCTTGGAGAGACGCCCGTCGAAGGGATGCACCTTCGAAAACCACGCCTCGGAGATCGGTTGAACCGAGATCCGCATCGCTCAAGTCCGAAGAAGTGAAATCCGCGTTTCTGAGAACGGCTTCTCTCAGTACTGCCCCGCGGAAGTTCCTCTCCTTAAGCGAAATCGTCGTCTCACCCGCGTCAAAGTCTACATCCTCCTTCCACTTCGTACGGTCGATGGGTTGGACCTTCGGCAAGAAGAGGCGATTCGAGAGAATACTATCTTGCGAGCCTTGATTTCCAAATAATTGCTGTTTAGCCCACGTCGTTAATGGGAGGCGATCCATCAATTCGTCAGGAAACGTCACAACACCGATCACAAAATATAATAAAAAAATGGTTCCCGTCAGTGACCCCAACATTTCAGCCGAACGTAAGTCGCGAATTCTCTTCATCCTGCCACTTATAATCGACGGCCAGAGTCGCCACAGAATAAATAGGTCAATAACAAACACAAGTCTATGACTCCATGTTAACGACTCGCTTTGGTACGGAAGAAATATTACCTGATAAGTAATTAATAATACAACAGGCGCCACTACAAGACTAATGAGAGCAATAATACGAAGCATCAAGCCGACGACCCCCTTACGCACTTCGCGCGCTCCAGCCAGAAATTGCACGAAGACGTTGCTCGGAAGCTGACGACGTAGCCTTGTTCTGACTTCCGCATCAGGAATCTGACGTTCAAGTTCGGAATGGAACACACCAACCTTATCTGCAAGAAAGAAGCAGTGCAGCAGTACGTAAGTATGGACCGTTAGGAATAAAACGGGTCCTAACGAAAAGAAGCCCAACAGAGGAAGTTTAACACTGAGAAACGGCAGATCTACTGGTGTCTCACGAAATACATCTTCGTGATTTACACCCAAAACGGCGATAAAAAGATATAGCAGTGCGAACAAGTAGCTGAACCATAGTGCTGTGCTCACACCTGCGGCATCTATAACGGCACTCCTGAGTGAAGTGAGATCTATCGCGGTTGCGGCAAGTTCCGACGCCACCGGTGCAAGATCGGCTATTGGTTTCTGAGGCGGGTGCGGGGGCATCTCATTGGATGGGTCAACGCGACGCCGCGGTACTCTTTTTGCCATGACTAACTCCGCTCAGTGATGGCGCGAATGCCGACCAGAGTGCGATCGTTGACGAGCCCGAATCGTTTCGAAGGTGGCTCGCTCGTATCGGATTCCAGCGTCCGTTGTCGCAAGTCTGCTCGTCGCATTTTCGTTCCGGTATGGGCTTACAACAAGAATCTGGACATCACGAGCTGCACTATCATCACCGCGGCGGCCGGAGACCCAATGCGGCAAATCCACGATCGCCAGCCAGTGATCCTCGACCCCGGTTTACGATGCCTGGCTTGACCCGGATACGCCGGCGGACGCGGCAAAGACGCTGCTCGCGCGGAACCTTGACGGCGAGCTGCAGTTCCATCGCGTCTGCCGCGCGGTCAACAGCGTTAAGAACCAGGGCGGCGACTGCATCGAGCCAATCTCCTTTGCGCGGCGATAGTCCGGCCTCAACTACCACTTCAAGTGGCTTTTTCGCGGGCACCATCCAGCTCAGCGCTGAGCCCATTTGCGAATTCTGTCGAATACAGCAGGAGTAATTCTCAGGCCACGATTGACAAAATCGCCAGTCGTATGGATCGCGACCACATAACGTTGCTGTTTCTTTTCGTCAAAGTAGTAGATTGGACTGCCGCTGTGCCCGCCCTCCGTATCGACCATATATTCTACGAAATCCTTATCCCATTTGCTGATACGGCCTGCATTGTACCATAGCGTTCCCAATGGCTTGTTGGCTTCCTTTGGATAGCCGGCGTTGTTGACGAAGAGCAGGTCGACCTCGCTTTCTTCATCCGCCGTATACGCCCTCAGGCCAAAATATCCGAGCCGCGCGCCGAGAGCTTCGTGTTCCACTTCGTTCTCCGAGGTCTTCGGAATGCGAATTGCTGCGAAATCAAATGCGGGCGCGGCGGCCTCCTTGGCATCCTCCGCAGTCCATTCAGGAGGGATCTCGAAACTGTCGGTGACGACATAACCGTAAGGCGCGAGCGTCCCATTCCGACCCGGAAGGATGCGGACTCGCTTTGCCTTGCGAGGCCGCTGCCAGCCGAAGAGCCGCCGATCGACCAATACGTGGGCTGCGGTAATGACTGTATGCGGACCAATCAAGAATCCGGTGCCCATTCCTACAGGCCCGCTCTCGTATTCAACCTCCAAGTGGCAAATGCAGCGCCAGGGCGTCATCGCCGTATCGGTGACGCGCGTGCGGTTGTCGGCTCCAATCACGTTTTCAGGTTTTGCGGCAGGCGAACCGAGAAAAACGGGGCCCGGGTTACCACTCCCTTGAGAAAAAAAGCCGCCGTCTGGCATCGCTGCCACAATCGTTGCGCCTGCTACCCGCTTGGTTTCAAAGCCTGCTGTTACTGCGCGGAATAGGTCGAAACCGGGAACATTCTCTGGCGAGCCGCCACCATTGGTCTCGCCCATGCGGCTTGGCAGAATCAAAGCCTCTCTCTCTGCTTTGGCCCCCGAAGCTTCCGGCCGTGGCTTCGAAGCATTCCCGGCTTTCCGATATGTGCGCTTCGCCATCACGTTTCACCCAGATATTCGGCAATCGAGACGCGGCGGTAGCCCTTCGGGACAGGTGTTTCCACTCCAGCCGGAACGATTGTGAGCGGGCTAGGGAACGCGCTTTCGGCATGTGTGCGATTGCTCGCCACCTGCGCCCAATCGTACTCGAACAGCTCGGCAAAATAGGCATTCGCCTCACGATTCCAGATCACTAGGCTCGCATCCCGATTGGGGCCGGTTCCGGCCGCTGTCCAATTCTGTGAACCAAGGATCGCGACCCCGTCGTCGATTAGGATGCCTTTAGTGTGGCACGTACCGAAGTAGCGCAGGTGCTCAGGATCAGTCTTGATCCCAAATTTCTTCAGGCGTCGGATCGTCTCTTTCTCGCTTCCTCGAATGCTGCGGAAAATGATCCGCACATCAAGGCCCGCGCGCTGCTGCTGGCGAACCGCGTCGGCGATCTTGAGGAAATGCGCGGGCGTATCATTCACCTCGGTCCACAGCGAGAACGACTGATTCTCGATCAGCACGCGCTCCTGCGCGTTGGCGATGAGGCTAGCGACCACTTCGGGATAGTTGTCGGGCGTCAGCAGCGGCTGGACCATGATCTCTCCGCTGAGGACCTTCGGCGGAAAGGCTCGGAAACGAGCGGGGCGGCGGGGTGCTTCCTCCAGCGGAACAAGGATATGTGGCAGCTCGGGCACGAACGCTTCAGTCCGGGCAGCCTCGTCATTGTCCACATAGTCCTGTTCGAGATGATTGCGGAACGTGTGGGCCAGACCAGCATGCTCCACGACCGCATGCCATTCTCGGTTATATGCGGCGACATCATCCCAGGTTAGTGCCTCGATTTCTGAGATCGGCCGATCAATCGGCGCTTGGTTCGAGGATTGCCAGTTTCCGCTGGAGAGCCAGAAGGCTTTGTCGGAAACTGTACTGCCGGACCGGTCGCTCCAGACAGCTACCTTGATATGATAGGCCGTCGGAAACAATCCCTGGCCGCCAAGCGAGGCCCCCGCCCATTTGAAGCGGCTTTCGGCAATCTGTTCCAGTTCGTCGAGCGTCTTGCTTTCCGGGATGTCGTTCTTTTTGGTCTGGCCCTCAGTGTCGTCAGGGAACTCCGCGTCAGCACGTTGGCGGTCAAGCGTGAGCGTGATTCTTGTGCGTGCCCGACTAGCAATGTCCTTGATGGCCTTCACCACGTGCGGAGCTGTCATGTGATACATGCCGACAGTGAACTGATTGTACGTGTGCTGGGTCAAGAACTGTTGGAGTACCGGCCAGCCGGCTTCGGGACTAACATGGAGCGTGATTGTCATCTGGTCGGTAACCGGATTCAAATTGAAACGCGGATCGCCAAGATCGCGTCTATATCCGGCCTGGCGGCCGCCGAATGCTTCGCGCGAGACAGCCATCAGTTCGGCCACCACCGTCTCGGGGTCGGCAAACTCGACCGCGATTTCGACGCCATTGAACTTAGGCGGTAAGCCGTACGTTGCGGGGTCGACGCTTGCATCCGGACGCACCCCGACGATGACACCCAAGTCATCGGTGACGAGTCCATCGCGGAACAAATAGTCGGCTTTGACTGAGAGGATGGCCTTGTCGCCTGTAAGATGTTTGCGCACCGACGCGGCCGCGGTCTCCACCACTTTTGGGTCGGGGTTGGAACTCACGGGCGCCGTGGACGGTGCCCCCGTCCCATTCGGCCCAAGCTGCTGCCTGGCCCCGCCTGGCAGCGCGGGCGTGCCGAGGCGCACGCTGATCTCGAGCGGCACGACGATCTTGAGGCTGCTGTCGCTCGTCAGTCCAATTTGACCGCTGTCGACCGCACCGGCATTCGCTATGGACCCCGAGCCGGGCGGGCTTTGCGTGGCGGCGGGAGACGCCGGATCCACCAACAACGATGGGCGCGGTGTGTCGACGGCCACGATCTTCCAGGGTCGCTCACGCACAATACGGGCAAGTTCGGTAGCAGGAACCGCGTAGTTGGCGCGAAACATCGATCCGCTATAGTGCAGACCGAGTGCCTTGCCGGTTTCAATATCGAGTACGACGGACCCGGAATTACCGGGGAGAGTCGAGCAATCGTGCGTCAATCCCCATTGATGTGGCGCCGTCACCCGGCCGGGTGCAAGTCGCTTCTTGCCGAAGACGCGTCCGAACAGCTGAACGAACTTTTCAGCATCATATGACCTGGAATCGTCACCGGGATATCCGATGACGGCAACGTTGCGCCCTGGAGCCGGCGCCTCGACGGCAAGCCTAATCGGTCCGGACAGCCGGTCCTCGCCGGCTTTCAGGGCAACCCGTAGAAGCGCGATGTCCAGAACTTCGTCGTCGGAAATCCAGATCACATCTGTGACCACAAATTCGCGCGGCGGGCCGTCTTCGATCTCCTCGCGAAAGTCAATACGGGCTGATTGCGGGCGGCCGAAATCACGCGTGCCTCGGCGAAACACGAAACCTGCGCCCGAGCGCTGCGCGAATTTGTGTCCGACATGCGCATTGGTAACGACAATGTCGCTGTCGAGGTCGGTGGCGAGCACCCAACCGGTACCGACCCACTCGTATTCCGCGTTGTTGTCGAGTTCAATTCGTCCGATTGCGGGAAGTGCAGGGGTGAGGATGTCGCGCCGTTGTTCAAGGAGCTTCAGGATTTCCGGCGAGCTACGGTCGTTTGGATCGGTGAAGGTGAAATTGCGTTCGACTTCGTCGCGCCGAATCCATAGCACCGGGCGATGCCAAAGTATGACCGCCTCGAGACTGGCAACCTCAGGGTGTCCGGACTCCAGCCCGCCCGTCTCAGGTTGGGCCTCGTGCGGCGGGGCACTTTCAAAGTTGGGGCCCTCCGTACCCTTGATTGTCGCAACCTTGCGACGGAGCAGCTCAAGATACCGTTGTGCCGGTTCCATGAATGCTCCCTCTCCTCGTCCAGAGATCGCTCGACCCGCCTGAACCGCGCGACGCGAACGGTTTGTGGTTGATATGTTTCGGCGGGATTGCTCCACCTGCTCAACCGCCTGGCGCACCGTGCGCTCTGGAATTCCGATTTCAGCTGCGAGCTTGGCTGCATTGAATTCTCGTTGACGACGGCTATTCCGTTCCGTTTCGTCCTCGATCAGATTGAGCAGCCAGTCGGGCAAACTGGCTTCTTGCCCCGCCACGTTCACCGCTTCGGCTCCAGGCTGTTCGCTCGCCCCGGTCCGTTGATCCGAGCCGGAAAATGTCCAGTGCGTTTCCCCAGCCAAGAAAGGGTCGCCACTGGCGTCCCATTGCGTCCACACGGCATCGCCGAAGAGCTTCGTCCCAAACCGATCGAGCAGGCTTCCGGCCGGCACCACACTTGCCTTCGATGCGGCGGCTCGCAATATCGCCTCGGATCCCATGCGGAACATCGGCGGCATCTCGACAGGCATGTCGGGAGCGGCGGTTCCGAATCTCGACGCGCTCAAGATCTTAAGTGCCGTAACATCCGACGAGTCTGGCAGCAGGCGTTCGAGATTTCCCAGCACTTCGTTTCGCAGTGGCTGCTCACCGCTTGGGTCCGCAAACAGAGAATAAGCTCCGATCAACCCGAGCATCGGGTTCTGAAATTTTCCGGAGAGCGCCTCCCTGCGCAGGTCGCGCGGCAGAAGGTCCAGCCCGCCTTCAAGTCCGGCAAGTGCCGCATCCATGGCAGCGGTAAGACGGCTCTCCGGATCAAAGCCATTTCCTCTAGGCGCAAGGAAAAAACTCGCCGCCGCAAGATTTGGGGTCCCGCCGGACGGAATGAACAGTTGGCTGTCCCACCGGCCGAAGACGTGGATCGGCATCACACGGTCGATATTGCCTCGATGCGCGAGCAAATAGCAGCCGGGCTGAACTCGCGCCGAGAATGCCACCCAGCCGTCGCTCACGTTCCTCGCAGTTACCCCCGCACCAAAGGAGGTAACCAAACTGCCGTCGCTGCGATGGAGCGTCATCTGTTGAGACGGATCCTTCAGATTACTCCGCTCTCTGCTCTCGGTTCTAAAGAAAATAAACAAGCGAGATGCGTTGGCCCCGGCATTGAAGATTTTGTCGGCGGCGCCAGTGGCCTTCTTGCTGAATTCAGCGGCCGTGTACGAATAGTATTCATGAGCCGTACTTGTATCAAACGTTGGCACCGCGGAGGTACGCAAAGGCTCTTCATAGAGTTCTTCTGACGCGCCAGTGTGGCGAATAACCCTTTCAAAGCTTTCGCCGCCCCGGAGAACCCGCGCGGTATAGAGGCCGGCCGGGACATTAGCCCTCACTTCCCCGTACCCTTCGGCGTTCACATTGTCCCATCCGTCGAGGAGGATGATCTTGCTGTGCCCGGACGGTGTGTTCAGGTCGCCCTGCACATGCACCGTCACGACCAGAGGAAACGATTGCGGTTGCGATACCCGCCGGGAGCGTGACGTGCGGCGCGTCGAGACGCGAGCGCCAGAGCGTGGCTTAGAAGGTGACATCGTTGAAACCTGGCACTGGCTGAAATCGAAAGTTGTACTGAGTCCCCGTTCCGATTTCTGTGAGGCAGTAGAGCCCAGGCCGGAGCCCAAGCGTCCACGGAGCCGTCGTCACATCCGCTTGATGCACGGGCGTGAGATCGGGATCCTCCAGCAGAATCTGGCCCTGGCGCGCTGCAGAAAATCGGATGGTGCAATTGGCGATCGGCTTTGCCGACCCGAACAACGTGTGGCCGGGCAAATCGGACGGAACCTGCGCAATTTGTTTGTGATTACTTGCTTTTGCCACTAGCTGTACATTTTTCTCCAAGTACTCTTGGAGGGCCGCAGCAGTAACACCGCCGGCAGGTCGCGCAGCCGCGCCTGACAGCGCCGCAAGCAGGACCTCAGTGAAATGTCCGCGCACCTCGTCATCTGTCGTGTCGGGTGCTTCAAACGCCGTGTCTCCAAACTCGGTAGCGTAGCCGATTAGGTGGCGTTTGGCGCCGGCGCCATCGACCGGTACTGCACAGCCGAGTTCGGACGCGCGTCCGATCACGCCGCCCTGCCGGATCCGGCAGCAGTCAAGAAAGACGATGACCTCCCGAAACGGGGAGCATTGCTTCAAGTATTCTAGGTATTGGTGCGAGCTTAGCGCGGCGTGCCGCCGCATGCCTGACCAGTTGGCAAGACAAAGCGCTACATTGTGGGTATCCATAGACAGACCGTGACCGCTAAAATAGAAGTACAAGCGTTCGGCGGGGCCGCCTGCTGCTGCTGCCGCTGTCACGATCCGCTCCAGCGCGTTGTCTATTTCTTCGTGGATTGGACGAACAGGATTGTCGCTTGAGACGATAAGCTCGCAGTTGGCAGGATCGAGCCCGCCGCCAATAGTTGTGTCACATAGCCAGTCCTTGAATCGTGTCGCGTCCCTGACGGCCCCCTGCAACGTTCGGCGGGAGCCGTAGCCAGGATAGTCGTTGATCCCGATCACTAGCGCGTAGTGAGTTGGCCGCTTAGGCATCGATCATCAAGCCGCAATAATCGCCTTCAGGCTTTCCAACGTTGGAACATCGTCGTCGAAATCCCCATGCGAGGTTGAAGTGCTCGTGAGCCCCCCCACGGTGTCGTCCGTAACTGAAAGGACTCTGTGATTGCTTCCCTCAGCGCTTAGCCACGTTGCAATTTCCACGAGGTCAGCCGCGCCGTACGGCGGTTGTCCCGTAAGATGCCGCGCAAGGCCTGCCAGCGGAGCGTCGGCCTCCCCCTCCAGCACCCCGGAAATGAAATACAGCAGGGAGCGCGTGTAGACGCCGGGCACGAGTTGATCCTTGACTTCAAACGCATCCGCCATGGTGAACATGCGGAACGCCGCGTAGCGCTCGGGCTGGGAAACAATCTCCTGGAGAAACAGCCCGGTCGTACATGCGGGTGCGAGGAATATGACGTTTCGAATCGATATTGTGACGTGACGTTGCGCCGCCGCGCGGAACATATGGCAGATGGCAATTGCGCCGGCGCTGTGGCCGACGACGTCGACCGTCAGTTCTGAATGGGCCGCCTGGTACGCGGCAAGCTTGTCGAGAAAATATGCCCCAACATGTGAGTCTTCGTTGATCGGAGTCTGGTTGGCGGCCCACATTCCAGCACCGACATCTTTCATGCCGGACCAGACCCATGCGCCGAAATCAGCGAGGTAAAGCTCACGCAAGACTTCTTCCACCACAGTTGGATAGAGACCGTGATCGCGTTCGCGCACAAACCGCATGATTGAGGCGTAGGCCACTTTCGCGAGCAGTTTCACGAACACCCCCAGCTCGAGCAAACCTTTGGCCCGCCCGGTGCCTTGCTGACCGATATCCGGCGCCAGGAACTCCGTTTCGGCCTGACCACTTTCGATGAATTCCGGGAAGTTGTCAGCCTCGAGCGTCTCCTCGAGGCTCAGCTCAATGTCGCCCCTCTCCGCCTCGACATCAGCCTCCGTCATGAGGCGCGCATTCCCACGTGCTCCTGGATCGAAACGGTCGAACTTGTCGATGCGTGCAAGCTCCACTTCGATTTCCGACATCGCCATCGCTTCGCCAGGACCCTTGCCTCCGATCCCGCCGCCGAGCCGTTTCGACACTTCACGCAGGACGTAAGCGACGAGCTTCTGGAACAGCTTTGTCTTGTGAATTCTGGTCAGATTGCGCGTGATTGTTTCCACCAATCCGGTTTCCCAGATGATGGTCACCGGGTGGCTCCCAGCTGCCTCATAGACAGGCGCAAGCTTGCGGGCGATTGCCAGCCCTGAACCCTCATCGATCAAGCCGCCATGAAAATGAATCGCGAGCTTGTTACGGGGATCGCGGCTAAGTTGCGCAAAAATGGCGTCAATGTCGGCGGATCGCGTTTGAATGTTTCCGCTACGTCGAAATGTTCCGCCAGGGCCGACATTTGCGTAGTTAAGCGCGCTGAATGACGCCACGTTTGCTCACTCCGGAAACGCCGCGCCTGCCGCGGACCATTGTGCAAGCTTAGATCAGAACAAATCCCCCGGACCAATGAGTGAACAGTAATGCACTCTTTGCGTCCGCTTCACAATGCAGTCACTATTTTAATTTTTGTTATAATTTGTCGATGTCTAAATCGTCGAAAGATAGTGCGTCAGAACGTTCCATAACTTAGCTGGCGAATAGCATCGGCCGCGCATCCCAGGGAAAAGCCAACAAATACAATAACGTACCACCATATTATGCTTTCGGCAGGCTACGTCGGCGGGACGCATGAGCGCTTACGAAATGAGCCCGGAGTCTCGATCGCGGCCCGAACGCGTCAGTTATCTGCCGGTGGACATCAGACGAAGATTGCAGCCGGCTGTCGAGGGACATGTCGATCGCAAGCGCGGCAACTGGAGAAGGTTGGTTTCCAGCGCCCTTCCCTCTGCCAGTGCAGCCGCGCAACTGGTCTCCAAATCTTGGCGTAGCCGCTGAGACAAACGCTAGAGCACGTCCTGTGATCGATGAATCGATTGTGATGTGACGACGGCGTTCGGTACTGATTCAACATCCACTTCGATGGAGGTGGATGATGGGAAAAGCACTGAGCGGGGATCTTCGGTCGCGGGTCTTGAAGGCTTCGGAGGAGGGCATGTCGGCGCGGCAAGCGGCGGCGCGGTTCGGCGTGGGAGTGTCCAGCGCGATCCGCTGGATTGCGCGGGCGAAGATCGGTGAACTGGGGCCACGCCCGCAGGGTGTCGATACCGGATCAATACTCCCCAGAAGTGCCGTTTGAATCTTCCCCAGTTTAGCGTTGCCGCCGGTCTTCCGGGGCGCGCCCCGGAGGACCGGCGGCACGTCATCACCGATACTGCTCTCGATGGTCGAGAGGGGAATGGCGGTGATCAAACTCGGGGAGATAGTCATGATCTTGGATATGCACCGGCAGGGGCTGTCGGTGTCAGCGATCGCCAGGCAGACCGGTGTCGATCGAAAGACAATCCGCAAATACATCAAGCGTGGCCTTGAGGCCCCTGCCTACGGACCAAGGAAGCCGCGGGCGACGGTGATTGATCCATTCACCGCCTATCTGCGTGAACGGGTTGCTGCCTATCCCGGCCTTAGCGGTCGGCGGCTCCTGCGAGAACTGAAGGATCGTGGGTACGCCGGTGGCTACACTACCGTCACGGACTTTCTCAGAGACGTTCGTCCGACCTCAGAACCCGGCTTTGAAGTTCGGTTCGAAACAGCTCCCGGCGAACAGGCCCAGGTGGATTTCGCCCAATTCCATGTCGTCTTCACCGACGAGCCGGCAACCCCCAGGATCGTCTGGCTGTTTTCTATGGTGCTGGGCTATAGCCGTCTCATCTGGGCGCGCTTTGCTATGCATCAGGATCTGCCGACGGTGCTGCGATGCCACGCCGCGGCGTTCGATGCGATCGGCGGCGTTCCGCGCGAGATCCTTTACGACCGAATGAAGACTGCCGTCATCGGCGAAGGCGAAACGGGCGGCATTGTTTATAACCGCGCTCTGCTCGATCTCGCCCGCCATTTCGGCTTTCATCCAAAGGCCTGCAAACCATATCGGGCCAAGACGAAGGGAAAGGTCGAGCGACCATTCCGCTATATTCGTGAAGACTTCTTCCTGGCGCGCTCGTTTCGCAACCTTGATGATCTTAACACCCAACTGCGGCAATGGCTGGATGTCGTTGCCAACCCGCGCGTGCACGCCACAACGCAGCGCGTCGTCGTCGAGGCCTTCGCGGAAGAGCGCCTTCATCTGCGTCCCTTGCCACTGGCTCCGTTCCGATCGGTTCTGCGGCTTGAGCGCAGGATATCCCGAGAGGGCATGGTGAGCGTTGGTGGAAACGCCTACAGCGTGCCCGACGCCACCAGAAGGCGGCTCGTCGAGGTTCACACCTTGGCCAATGAGGTTCGAATCTTCGAAGACGGCGCGCTGATTGCTGTGCATCCGGTGTTGGAAGGTCGCCATCAGCGCCGCGTCGAACCAGGACACAGAACCCTTCGCTCACCGCCGCGATCGCGATCGCGCGTCAACAATGACGAGATCATTCTTCATGGATCCGGAGACCGGGTCACACAGCGGCCGCTCGCCTTCTACGACGCCGTTGCCAGAGCCATGGCCCAGGAGAACCGCCCATGAGCGCCGCTCTCGATGCCGTGCCGTCGATGATCGACCGCATTCGCCATGACCTTGTCGGCTTGAAGATGCCACGTGCCCTTGAAGCACTCGACCATATTGTCCGCCGCCTGGAGCATGGCGAGCTGTCGGCGCTCGAAGCGATCGACATTCTCCTTTCCGAAGAGCTGACCCTGCGCGAGAACAGCCGCATAAAAACGGCGTTGAGGATGGCTCGGCTGGCAACCATCAAAACGCTCGCCGGCTTCGATTTCTCTTTCCAGCCCTCCCTCGATCGCGATCGGATCTTCACGCTCGCGCAACTGGGTTTCGTCGAAAGGCACGAGGCCGCCCATTTCCTCGGGCCGCCAGGAACTGGCAAAAGCCATCTGGCTATCGCGCTCGGCGTCGAAGCTGTCAAAGCGGGCAAGAGCGTCTACTTCTGCACCTTGGCCGATCTCATTGCAGCGCTGTCCAGGGCCGAGCGCGAGGGACGGCTGCAAGAACGCATCCGCTTCTTCTGTAGGCCAAGTCTGCTGATCGTCGACGAGATCGGTTATCTCCCGGTCATCGCCGGCGGCGGCAATCTGTTCTTCCAGCTCGTCAACGCCCGCTACGAGAAAGGGGCAATGATCTTGACGTCCAATCGCGGCTTTGCAGAGTGGGGCGATGTTTTTGGAGACGCCGTGGTCGCTACCGCGCTTCTCGACAGGCTTTTGCATCATGCCGTCGTCGTTCAGATCGAAGGATCAAGCTACAGGCTGCGACAGCATGCCGAATTGATGCCTGAACACGTCCGTTCGAAAGCCCTGATTACTCCCCCGTCCTTCGCGCCACCATCACGGCCGCGCGGTCGGCCACCGAAAAATACCCAATTCTCAATGCCGTCCGAGACGGCATAATTGGGGAATTTTACTTCGGCACTTTTGGGGAAATTTCACCCGGTATTGACACAGGGCCGCCGCCGCGCCTCCAGCCTCGATGCGCATGAAGCCTTCATCTTCGGGCTGATCGAGGAGCGCAAGGACATCACGCTGAACGAGATGGTGGAGCGGCTCGTCGCCGAGCAGTTGGTGCGGATCAGCCGCAGCGCCTTGAGCGCCTGGCTTCGCGGCCACGGCTGGACATTCAAAAAAAGTCCGCGCACGCACTGGAGCAGGATCGCCCCGACGTCCTGAAGCGGCGCCGGGACTGGTTCGACGGCCAGCGCGATTTCGATCCGGCGAAGCTCGTGTTCATCGACGAGACCGGCTTGTCGACCAAGATGGCCCGCTTGCGCGGAAGGGCGCCGCGCGGCGAGCGCTGCCGGGCCGGCGTGCCGCACGGCCACTGGAAGACCACGACCTTCACCGGAGCGCTGCGGCTGACAGGCATGACCGCCCCCTTCGTCTATGACGGCGCCATGAACGGCAACGTCTTCCTCGCTTATGTCGAACAGGTGCTGGTCCCGACGCTCACGCGGGGCGATGTCGTCGTGATGGACAACCTACCGGCGCACAAGGCCGCCGGCATTCGCAACGCGATCGAGGCTGCAGGCGCGAGCCTGCTCTACCTGCCGCCCTACAGTCCCGACTTCAATCCCATCGAAAACGCCTTCGCCAAGCTCAAGGCACTACTGCGGGCAAAGGCCGAAAGGACAATCGCCGCACTGTGGGACACAGTCGGCGCGCTTCTCGACCTCTTTACCCCAGCCGAATGCGCCAACTACTTCAAGGCCGCAGGATATGACCCGGATTAAACAGGACGTGCTCTAGATGCTCCTTTGGCCTCTATCTCTCCCAAAGGCATGCAATACAAGTCCCGGTCTGGTTCGAACATTGAGGCCGGAAATCTGCCTGACAACGAGTGCGTAGAAGAGGAGGGATGATGCCGATCCAGCCCATCTGCCTCTCGCCAATTGCACCAATCCTAGGCCGCCGAACACAAGCGCAATGTATGGATTGTTGAGAATTCGAAGGGCGCCGAAGGCATTCCAGAAATTTTCGGTGGCAGGACCGAATACATTGCCCTGCGTTGCCCTATAGGCGCCGAGACCGATCAAGCCAATTGCGGCGGCTCTGCTGCGTTCGCCAATCCTGATCGTATCGACATCGATGTGGCCGAGGGTCAGCGTTCCCGTCTTGTCGAAGCAAACGACCCGCGCTGCCGCAAGCGTCTCGACAGCATCCAGCTTGCGGATCAGAACACCTTCACGACGCAGTTTCTCGATGCCAAGAGCAAAGGTGGTCGTCGCCACCATCGGCAGACCTTCAGGGACTGCTGCGACGGCAACAGACATCGCCGAGCGGGCCATCTGGAGGAGACCGATGCCGCGCAGCCAGCCTAAAGAGAAAAGGACTGCGCAAGTGCCCAATGTCAGCCAGCCGAGCCGCTGTCCGAGGTTCTTGAGCTCCCTTTGGAGCGGCGTTTCAGGGGCGAAAGTTGCGCCGACCAGCCGCTGTATTCGTCCCGCTTGCGTGAGCGAACCTGTTGCCACCACGATCGCGCGCCCGCCGCCTCCAGTCACGATAGTTCCGCGATAGATCATGTTTGAACGGGACCCAAGAGGCACGTTCACCCGTTCGATAGCACCCACAGTCTTCTGAATGGGTGGGCTTTCGCCCGTCAGCAGGGCTTCACTAATTGTTAAAGCCTCCTCATTCAGCAGACGCGCATCGGCCGGAACAACGTCTCCCCGTTGCACCGTAAGAACGTCCCCGGGAACGATCTGCTGAACTGGGACAGTGGCAATGACGCCTTCGCGCATAATCTGGGCGGTTTGGGGCCCCTTCGCTCCCAAACTTTGGATCGTCCGTTCCGCACGGCTTTCGGTTTGGTAGCCGATGACGGCATTCAAGCCGACAACTGCGAGAATCACGGCGGCTTCGAATGCGCCGCCGGTGAGAATGGAGACCGATGCGGCACCAAGAAGCATCGCGACCGGCAAGCTTTGAAATTGGTCCGCAAGAATGCTCGCGCGCGACCGTGGCTGAATGTTTTCGAGGATGTTGGGGCCGGTGCTTGCCAACCGCCGCCGAGCTTCATCTCCTGGCAGGCCGGCGTCTGCCGAAGCCTCCAGCTTGAAACACGATTGTTTTGGCGAAAGCGTATGCCACTCCGGCCCGGCATCGGGCATCTCGCCCGGTGTAATGATCTCACCTCGCAATAAAGCTGCGAGATAGTCGATGATGGAATCAAGGCCTGACGTTGCGTCAAATTGGACGACGACATTTCCGGTCAGATCGCTGGCGGTGATGCTGGACACGCCAGGCGCCGCGTGGCCTCCCCGCTCCAGCAGAGTCTTGACTGAAACTGAGCCTTGCAATCCGCCGATTTTCAGCCTGGCCCGACCCGGGACTGATGTATGGATCCGGGTAATGGACACGGCGCTGCGACTATTGGACGACTCGGGATTCCCCGACTCGGCATGCATCGCGCGGTACCCTCGAGCTGACCGTTATATCCAACTCCACCGCGTGGGCTGGCGGGGGCAGAACGACTCTGCCCGCGGTGGATTCATCTAGACTAAAGAAGAGAGTATTTACCCCGGCGTTGCTGGCGTCGCGATAGGCCTTGTAGGGTTTGATGTCGTCGGCCCACACCGATGCGCGGATGAAGGTTTAGCGGTCGACGTCCTCGCGTGTACCATCCGGCTTTTTGGGCTCCGCAGCGAGCCATGTGCCATAGTCGGGATTGAGCTTGATCAGCCGGCTTGCCTCTGCTCTGGCTCCCGGCGTGGTTTGCTCCCAGGCCATGGCCGCGATGCGCATATGGCCGCCGTCCCACAAAGCCGCGGCCGGGGCCGACCAGATGGTCAGAATCATTAAGACAGCAAGCAAATTGCGCATGATCGCCTGCCATTCCAATCCAATCAAAGCACCGAAATGCCAAGGTCACTCAGCTCGGCATCGATGAAATATTTTCGATGCCACTGTCGTTGGAGAGGCCGATCGCAACAAGTGGAATTTCGACGTCGGAGCAAAACATTCATACGACGACGCGACACTCGACGATCACAAAACCCATATCAACTTTGCAGCGACCGCGTAGCGTCCTCGCCCGATGATGTACATTGACGAGCACGGCATGATCACACGGGGCGGGCCGGCGTGGCCAAGCAGCTCCACATGCCGGCGACCAAGTGAGCTGACGCTAGGCGTTCGATGCGGATTGGTCCATCGTCATCAAGATCGGCACGGCCGAGTATGCCGCTGTCTCGGGTCGACGGGCCGCGGCTTGCACCGTCCTTCAGATCGGCAAAGGCTCCCTGCACGGTATGTCCGATTCACGTTCCGGTAATTGGCCGCCTCCCGCGCGATCAATTTTCACTAACGTCGCGGAATCCGGCGCCAGTGCTGGCAGGTTGCTCGTCGGCCAGACGAACATCGCCTGGCGGCGAATATGACCAATGGCGAGATCATCGAGGAGAGCCAGAAATTCGACGCGCTGCGGCAGTGGCGCGGTGGCATGCAACATCACGCGCGCAGTGTTGGCCTTACCCGGAACGACCAGGCTGTAGACCGCCGGCGGCGGCGCGATGATCGGGCGTGGCACAACCTTGGCCCTGCAGGACAACGTGCGCGTCACGAGCTTGAGGACGGCGGTATTGTTCGGGTCCGGCTCCTCCCGCTCAAACGAAACCGATACGATAATCTCATCGCCATCGGCGAACGAGACCGGCTGGCCGCTGCGGCGCAACTGGTCAAAAGAGATTCCGTAGGCGTTGATCTCCTTTATCGAATAGGTTGGGATAAGGGCGTTTTGGTCCTCTGGCGTTACACCCGCGATGGAGAGCGCCTCGACCGGAGCCTCGAATTTATCGTTCTTGAACGGCTTGCGCTGAAGCTGCACCGAACCGTCAGACCTCGAGCTTGCTTTGAAGCCCCCGGTGGAGGGTTCGATCGCGCCAAACGCGAAATACAATGGCGTGTCAGCGCCGTATTCGAAACGATCAAGCGCGAGCTTCCAGAACACACCGGCGTTGTCGCGCTGCGGATCGGACGGGCCGGGTCCGGAGAGCTCGCGGTCATATGATGGATCGGCGAACACCAGCGTCGACATATCGATGTGCAGGCTGGGCCGCGCCGTCGGGCGAACCGGAAGCCGGAGCGCAATCTGACGCCGCGTCTCGGGTTCGAGGCTTTTTTTCGTCGAATTCCCGGGCTGCGTCGCCAGATCGAAGATTTTATTTTCGTCGGGAGATCCGATCGATTCGTTCTCCAGCCCGCATCGCAACTGAAGAACCACTTCAGAGTCGCCATCGACGGCGTCCAGACGCGACCGTGCACCGGTGATATCTCCGGCGTGCAACGTCAGCCTTATGCCGCCGCCCTTCGGACTTTTCGACCAAAGAGCCTTGTTGAAGGGCACGATGAATCGATCGATCGACAGCGCTGCGTCCAGCCCCGTAAGCCCCTCGCGCAATAAACCCAATGCGGCGAGAGCCTGCGCAAGCTCACCCTCCTTGCCTGGGGGATAACTCGGCGACGTGAGGTCGAGCGTCATATTGCCCTGCTTCCAATCGGCCAAAACCGGTCGATTCCAGTCAGGTGTGAGCGGCATGTCCAGCACGCGAATTCGATAGCTCTTCGCGCTCCTGCGCAGCACGCTGGCGACGCCTTCGAACAGACGGAAGGGTGCGGGGAACCGTCCGTCGACTTCGAGGTCATCGACTTCGACGAATGTACGCCGGCCGTGGCTCTTGACGAACGCCGACGGCACCCGCGGCAAGGCCGGTCCTCTCGGCGGTCGCAACTGGCGCATCAGCCGCGGTCCCCCGTGCCCGGGACGCCCGTACCGCGCCACATCCGCGCTCATGTCTTCCTGTCGCCGGTCTTCCGGCCTGACGTTCTCGGTATTCAAGCCATCGGTAAACATCAGCATGTCGAATTCCGCCTGGATGGCGCCGGGCCGCAACCCGAATGTGATGCGCTCCAAATGCGGTGGTATGATCGGAGCCGCTTTGCCCTTAACGACACGCGACAGCACGGTGTGCAGCTCGAGCGCCACCGGCACCACCGCACGCGCCTCGGAAGACGTCAAATAGCGCGCGGGCGGGGACACCAGAGGCAAATCGGCCGAGGCAGGCCGGTCAAAGATTATCTTGCGGCCAAGCGTATAAAACGGTGGCGAGACCGTATCGATCTCTGCTGCGAGACTGGCGAGCCGGTCGGCGCGTGCCGGCAGGGAAATGCTTGTGGCGCATCCCGACAGGCCCGAACCATACTCCTTGACGTCGTCGGGATTTTGCGGCTGTGCATCGGGGCTGGGGCCGATATCCTGGAACGGCCAATCCCCACCCATGCCCAGCGCACCCGAAGCGGCAGCGCGCGTGCCTTGCGCCGTGGGCCAACCCAGCGCCGGAGAGGCATAAAGGCGATCCGAAGGATCGGTCTTGATCGGCAAATCCAGCGCGGAGTCGTCGAGATCACGCGGGACCTCGATATCGATCCACAATTCCTTCGAGCTGCTCTCGGGTTTCTGGCCCTCGGCTACGACGACGATGGCGACGGCGTCGTCCACCAGCCGGTCGGCGCGTGCCACCTGTCGCATCCGGCTCAGGGCGACCTGCGTACCCCCCGACGGCTCTGCGATGATCGATTCGCCGGATGGTATTGTCTCGAATTGGGTGATGTGTCGGTCAATCGCCACCAGCTGACCGTGGAGAGCCAGCAGAAAAGAGGGTTTCTGGTCGGTACCGACGATGTCCGGCAGGAGCCTGACTCGGGCGATCTTGCCATCGGGCTTCCCCGAGGGCACCACCACCATGACGCGGTCGCCGAGCGCCTCGTTGTCCTTCAAGGTGATATTCCAGAGCGTGCGCAACGCGAGCAGACTGCGTAACCAAATCGGCCGCTCCTTCAGCGTGGTGCCGCCGCTGAACCGGCGCAGAAACAATTGCTCAGCGGCGGCAAGTGCCCGGTTCGCATCCGGTTCGATAACATTCTGCGCGACGCGCTTCAGCAGCGCGGCGATCTCGCTGCTACTGTTGCCGACTGCTTGAGCCGGAACGGCCTTGCGGCCGAGCGGCGTTGGCGATCCGGCCGCCCAGTCGACGTCGGGCGCGTCCCATTCGGCCGTGCCGCTCGCCGGCACCTGATCGAATTCCTTCAGCACATCGTGAAGCGTGAACGAATCGTCCACGGCACCCAGCCAGGGAAGCGCGAGGAAAATGCCTTGGGAATCCTTGGTGATGTAACGCGGGCTCGACGGATCAGGCCAGAACGGTCCCTCCAATTCTTCTGCGGTTTTGATAACCGACGGCCCGGCGCCGCAGACCACAATGCCTTCACCGACGTCCGTTACCTTGGCGATCTCCTGAGCGAGCGCCTCGACAGCGAATCCGGCCTGAGCGAAGGCTCGCAAGACGAGCCCCGCTTTGACCACGATCGAGTCGTTTTCACTGGTGTCGATGACCTTGTATCGCGCGGCGAACGCGAAAATACCGGTCTTGACCGGTTGCGGCAGCTTGGCGGCCGATTTCGCCGCCGCGACCAGTGCCCGCCCATCGACGGCGCTCACGTGATCGAGTGATGTCCATGTCAGTTTCCTGTCGTTGCCTTCCTTCTTCAGCATGTGCTCGGTCAGCGCGTGGAACGACCATGGTTGGGCGAAGGCGACGCGTCGGGGCTTGTCCGTCACCCCAAGCGCGCTGGTCTTTATCGGTTGCCCGGTAACCGTCATTGTGAACGTGTGCGCGAGCGAAGTAGCGGCATCGAGCGAGGTAAGCTTTCCGCGCAGGGCCGCACCGGTGACCCGGGCACCCAGATTTGTCAGCGGCACGCTCTTCCCATCCAGCGTGTTGAGGCTATCTGGCAGACTTCCGACCGGCCATCGAATCCGGTTGCGACGCTGCTTCAGCGCGAGATCTACACTTATCTCCGACGACCAAACGGGTCGCTTGCCAATGACCATATGGTCGAACCGGGTCGTCGGGCCCGGCTCCGAGGTCAGGTTGAATTCACCGAAGCCGGACGCGGATCGGAAGGCGTATGGCCCTTCTTTCGGCACCTCGTCGCCAATGGCAACCACGAGGATGGCGCGGAGCGTTGGATTCTCTGCCGACAGCCCGGCGATCGGCTGCAACTTCAATCCCTTCCCGTCGGCACGAAGGCTGACGACGCCGCGCTGATGGTCGGCCGCGGTCTTGAAACTGCCCGCTGCAATTGGCTGATTAAGCCAATCCAACGAGCCGCCGAGCGTGTATGAAATCACCTCCGTGCTGACAGGCGGCTCCGAATTTAGCTGCTGCGGGTCGGTTGCCACGATTCTCAAAACGCCGTCTAGAACCATGGTCCATTGCCTGGCGTCGGTTATCTCCACCGTGATCTTGTTCAGCAACAAGCCGCTGAAAACGGCAATGTCGACGGTCGGCTGTGCCTTGAACGTGACGGTCATCTTACCGCTGGCGGACGTCACAACGCCAGCCTTCAGTTTAAGGCTTCGGCCGAGCAACACGGTATCGAGCGTCGCCTCGGTGAAACCCGGGATGCCGTCATTGCCGGCCAGCGACTCTATCGTCAGGCCAAGAACGGCGGTCGTCGTGCCAGTGGCTTCCGTATCGCTTCCAAACTTCACGGGTATATCGGCCTTCCGGAAAAACACGCTGGCGAGGCCGCCGCTGGTGACGGCCGGAACGTGCTCCGCAGGCTCTGTCGTTGCGACCTGAACATCCTCCCATTTGGCTTTGCCAAACCCGAGTTTCGCCTGAGCGGCAGTCAGCGAAACAGCGACAAGATTGCCCGTCGCGTAAGCGAAGTCTGGCTCGAACGGACCGTTTTCCTTCGTGCTTGCCCCCGTCGCTTTCAGCGAGACCGTAAAGAGAATCTTCGCTAAGTCGATTTGCCAGTTGTCGGCTGGCTTGTTGATGTGAAGGTCCAACAGCCGAAGCGGCCGCAGCCGCAACAGGCCGATGTCAATCTCATACGCGCTTGGGGGTGTTGGCGGCGCGGGACTTACGGCGTCGTTGCAGAATCGCCATTCGTAAATTGCCCGCGGCAATTGCAACCTGTCAAAGGCCGCCTGGCGCGGACCGATGCTGAGTTCGGGCCCTTCCGGATCGAGTGCCAGCCCCATTCCGTTATTCTTGGCTTCGAGCGGAAGGTCACGAAACCAGAGACCGACTTTCCTGGCTGCATCTGCGTCTTCAATCTCGACCGGCTTGAAAATCGTCGCATAGCAAAACCGCAGCGTTTTCGCGTTCTCGATATCGATGACGCCGGCTTCACGAAACACGATCCCTTGTGGATCGCCGCCGAATCCCTGTGTCGTCGGCATGCGCGCCATCAACGCGGCACGCGTATCGCGCCACAGCAAAACGCTGCCGAATTTCTGCTCTCGCAGAGCAGCGGCCCATCCAATGACCCTGACCTGATCTCCGGTCCCGCGTGCGACATCCTGGATGTCGCCTGGCTCGAATGTCTTGGTTAATCCCTCGAGGGCGGTCCGGCCCGAGAAACTCTTACCATCCAGCGTGTAGGTGCCGAACCCATAGTCCTTTCCGGATATCTGGCTGAGCCGATCGAGGCTGAAGTTCGGTGACCATGTGATTCCTTCGACCAGCGTCGTGATCGGCATATGATTAAGTTTTTGCGCGGAAAACTTGAAGGCACTCGCAATCTGAACGCGAGAGAGGTCTAGACGGTCCACCGCCTTCTGCCAGGCGAGCAACAGCCGATCGAAATCAAGTGACGTCGGCGCGTCCGGGGGCGGCAACGGCACTGGGACGTCACCCGACGGTACGGGTGCCTTGTCAGGCAGGCGCGTATTGGCGAACAATTCGTCGAGCACCGGCAGGTCGAAGCGCAGCCGTGTCTGCAAATCTGGAAACTTTATTGCCGCAGGTTGCAATTCGATGCCCGGCAGCGTCACCGGTACAAGCGGCACCTGCGCAACAAGGCCGTTGCCGGCCAATGGCAGCTCGTCAAGTATGTCCTGCGATAGAGCGAGTGTTGGAATTCCCTGTGCGCTGTCATATTCCAGGATGATGTCGTATTTGGAAAGATCAAGCTCGCGGCACACCAGCCCGCGAGTCGCGGAGGGGGCGCCGGAGCTTTCGGAAGTCCGCGTCATGCCGATCGCCGTGACCAGCGGCATGGCAACGTAGCGCTGCCACACATAGGCGGTATCCTGGCCGCCCGCCTTCGGCAGCGTCAGTTTCAATTCGTGCCCGGGCGTGAAAGTCTTGGAACGAAGTGGCAGCAGTCCTGTTGTGGCAGCGGTCCTGCGCCTGAAGGCGAGTGGTGGGCTATCCAGCGCAGCGGGCCCCGCGTCGAAGCCCGGTAAAATATTCTCTGTCGAGGGGCTGCCGGCCGCCAGCCACAACACGCCATCGGCCGTGCCCTCCGCGCCGATCAGTTCAACACTGACGTTCTCGATCTCACCTTGCTTGAAATTCGCCGCAACACGGACATAGTCGGCGGCGGTAATCGCCATTCGACGTCCGACCGGTCCGGCTCGGACTGTTTCGTCATCCAGAACGAATTCTACCGATCCTACGAAGCCGACCGCGTCGGAAATGCTGGCTGCGGCGTCAGATTGGATATCGGTGCCGGGCAGCTTGAGCGGAAGCTGAAGCCATCCATCCGCCACCGGGAGAAAGGCATAAGTCCTGATCGCGCCATCAGGATTTACGCCTGCCTTGCTGTAGCGGTCGACCAGGCTACGAGCGAGGAGGCCCTGGTCGAGAAACCAAGTGACATCGTCCGCCGCGGCGATCGAGGCGTTGATGATCTTACCTGAAGTCAGAGTGACCGTCGGCCCTGCGATTTTGCCCGGATCACCATCCTGCAGCGAAACGTCGCGACGGTCGGCATCGAGAGCCAATCGCACGCCGTCTTTCGCACCGCTCAGCTCAATTCGGTTTGGTACGATGGTGACCTCGGTCGAGAGCTCGGCGTCGCGAACCGGCGATCCGGTCAGGCTGCCGCGGAGCGCGCTGCGGTCAACCCAGAAGACCCAGTCGTCGGCGGCTTTCCCGGGGAGCCTGACCGACTCGTTCTTCAGTTCCAGTGGCCAGCGGACCGCCAGATCGTCAGCAACGGTGTTGATGTCGAGAAACAGCGGGTTCGAGGCGCTCGATTGAAATTTCGACCGCACGATCCGGAGCGCCTGACGTATACGATTACCAATCTGGTCAGGGCGGGCTGATGCGTCGTCGTCTTCCTCCCTGACCAATTCGAGCGTCCAGACCGGCTTCTTTTGCGGCCGCAGCGGGTCGGCGATATGAACGAGTCGGAGCACCACGTTGATGCGCTCGGGTCCGGCCGAGTCGCCAAATGCCCAAAGCGGATTTATCACCGTACCGCGAAACTCGACGCCGTCGGGCGTCAGATCGAGCGCAACAAATGGACCGCCCGCGGGATCGACGCCCTTGTTCTTGACGACGGGGAGTTCGATTCGAGGAAGCTTGTTGAGATCGGTGACGCCCGCTACGGTTCCGACGAATGCCGCTACTGTCTTATCCGACATCTTGACCAGACGCAGAAAGCCAAGGGGTTTAGCCTGCGTTCCGCCCTTGGCGCTGACGAGGACGCGGAGCCTGTTTGCGGCGAGGGCAAACCGGGGCACTTCGATCTCGACCGAGGTCTGTGGCGTCGGCCAGGGATCGAGCGGCGCCACCAGCACGGTCGAGAATCCTCTGGTGTCTTTCCCGGTGTCGAAATCCCCGTCGGGTTTCGCCGCGCGCACCACATAGCGATCGCTCGCGCCCCCGAATCCGAGCGAGGACTGCCGGGCATGAACGTTTGCGGCCAGAAGATAGGGCACCCGCAAGCCGACGGTCGCCCGGACGGCGTCAATGTGTTTGTCCGCGTCAGCCTTGATATCTACCTTGATCGGCGTCGTCTTGGTATCCGACTCCGGGGCCTGGAGCACGACGCGCAGGCCGAGCGTCGAGTTGACGATGGAGATATCCGGGCGATCCTTTCCGAGATACGACACCGCTAGATCGGCGTTCCAGCAAAAATGCGTGGAATCGAGCGGGGTATCCCTCTCGAGGGCGAGCTTTGGACCGATCAGATTGATATTGCGCAGCTCGGTCGTCTCGGTCATTGCTAGCGTCCCCTCTGCACGATATCGTCTTGCGGCTCCGCGAGCCCGTGGAACGCCTGGATCACCAGATGACGGCGAGGTCCGAACACCATCGTTCGGGTTAGGCTGTCGGCCAGCGGCGGCAGATCTTGATGAGCCTTGCCGAGTGCCGCGGTCTCCGATCTGGTGGCGGGCTTCACCAGGATCATGGTCGTGATCTCGGGGCCGGAGGCGGGCTGGAGCTTGTTGAGCTCGGGCTCGGCGGCCGCGCCGCACGACCATCGCATGGCGATGTCAGCCGCGGCACTAGGTTGCGTCATCATGGCCGCCAGGCCGGCAAGCGTGTCGGCCGCGTTGGGTATGTTTTCCAGCGCGGTGAACACAGCTTTAATCTGGTCGACGGTGCGGCCTGCATCCGCCTTCAAATGGATCATGGCAAGAAAATCGACCGGGCTGTTCGATGGAAGCTTGCGAAGCTCACCAAGATTGATCCCAGCGGGTACCTCATCGCTTCGGATCGGCAGCAGATTATGCTTCGGACCTTCGTCAACCGACCGTCGTCGCGAAATGGTGCGAGCGCGCATCGCTTCGAGCACCGCGGCTTTCAACACCTTCAGCGCGTCGACGCGGCCTGTATTGCCGGCCGCCGCCGCGATGGCCGTGTCCAGCACCGTGTTGATCGCCGTACGCGCGGCCCCGCCGGTCGCCCCGGCGTCCGGATTGGGAAGCCAAAACCAGCTTACAGGCGCGGCGACCGAAATGCCGGTGAAATCTTCCGCCGGAAGCCCGGCGATCCAGCGCACGTTGAGTGTCTTGGGCAGGGCGAATGTTCCGCTCTTCGGTCCCGGCCAGTTGGCGACCCTGTCTACCGCGTAGGGTCGGACCGCGTCGGCTAATTCCTTTGCGATCTGCTTGAAGCGTTCCGAGCCGGATCCGTTTACATAATCGTGCATCGCATCGACGAAGGCCTGGATATGATTGCGGAAGGCCGTCCATTCCGGTGCCGGCGGCGGCGCGGGAGGCGGTGGAACGGGATCGGCCACGCCTTGGGGCGGCGTCACCGTCAATACCAGCGTGCCAGCTGCGCCATTCACGTTAGGCTCCGGAGCGATCACGCCCCACTGAGCGGTGTCCGCCGGCAGCAAGTGTAGGTCGGCCGGTGTCAGCATTGGTTGAAGGGCAGCAGGAGCAAAATTCTCCCATACCGGCTTCGTGATCTCGCCCTTTGCGTTCGTCGGTTCTCCCTTGACCGGGAGGTTCAACCTCGCCGCGTAGTGCGTGTAGGCCGTTGGCGGGACTGGCGCGTCCGGTCGCAGCGTCAGAGCCCGCTCGAGCTCGGGATTGACAAAACGGGCACCGATCAATTGCGTGAGATAGAGTGCTTGGCGCGGCTTCGATTTGTCGTCGGGATCGTTGGTCACAGCTCCAATCTCGACCTCGCCGACGCGCACCTGGCCATCGTCGGTCACGATCGATATCCGGTAGCTGACCGCGGGATCGGGCAATCGGTAAAGATTTGGCGCGTCCTCATTACCGAGCCAGATGTTACGGGCTTCCTCGAACAATCCATCGACAATGCGGACCAGCGGCCACTCGACCACGACCTTGACCGGTTGATTCTCATCGTCGGGTCGCAGGATCGACCAGGAAGGCGCCGGCGCCACGTTCCTGTCTTGCCACGGGCCGGTTTCGCCATTGTCCCGCTTCCATGGCAGGACCAGTTGATATCCGGACTCATCGACTGTGGCGACGCTCGATGGCGACACAACGACACCCGCGGCGACGTGCGCCGTGGCATGAAGCCGGAAGCCATAAGGCATCGCCGCCATGTTGAGCACATAGGCCCCCCGCCACAGATTGGGATGGCGCTGATACATTGCCCGGAGCAGCTCAATGTCGACATCGTCAACGGAAATGCGGCTGAACTGCTCGCGCATGGCCTCCTTGATAATCGAGAGGCCCTGGGGCAAGGGTAAACGCTGATAATCGTGCCGGTTCTGCCTGAACGGCCCGAATGCCTCGAGCAGGTCGACATCGATCGGACGCGACGCCGCCGCAGCCACATGGTCGGCCCATTGCGGCGCCGAAAATTCGCGCCAGAAGCCGACGGCGACATGACGCAGCGAAAGCCCGGCATCGACGCGGATATTGGCATCCGACAGGATCTCTTCTGGGTGGCGTGACACAATGATCTGAACGGACTTGCCGGGCCGGATCACCCCGTGTGCGTCAGCCTTATCGTTTCGACGCGTCGCCAGGATGACAGGCGCCGCCAGCGGCTCGGTGCGCTCGACGACGGCGTCGGCGAAATACTGCCGCAGCGCATTGGCGATTTGCGGTTTCGTCATTTGCCCTGGCAGCGATGCCTCGAAGGTCTGCACGGCGATAGCGGTCTTGGCGGGCTTGCCCGTTTTGGCCGCAGCGGCCTGTTGCTGCGTCTCAACCGCGTGCGCGAGATTCTCGTAGCGACCGAACGGTCGCACCGCGTATTTGCGCGCCTTGCCCCAGCGATCAGTCTCCAGCAACGTAATCGAGAGCCGACCGTCATGGTCCGGAGCAAGCCGCCAAGGATTGGGCCGCGTCAGCATCGCGAGGGCAAGGCCTGCCCGGCCGCTCACAGGGCGAGCCGGCCCCTGCTCCATGAAGCGTCGCGTCCATGGTCCGATCCGGGCCGCGAGCTCCAGACGCTTGAGTGCGGTGTCCGGAATCTTCATCGAATCGGTCTTGTTGGGGAAACGGCCAAGAATCCGCGCCAGCGTAGCTATCGTGTTGATCGGCGCGGACCTGTCGGCCATCGCTGCGAGACCCACCGGGGTTTCAATGCCGTCGCCGAACAGCAGCGCTGCGAGCCAGGCGTCAGGAAGACTGGCGAATCGGCCCCACGGACCGTCCTGTTCGATTGCCGCTTCATTCGCGGGCTCGATCCTCGCATCTTTCGACAGCTTAAGCGCCTCCAAGAAGGAGTCGCTCAGGTCGGCGGTTTCGTCGAGGGCAACTAGGCGGACATAAGCGAGTTCGGCGTCGGGAATCTTGCCCTCAGTTTTCAACATCATTGCATTGCTGACGGGCTCGCCGCCGATCGGAAATTCCTTCTTGTCGCCCCAGCCCTGTACCATCAGGACGCGTCGCTGACTGGATCCGTCGGTCGGTACCAGCGGCTCGATCTCAATCGCGATCCGCTCTCCCGTCGTTGCGGTGCGCAGGGTCACGACCTTTGCCGCTGCATTGAGCTTGAGAATGGCGTAGCGGATGCGGCGCTGCCTCAGAGGCGCGGGCAGTTCCGCCCCGAGCTTCTGCAACGGCTGTACGATCGGCCGAAGCTCGATCTGCACCAGGGCGAGCGCCTTTTCGGCGCGCAGCACGTTGGCGGCATCAGTTTGGCTGGGCGCGGGTGCGGCGCCGTGATGCGACACCAGTTCGGAAAGTCCGTCTGTGGTAAACATGACATCGACGAAAGGAGCGCCGCTTGCATCTGGCGCGCTCGCATAACGCGGCAGCACAAGGTTCAGTGCCTCTCTCAACAAAGGGAGAGCCTCATCCGATGTCAGGAAATGGCCGCGCTCCACGTCGTAAAGGCGAAGTGCGGCGGCAAGCCCTAGCGTGCGCAGGATTCCCCATCCGGCGGGATCGCGGTCCGCGGCGGTTTCGTCGAGGTATGCGGCGAGTGTCTCCGCATTGAGTTGCGGTGCGGATTCCAGCACCGGTTCGTAGCGGCGGTATGACGGCGTGTCCTTGAGGTCGTACTGGAGCACATCGAGTACATCGGCCAGGATCGGATGCAGCGACGGAGCCAGCGAGAGCTTGATGTGTGCCGAGATCGTCTTGTCCGCGTCCCTGAGCGGCTTCCCGCTCTTGTCCAGTGGCGTCAGTCTGAGCGCAAGATTGGCGAACTTGTTGGGCGTCTCATCCGCGATGGCGTCGCTGCCGCCGAGATCGCCGACCAGCACGAGACCCCGCAGCAGACGCCGGGCCTGATCGACTGTCAGGGGGTCGTTTTCGCTGGCGTTCTCCAGGTAGCGTCCCGACAAGAGGTTGTCCACGAGTGTCGTCGGAAGCTGGCCCGGGTCCTCCGATGCAAATCCGAAAGCGCTCGGCATGCCCGCGGGAGCCTCCAACCACTCGACGAGGATTTTACAAGGGCGCTGGCGCTGGAACAGCGCCGCGACGTCGTTTTCCTCGGGCATGGTCAGCACCGAACGGCGAAGCGGACGTGTCGGCCAGATCAGGAAAGATTCGGCGGGCGAGTACCAGGTGGTCCTGCGTTTGCCGAATCTGCGATCAAGGACGGGGTTGACCAGCCGCTGCGTCTCGCTCGGATATAGCACCCCGACCCGCGCGAAGTCGCCGGTCTCCGACGGCTCTTGCCCGCGTTCGAGCGCCGGCAGCCGTTGTACCCTTCCGATCGATGACACCTGCCGCAGCGTGGTCGCGGCGCCGTCTTCGTTGCGCGGCACGGCGGTTGCATCTAGCGAGAACAGATCGTAGCCCGCAATCAGTGTATGCAGGTCTTTGGCGGGGAACTGGTCGTTGCCCTGAACCGCGACGTGATCCGGACGTGCCGTCCACGCAAGCTTCACGCCAGTCCGCTGGTCGGCGTCGCACAGCAACTGAACGGTTTCGGCGTTGCCCGAAACGAAATCGTCGAACGTCGCCTCGGCAAGGGGATACCACAGATGCAGCCGGCCACTCGACGGGAAGATGTATTGCGATTTGAACGGCTCGAATTTGACGTCGACCGGATGCTCAAACCGTTCGATCGTGGTATTGACCGCGGGCTGGTCCTCGCCGCCGATCCAGAGCTGGAGCTGTACCGGCGACCATTCGGGAGCAAGTTTCGCGATCTCAGTTTTGGGTTTTGGCCTTAGATATAGCCGTGACGCACGAACGCGCGCCACATCATCCGCCTTTTGCGGCTGCACCTCAAGTATCGCCAGCAGCTTCTTCCAGTTTGCATTCGAAACGGTGTAGTCGCGGGATATCGATTCCGGTTCGGGTGGATTGTCCGGCGTGGTTTGCGTCCTGAGCCGGCGCGCGATACGCGTGATCCTGACCGGTTTGCCTGGCACGGTGTCCTTTTGCAGCGTGATGTCGGTTTCGTGCTGGCCGGGATCTTCCTCGCGCGCCGGCACCGGAGGCTCGCTGCGAGCCTGCGACAACGCATCGGCGCCGAATTGGCCGACTGCAATGGTGCGCTCGGTCCGGACGCGAAGAACATAATCGGTGGAGGGGGTCCGGAGCTTGGGCGGGACAGTCTCGTCTTTTTCCGCGGCTTTTGCGCTGACTGCGTCCTCTTCCTCCTCAACCGTCAATTCGAGGAATTTATCAGCTACCGGCGTCGGAGCCTTCTGCAATGGAGGCATGTCGGCATAGCGGATTCGCGCGATGGCCTTGAGCAGGCCTCTCTCCGGCGTCTCGGTTGGCAGAATGATCTCGGAATGCAAGGAACCGACTGGCCCGGCAGTTCCGGCGCTGTCGACCGGAACGACCGCATAAACGACACGCGTATGCTCGGTAACGGTGACAGCTTTGTCGACCTTTTCCCTGGAGAGAGCGGCCGGCAGCAACGCGGCGCGGATGACGGGGTCGAGGTCCTTGAGGTCGTCGACAAATTGCAACCGCGTCCTGAGCCGGCGCTTGCGCAGCTGGATCTTGCCGTCTTGATCCGGCAAGGGTTTTCCATCGTCGCTCTTGAGCACGACGATTGCGATATGATCCCCCGACTTGACTGTCAGCTCAACCACCCCGGGCCGCGCGGTTTTGGGAGGCAGAGTGCCCAGTCCCGTGATGCGCCGCTCGATGCGATAGTGCTTCAGGTGGAATTCCGGATCATTATATGGCGTTGTCGAGCGCGACCAAGCAGGCTCAAGATCAAAGTTCACCTTCACGCCAGTCGCCTTCCGTTCGATGCCGACTTCGTTGAGCGCGGGCGACATGCTGCGGAACATGCGTTCGGGTGGGTTGAACAGCAAGACGGGGGGCGGCACCGGATTCGTCGAAGGCCCGGGCTCGCGCGGTACGCGCGTGCGCACCCTGAATTTCTCCGATGCCGCGGGCACTTCGGCTTGCCGATCTCGGTCAGGAAACAGTTCGTCGATGCGTTTGCCTGACAAGACGAAGGTCAGTCCAAGGGCTCTGGGGTCGAATTCCAGTTTGCTCGCGATATGATCTTCAGCGGCTTTCTCCAGTGTCGGCTTGTTGTTCACGAAATTGAAAAGTGCCGCCATCTGCTGGGCGGATTCGGCAACCGTCGCGATGAAGCAAGAACGCGCTTCCTCGACCTGCTGCATCTGTTTGAAGCGCGGGCCGCAATCTGCGAGCGAGCGAGCAGCGGCGGCGAGCATGATGTTGGCGGCTTCCGGATCGTCGGGCAGGTTGTATGGCGTTTTTTCCCATGGCACCGATTCGATGTCGGTCGCGTCGTAGTCGATCCCGCCAATATTACCCGAGGCCATAAAGCAGCCGGCCTGGAAGGCTTCTTTGAGGGTTGGCCGCGATCTGGCGTTTTCATCGCCCGCGTTGTCGGTGCCATTCAGCCCGAACTTAGCACTCCAGTCCGTGAAGATATTGCGTGGGTTCGCGCTGTCGCTTTTTGCGTTCTTGAGGATCTCGTCCTGTTCGAGGCCTTGGATTATGTAAGTCGGGGTGCTCTCTGTTTCCGCGTTCAGGGGAGCCGCATAGAAGTGACTGCGAGTATCGCTATCGTGCTTGTCCAATGGATAGTTGTCGCGCGGTATGAGCTGAACGACATAGTAGTCGTCCTCCGCCGCGCCTTTCGGCCCGGAGATCGGAACCAGCAGAGCCCAGTACGAAACTTCGCCGAAACCGACGCCGACGAGTTTTTCGGCCGGCTCCTCATCTTGCGGACTCTCGCTTGCCTCGCGCCGGTTCAGTGCCTCGTCGAGGCGGTTGTCCGACTTCTTGGCGTTGTCCGCCCGTGAAGGCTCGGGCAGCGGGGCCGGCCGGGATACCGGCACGCCTGCCTCCGGGTTTGGATAGCTTGAGCCGAGGCCGAGCGCCAGAAAGCGTTCCACACGGGCCCGCGCCTCCGCAAGCCGACCGCTGCTGCCAAGCGAGAACCCGATCCCGAGCGACAAGGTGCGCCCGAACGCTCCGACCGCGACCGAGGCCTCGATCCGCGCGGCAAGCCCGCCCGGCTGGATCAGCAATTCGACGCCGATGTGGATCGTGATGGAGCGCGAGAAGCCGCAGGACAGGCTGAACCACTTGGTCCTCAGCCACATCCTCACCGAAAATTCGAGCGTTAGGTCGAGCGTGATAACGCCGTAGAACATCGACTCCGAGATGTTCGCCGACAGGTACGCGATCAGCTTCGCACCCAGCGCGAAATCGGCGCGGCCCGTTATCGCGGCGCCGAAGCTGCCGCCGGTGTCGTAGGAGAATGCAGCAAAGCCGCGAGCGCGGAACGCCAGACCGTAGAGTACCGCCGCGTCCTCGAACCGCAGCACGGTGCCTCCCTCGACCGAAAGGAAGAAGTTGCCGTTCGGCTTGCCGACTGAGAATCCCAGTTCATAAGGCCAGCCATATTCCATGTGGAACAGGCCGGGCCGGATATACAGCGTGGAGGACCAGCGCACCGCCTTCATCGCCGCCTTGAGTTCGTCAGGCAGCTTCGGATGGTCGCCGATGTCGGCGCCGGGATTGTAGACCGCACGCGCCAAGAATTCCCGCCGCGGCACCGACAGATAGAGATAGCCGGTCAGGCTCGGGTTGGATGTCCAGGGGGCATTGGTGCGGCGCCCCTCTCGCCAGTCGGCGTAGTTGTAGGCGATCCAGATCCGCAGGTTCATCAGGAAGGTCAGATCCGTCCTCAGCGCCACGACGACGTCGAACAGCGCGAGATTCGGGAGATTCTTTTCGCCTTCCTCGTTGTAACTCGACGAGGACGACGCCGAGGTCAGCGAGAACATCCCGCGCAATGCCAGCGTCAGCGCGGCATTATCATAGGTCGGCCACCACGCTTTGACGTCGGCTAGATTGCCTTGGTATTTCGAGACCTCGTCGAGAATTTTGACCAGTTCGCGGGGCGATTCGGCCTTTTCGGCGGCCGCGATCCCGGCCAGCGTGTAGCGATAG
Source organism: Mesorhizobium onobrychidis (assembly GCF_024707545.1). Lineage (NCBI taxonomy): Bacteria > Pseudomonadati > Pseudomonadota > Alphaproteobacteria > Hyphomicrobiales > Phyllobacteriaceae > Mesorhizobium > Mesorhizobium onobrychidis. Next base: position 199,308 of record NZ_CP062230.1, read on the forward strand.
CCGAATCCGAAGCCGACTTCGCGCAGGAAGATGGTTCCGATCGGCGTCGGGATCTTCTCCGACATGTCGTTGCGCTGGATATAGAGGAAGAAGGCCGGCCGCTTCTCTGCCACGCCCTTTTTTTCGAGCTGCAGGAACCCCATCGACGCCGACATCGACGCCCAGCCCTGTATTCGCAGCGAGCCCGAAGCAAGAAACCCCTTGGCGGTCACATCGGCCGGCAGCACATCGGGCGGAAACAGGGTCGGTAGTTTATCATCGACCGCGATCGCCGTACCGGAGGCCTCGGCCATCGAACCGAGCGAAAGGCCGACGCCGAGTCCGTCGAACCGCACGCGCGGGAGGCTCTTGCCGCGTTCGGGCGGTGCGATCCACAGCTTATGAAAATCGAACCGTGGCGTCACGATATCGCCGAAGTCGGTGAAATTGACCTGGCCCGAAATCGAGAACGCCGGCGAACCTCCGAATTCCGGTGCTGACGGATGGAAGCCTACACCGCGCAGTTCGAACGAAAACAGGTCGAAGAACGTGGACCGCTTCGGTGGCTCCACCGTGACCTGGAACTGGATATGGTTCAGCAGCACCCGCGGATCGGCCGCCAGCGGCGCTTCATCGAGCACGATGCGCAGCGACGAGAGATTCTTGAGCAGGCCTTCGGCGAATGCGCTGCTGCTTGGCCGGAATTCGGCCGATCCAGTCAGCGTGAAGTAGAAGTGGTACTGTCCTTGCTGGACGAATTTAAGGCCGAGCTTAGTGACAGTGATGGTGAACTGCGTTCCCTCGCATCGCAAGGGATCTGCGCTCTTGTCCAGCACGGCCTTCGCCGCTTGCAGGGCCAACTTCCCGTTCTCCTGGGTGAAGTTGAGTTCGATCGAGGCCTTGGCTTCGCCGACCAGTGCCGGCGGCAGATTGCCGTGGCCGGTGAGCGCGAAGGTCTGGATCTGGTTGCGCTTGATCGAAAGCTGACCCTTGTCGAAGCGAAATGGCATGTCGACGCCGGCAAGAGTCACGGGATTGGATTGGACCTGGGCGCTGAGGTCGATGCCGTCGCGCGAAACGATGAACTGGTCAACTTCGAAATCGAGACTGCTGCCGCTCGTTGAAAGCTTGTCATAGGACAGGACGATTTTAGTGACCTCGCTGTTCAGCCCCAATCGCGGATCGCCGTCACTGAGATCGAGGAACAGCGGCGTGAACGGAACTTTCTCGACCAGCTTGACGAATTTGCCGCGAAGACCGAGCAAATTGAACTCATCGTCTTTCATCTCGATGTTGAATTTGCCGCCGGCGATCTTCATCGAGAGCGTGTTGAGATCGATGTCGAGGTTCAGCTTGGTGTTGATAGTGTTGTCGGATATCCTGATTTCAACGTCGAGCGGGATCCCGATTTTCGGCGGCACCACCGTGGGAGGATTGCTCGCGGTGATGCGGATGTGCTGGCTGAACTGCTGCAGCGGATTTTCCGAGGGACTGGCTTCCGCCTTCGGTGCCCTAAAAAGCGATAATATACGTCCCGTATCAACCTGCGGATCAATGTCGAAGCTCGAGGCCTTGAGTTCTTCGATCGAAGACCAGCGCGCCGCCAGCAGCAAATGGCCGATCGGAACGACGACTCCCCCGCCGGGACCGAGAATCGGCTGCGTCGTCCGTTTTTCCGTCTTGAGCTCTTGGAGGAACCTTGCCCGGCCATTGTCGATCACGATCAGGGCGACAGCGACCGCGGCATCCTTCGGCGTGACTTTCAGCTGAAGCAGCGGCTGGTTCGGGTTTCCGTTGGTATCGGGCAACCCCGATACCGATTCCGCCGGGGCCGACTCGTGGCCGAGCCATAGGTCGGTCGAGAGCGTCGCTGTCTGGTTGCCGGCGCCTTGCGACTGGACCACAAGCGCGAGCCACCCCTTTTCGACATCGCAGACCAATGCTGGGGTGAGTTCGAACGGAATTTCGAGCCGGAAGCCGAGGAGCTCGCGTGCGAACGGCAGAGCGCCGACGCCGGGGTCGCTAGGCGTGACCACGATCTGGACCACGCGCCAGTGGCTGAGATCGAGACGGACTTCGACAATGACGTGTTTGGCCACCGTCTGGCCGGCGCGGGCGATAGCTTCGGCCAGCGTCGAGATCACCTCCGATATCAGCTTGAAGGCGGCCTCGGCGAGCCCCGCCAACGCGCGGACGCCGGCGGCGCCCTGCTGTGCCAGCCAGCTCGCGGCGGCGGCGGCCAGCGCGCCGATCCGCCGCAACACGGCGAGAAATCCATCCAGGCTCGGAAGGTCCGGCGTCCCCGGCGCGTCCAGCTTCGGCACCTCGATCTTTTGGATCAGTGATAACAGCCGCCGGGCCTGCTCTTCGATGATATTTGCCGCGAAGAGAGCGAGCTTGATGGGGTAGGGCTCGACCACATCCAGCCTGATCAGTTTCGGCGTCAGCTGTCCGCCGGCATAGGTCAGTTCGATTTTAGGCGAAACCGCAAGCTGGAGGTTTGGGTCCGTGCGTGCGCTGATTATCGCTCGCGTGATATCGAACGTGACCACGACTGTCAGCGGACCGCTGGGAGGCCCGGACATCGCCACGTCGACCTTCACCCCAAACAGCACCACCACGAACGGTCCCGGCAACTTTTCCTTCAAGTCGATGGTGTCGATGGTCTGGCCTGCCGCAGCCGCGGTGATCTTGGTTGTGGTGACCGACACCTCATTGCCATTGACGTTCAGGGCAACGCCTTCGGCGACCAGAATCTCTGTGCCAGCCAGTTTGACGCTTGCCTTCGAAGCCGTCGTCAAGAGGGTCAACTTGTCGTTGGCAACCGCGAAATCGATTGCAGGCTTGGGATCGAACTCGACCTGAAGATTGAGATCGGACTGCAGCGGAATGCGTAAAAAGGACAAATCGATGTCGGGTAGATGCAGTCCGTGCAGCGACCATTTCGGCAGCGGGATGTGCGGGAAAGCAAGGCCAAGATGCGGTAGTGCCGGCACGTCAATGCGCGGCAGGACCCGCAGGACGTCCTGGCGCGTCAACTCGACTTCGATCCGTACCACTGCATCGACTCCGGCTACTGCAAAGGGCGATGCGAAGCCGGCTGAAAAAAGCGCCTCTGCGCCAGCGCGGAACACCGGCTCGTCGCCGCCCACGTTAGCGAGCAATCCCGCGGGATTAATTTCAAGATAAAATTCGGTCGTGATATCGGCGACGCCAACAATCCCGACAAAGCTGGCCACTTCGCCGTTGTGCGTGCTTCCGTCGGCCTTGATGGCCAACTTTCTCAGCGCGTCGTGCAGCCGGTTGAGTTCCAGCGCCGCTATGCGCTGGGCTTCGCCGCTCGCGTTCTCGACAGCTTCCTTCCAGGTGACGAGGCGTTTGTCGGCGCCGTCATCGGCAACGGCGGCTTCGTTGACAATAAGTGGCGTACCGAGAACGAATGTGCCCTGCGCGTCCTGCTGGGCACCAAATTTGACCTTGAACAGTTTGGCCGTGAACGGCGCGCGAGTTTCGTCCGCCTCAAACCACGCCGAGCCCGCCCCCGTAGAGTGCAAAAGAATCTTAGTCATCCCGCACCCTCGGGAATGAAGACAAGAAAAAAAGCTTCGGCATTTCAAAGAAATGCCAATCGAAAACAAATAACAGTAGAATACCGTTGCGTTACGCTGTCAATCCTGAACCGTTCCCTTTCGACGAATATTTTACCTTTCTACATGATTGTAAAGTTTATACAGCCGTATGAAACAAGGTAGGGACCTCAAACAAGAGATGGGCTCTTACAGCCCGGCCGGAAGGGAACGGGACCCAACAATCGCATGAACAATCGCCGGTCCGTTGACGTTTGCCTTTGCTGCAGCCAGCGCCTTCTTAAGGCTCGCAACAGTGTCTGCGCTCGCCACCATCCCGACACCCATCGACCTTGCGAGACTCTCGTATTGCCAACGCGACAGCACGGTATAGGGAAGCGGTTGACTAGAGCCACTGTAATAACCGGGAGCCAATAGATACTGTTCGTATCCGTAAAGCCCGTTGTCGACGATCACGATGACTGCATTGAGACCGTAGCGTGCCATCGTTGACAGCGCCTGCGGGATCATCTGAAACCCACCGTCACCGCAGACAACAAGCGGCCTCTTCTCCCCCGGTATTGCTGCGCCGACGCCAGCACCAACGGAATGACCAATGGATGCCCAGATCGCGCTGCTGATGAAGCAGTTCTGGCTTGGCATTTTCAATTTGGCTGCGGAGTAGATTCCGAGAAAAGTGTCGGGGATGACTGTAAACGACCGATCGAGAAAGGTTTTCGCTCCGATTTCCGCAAAAAGCTCATCGTATGTCAGTGCGTTGGCAATCGGTGCACGTGGCACATCGCGATCTTCCGTATTCTCTAATGGCCCTATGTCAGATCCGCGATCACCATCCCATGCCCGCTCGTCTATTGCGGAAAACACCTCGGAGTCGCCCGTGTCCACTTCAACTTCTCGACTATTCAGTGCCTGCGCTGCCAGGGGCAACGTCAAAGCTTGTCTGTCGAGTTCTGCTACGAGGTGGTCGATGCTGGCGGGTTGAGGGGTCTGCATGGGAATATGGACCAAACCGTCCCACACACGAATAGTCCTAGGATGTGCGACAAGCATCAGCCTGGCATGTCCGGATCCAAACACGGCGCCCAAGGAAAGAAGTAGGTCTGACTGAGTGATTGCGTCTCTCAAAGGCTTGGGCGCATGGTTTCCATTAAAGACACCAAGAAATCGTGGGTCGTCGGAAGGCCTTGCTGGCTCGGGTAACGTGGACCGCGCCAACAAGGTTGTTGCCCAATTCAGATCCAACTTCCGAATGATAGACATGACTGACGACGCGAGGCCAAAGCGTTGCACCTCAATTCCGACCATTAGCAGTGGCTTCCGCGCGGCTTTTATCTGTCCGACAATGGTCGCCGCAATGGCCTGCTCGGCTCCGTGCGGTATCGATAGATCGAGCGTGCCAGACGGCCGAGGACAGCTTCCACCCAACCAGTCTTGCGGGATCTCGAGATAGACAGGATGCTTGCGGGTCAATGCAACCACCAACGCGCGGTCTACAAGCGATGGTACATCTGTCTGTCTTGCAGGCCTTTCGCAAAAGGCGGTAAACGGCCTAAAGGCTTCCAGATCACTGTGGGGCCTACCCATCGAATGCGAGAAGAGAATTCCCTTCTCGGTTTGAATCTGGATATTGGCATCGGTCGGGCCGCCGTTGATCACAACCATGGGGCTCCGCTCGATGTATGCCCCGGCGACGGCGTTGATCAGGCTTAGCGTTCCAACCCCGTAGGCCACCGATACCACGGAGAGGCCGCGAACACGTGCATAAGCGTCGGCCGCATAACCTGCCTCAAGATCGCTCGCTGTGACAATCGTCCGAAAGCCCCGAGCGCGTGCAGCGGCAGCAAACATGGGCGCGCAATAGACCGCGGGAACTCCGAACAGGGCTTCGACATTGTGCTGGGCCATGCGCTCAATAATGTAGTCGGCTGCTGTAGGCATGTTCTTCTCCCGTGCTGCGGATGAACAACTCCGACTCCCAAATCCTAGCGCTACTTGTTCCTTAGCATCCAAGGCTTGCGCCTGATCGTACTCATGGAGCTCCCCATGAACGCATTGACCGCCAACTGAATTATGTCCCGGCACGTCGTGAGGTCGGGAATACAATCATCGACATTGTCCTCCTGCGATCCCCCCACTACGACGTGGTCAGCCCGAGGGAACACATATGTCCGTCCGGTACTGTAGAGGTAGTCCAGAGCAGGTTGGGCCTTGAGTAAGGCAAGTTGGCCCTTGATCGGCTTCATATTGAGGTCGTTGAAAAGAACCTTCGAACCAAGGCCCGTGCAGTTCACGATGATCGCCTCTGGAAGGGTCAAAACGTCGGCTTCAGACGCAAACTTTCGTTGAACGAAAGGGACCTGATTCTGCCGCAGATCGTGCCGCAGCTTTTCAAGGAAAATTGGCGGTTCGACCAGTAAGGTGCTGTATGCGTAGCCAGGTCCATTAAGGTACTTGAAGGGCAAGTTCGCGAGGCGGGTTCGAGCAATGATCCCTGCATTTGCTGCTTTGTCGAGGCTTGGCCCTCGCCGCTTGCAGAAGTTTGTGCGCTCCGAGATACCAAATTGGCTGCCAAGCCGGAATTTATGCATGTCAAATGACTTCTTCAGTATTTCAAAGAATCTATGGCAGGCGACGGCGCTGGTTTCGTCATATGCAACTATGGATGGAGCCCACTGCCCTCCTGCCACATCAGACGTCGTGCAGGAAAACGCTTCACCATAGATGCTGACCGTGTAGCCAGCTTCCTTGAGCAGCGTTGCTGCCGTCAGCCCATCACGCCCGCGCCCAGGACTGCGATGGGATGTTTCGCATCAGGCGAGTACTTGTTCGCCACGATCGTGCGCATAGCGTCGGCACACCCCCAACACATAGTTATACCAGCTCCGCCGTGACCGTAATTGTGAACGATGAGCTTGTTGCCAATGGGTATTTCTTCGAGACGGTACGTCCCGTTGCGGTACGGACGGACACCAGCGACAAACTCGCAGCCAGCATTGAGGTCGCACGCGAAGTCGGGGCTGGGGAGGAACGTCGAAGGTGTTACTTTTGTCATTCATGGCCTTCCTTGCCCACACCTTGAATCCAAAACGGACGCGATACCGTCGCTGAAAGGGTGCGGTGAATGGTCGATATAACCAAGCTGCTCGGCATCGCAGTCCAACCGATAGTCTCCTATGCTATCAATACGGGAGAACAGAATGTCAGCGAGCGGATCCACCGCGCTTTCCTCGGTCGTACCAATTACAGCCACCACCGCGACTACCGGTCTCTTCTCGGCGAGGGGCGAAACCAGTTCGAGACTGATTAACTCGCTGACTAGCCGCATCGTGTGGGATTTCCATCCTGGTCTCCTCAAAGGCGGGTCATGTCAGACTTCGGGTGCCAAGGTGAAGTCGGCGACAATACTATCGACGTCGTCCGCATCCCCGGACGTCGCGTTCACCCCCATGCCAAAGTGCGCGAATGCTTGCCACGCCGCCTTCCGCGCGAGGTTATGAGCGGCAGGTGGGATGTGGTTTGCGGTACCGAGGTCGTCGAGTGCTCGCAGGATCGCGTCTCGGGCGTCCAGAAAAGTAGGGTTTGCCGGAGTTAATTTCAGTCCGTCGGTCACCATCCGCCACGCCAAGCGGTAGCCCTGCTGATCGTTCCCGAGCGCGGTGCGCAGCTTCCGGGTCATCATCATCAGGGTAGCGCACCACACTTCCCCGATATCATGGACCTCGGGGAAGTTCGACAGGTCCCCATAGTTGAAAGGGTACGAGTCATCATACGGAGCTCGGCGAATACCTGCAGGGTTGCTGACCACCCAATCTCCTGTTACTGTCTTCTCATGTGTACGGAAGTAGTTCTGAACTGTTAGGGCATAGTAATCGCTCCACCCTTCTCCCATGCCGCCGCTTTGGAGTTTGTCCAACGAGTGCCCGTTCAGCCTTCCGCCTACCAGACGGTTGGTCAGACCGTGGACATACTCGTGGAACACCACGTCTGCGTCGAGGGCGGTGTGATTGCCGGTCGACACAACTAGGCCCATATTCATCAACGGCGGCAGCCCATCGGGACCGGTGGACATGTTGGCAGTCCCATTTACGGCGCCGCTGTGAGCCCTCGCCCGGACCGGATCCTTGTCCGAACCAGTGTGAGTAAAATTCACCTGCTGGAAGTTCCCACTCGCCTCATCGAACCCGAGGATAACCAGGAAGTCGTGCATATAGCTGCAGAAGTAGAAAATGTTGAGCAGCTTTTGCTCGTCTCCGGTGGGACTGGCGGGCTCGAACAATATCACTCCATTTTGAGAACTTCCGGTTAAAGTGCTAGTTGTGAAGTTAAGTGTCGCGCGAGTTGTGTTGCCGATGGTTTCATTGACGTCGACCCAGTCAGTCGGGAACCCCGTTACCGGGCTGCTTGGCATTATAGGGTAGTCGGCCAGTGGACGAGGGAACTCGATCAGCCGGCGGTCCGCAACCCCAGGGCTGAATTCGAACACACTGCCGCGCGCGGAGGCGTGGCGCATCGTGCCCTTGCAATAAAGAATTTCGCCCTTGGTATTGTCCGCCGCTACGATCATCGCATACTGATCGGAATACCCCGGGAAAGTGAAGACCGCGTGCCACGCTAGCCGCGCCAACCCGGGTTGGTTGAAAATGAGTAGGTATGCGGGGATCGGGTTTTCAAACGGACCCTTGTCCAGCACTGCTGCCCGGGATGGGAGCGGAAACCCGGCTATGACTTCGGGCTTGAAGTCTTTTACGTCGATAGTTGGGAGCTGGGCTTCCTGTCCGTACGCGTCTCGTACTTTTCCCCCACTTCCCGTCGAGGCCAAGTGCGTAGCCATCGCCAGAACCGCATCCTCGACGGCTAACTTCGGCTCGACATCCACCCCGTCAGGAATAGCGGCAGTATCTCCTGTCGCATCAACGACCTGGCCGGAAGGGCTAAATCGGACGGCGCGGGACATTTGGAATACCGTCAGGCCGCGATATTGTTGCTTCAAGTGAACTGCCGCAGCGCCGGAGCTAGTCCGCTGGATGACCGGATCGGGAACGAACTCGGCTGGGGACCCCGCCGCAAATCCGAGATTCGTCGATTGCGATCTGGCGAACGTGAGAGCTCGCTCAATCAGGGACTTGTCCGTTGGAGTTGAGCCGGGTCCAGAAACGACGGCCGGCGACCCGGTGAGCGCATTTGTCCGGCTTTGAAGAGGACGGCCACCCGCGGACAGTTCGCCAGGCGGGGTCGAAATGGTTTGACTGCCAGATCGTTTCCGAGTGTCGAGTTCGCGTGTCACAGGCATGGTTCGCTCCTTTGTTGTAAGGAAAGCTCGGTTAGGTGAAGTTGCGCCGGGAACTTGCCAAGCCGAGACCCAGGCCGCGGCACCGACCGCACGTGCAATATCTGCAGCAAACGTTTCGTCTATGGCTGTATCACCAGGTCGATGGTAGTTCGGATTATCCTCCGGTGATGGCGCATCCGTTCCAGGGCCGACGAAGAAATCCTCGGACACTACTATGGCTGGGTAGCCCTGGGCATGGAACGCTGCATGGTCGCTGCGCCCGGCGGCCGGATCTCCTACGGGTTTTGATCCACTGTGATAGATCTGCGCTACAGGAAGATCTGGTGAAACTTGCGTCGCAACCACTTGAACTAGGTCGGCGAGCCGCCGCGACAGAGCCTCAACCGGAGGAGAGAACTCGAAACCGGCATGCGCCTCCCAGCTCCGAGGAGATTTCTTATTGTAGCCGATCATATCCATTTGCCAGACGGCGGCGATTGCTTCTCCGCGGCTCTTGGACCGACGAGCATACGCCTGGCTTCCAATCAGTCCTTGTTCCTCAGCGTTGAACAACACGAACCGGACTGTTCGGGCCGGTCGTCCGGTCGATGCGAGTGCGGCAAACCGCCCGGCTATGGCGAGCACCCCGGCGATCCCGCTGGCATCGTCGTCGGCACCTGGCGCCGGGTCAGAACTCGGCGAATAAGGCTCATGGAACGCGGCGGTAGAATCCAGATGCGCGGTCACGAACACCAATTCCGGCGATTCGCCAGTTAGCTCAGCTTCGACGTTGAAAAGTTCTAAGCCTACGTGAGTGAACCGATGAAGCTTTACTTGAAATCGGCCTTGCCCGGCGGTCTCCAGATCGGTCGCGAGCTGGGCTATCGCCCGTGCATTGTCAGAGTGCCGGATATGGCGGCTCGTGACCGAAGCCCCGACCGCCCCGTCCAATGCGGCGGCCCCACTGTACCGCTTGACGATGCCAAGAATTTCAACCGGGGTGATTGTCGCAAGCGATGCTGCAGCAGTCGGAATTACCGCAGGGATCTCAGGAGCGAACCCACTCGGCGGAGCCGTAGAAGGGACCGTTTCCCACAACAGAGGATCAGCAGCGAGTTTCAGATTGTGCCCATGCCGCGCTCCGTGAAAATGGAAAGTGTCTAATTCCGCGATAGTTTCCGGCGGGAAGGCCGCGATCACCCCTTCAGGTGTGGCCGAAACGATCAGTCCCTCCATTCCAGCGGCACCGAATACCCGGGCTGCTTCCCCCGCGGTAGAAAGGAAACCCGACCTCTCGGCGACATCGTCTCGGAGCAAATAAAGATCGGTCGTCAAAGGAAGGTTCGGGTCGCCGAGGAACTCAACTCCGAAACGCATGTTCACCAGTTCCAACGCGACCCGTTGGCTTGTCAGGCCGTAGACGACTGTGCCGCCACGCCCAAACATTTGCATCGGTAGAAATGCCCGCTTCTGCAGTTCCTCGCGCCAAGGCGCGGTTGTGTGAGCAAGCTGGATGTTAATCCGCACGAAACGGAGCGGTTGTCCTGCCAGCACTTCACCAACCAGTAGGGGATGAGGGCAAACTCGCCACCCGGCGGACACGGCGACCTGCCGTTCACCGGCGTCTTCGCCGACGAACAAGTTCCGGGCAGGAGAAGCTTTTAGACGGGCTCGCTGGGCGGCCCGCCGAAAGATTTCTGGATGGTTCTTAGTAACAGAAGTGCCGTCTTCGAGCGGTGGTTCGTCACCACTGTACACAATGAGCTCAGGGTTAAAGTGAGCGAGCAGTCCAGTTGGTTCAATCACGCCGTTGATCGCCGGCCCCTTCTCTGGGCCTGTGTTTGAGATCACCCCCAGCTTCAATCCACGGGCCTTCAAATCTGAGAGGACCCCCGGGGCATACGGAAACACGTCAAATCCAGTGAGGCGCGGCGGCCAACCGCCAACAACTGCCGTCCCAAGAGTGTCTCCGAGATCGAAGAAAATCGCTGCAATGCTCGAATCTGGCATGAGACACCTCCAATTGCTCGACGCTCTTAAACCTGCCCCGGCTCTATCTTGTCTTTTCGCTTCAAGGATCTCTAAATTGAACGTTCGGCTAGTCCGGTAACCATGGCTGAATTCAAACGTCCCTGTAGTCGGCCACGCTGGATATCACCACGCCACCTTGTGCAAAGTCGGAAGCAGATCGGATGCCCGCCTCGGCGGGATCGATAAAGTCGGGCGGGGCAGCGCCAGGTTCGCTGAGATTCCAGTCGGCATCGAAGAGCTTTGCAAAATAGCCGCCGATACCCGCGTGCTCGAGCAGCAGGCTGGCTTCGCGGTTGGACACCAGGCCGGTCGTCGACCAATTCTGCGAGCCGAGCAGCACCTTCTTCTCGTCGACGACAATCAGCTTGTTGTGGCAGTGGACGAAATGGCGCAGCGAAAGATACCGATAGTTGGTATCGAACAAGAATTCAAAATCGTCCATGGCCTTCAGGAATTTTACTTTCTTGTCTCCATCGAGAAACTTTTTCGAGACGATGATACGCACGTCCAGACTAGGATGATCGGCGCGCGCTTCGGCGATTTGCTGAAGGAGCTCCTCGACCGCGGTTTGGCCGCCGCGAATATATTGTTGCTCGATCCTGACGCTGTGCCGCGCCGATCTGAGCAGAGCCTTGACCGTCTTATGGAAGTTCTCGGGCGTGACGACTGGGGTGACGTCGATCGGCGTATCCGGCGTGACGGTGATGCTGGAGAACAGCCTGGTCGGGACCTCCGGCGGCGCCGCCTCGAAGAAGATGTCGCTGGCCGGTGTGGCCGCCGCCGGCGCATCGGGCGGAACCGCGTCCGGCGGCTGCCCTTGCGCGAGCCGCATGTCGCGGGCGACAAGGCCGGCGAAGAAGGCGGCGAGCTCGCGCGATTCGACCGCCAGTCCCATGTCGCGATTGCCGGGCTCGAACGCGCCTATTACCACGCCGTCGCCCTCGTTGAATGGAATGCTGTTTTCCGACCAGTTGCCGCTCTGGATCATGACGATCTCGCCATCGACCACGATGATCTTCTCGTGCGCGTTGCCGAAATAGGCCACGGGATTTCCGGACGAGCTGGACGGTGCCTTGACGCAGTTCGCGCCGAGCCTGGTCAGATCGTCCAGCACCTCACGCTCGTCGGCGGAATTGGTGTCGAGCATCAGCGACAGCGTGACGCCGCGCCGCATCGCGCGCTTCAGGTGCTCCATCATGTAGGCGGCGCTGAAGTCGTAGATGCCGACGACGAGCGACGCGGTCGCGCTGTCGATCAGCTTCTTGGTGACTGCATAGGTGGAGTCCGGCGACGCATAGGCCATGACCCTGCCGGAGACGGGCCGCGCAATGAAGTCCGAGTCGGGCAATCGTGGATAGGGCAGCAAGGCCGGCGGGGCGGCGCCTTCGTCGGGCGGGGCGGCCTCAAGGTCTGCGCGAAGCCGCTCGGGCAGCGCCTCGAACACGGCGCGTTGGGCGGCTGCCTCGTCCGGGCGCAGATCATAGGCCGCGGCTCGGCGGGAGGGCAGCGCTTGCGCGGCAACCGCCACCGCCGCCGCAGGTGGGGCGGCGCCCTCGCTCCAACAGCCGTTGAAAGGTTGAACCGTGCTCTGGCCGATGCGGGTCGCGACTCCCTCCAGTTTGATGGTGATGAAGTCCGTAATCTGCGCGCCGAACTGTATCGCCCGGCCGTCGATTTTGATGTCGCCAACGACATATCCGCGCTCGGGCGGAACCTCGTAGCTCGCCCGCACGAAATGCTCGTCGCGGCCGCGCGTGAAGCGCCAGAAGTCGCGTGCATTGGCGCCGTCGGGCGTCGCCCAGCCGACCGGATTGAACTGATGCAGATAGAGCCCGACTGGGTTGTTCAGCGTGACGTCGGCGAGCCGCCTCGCCTGCGCATTGACTTGCTCCCCAATGAACGGATCGCTGTTGCGCTCCGGCTCGCCGAAACGCGAGCACCTGATCAGTCCCTGGGCGTCGGTGACGTCCTGACCGTCACGTCTGCGGCGGATGGTTGCGGCTGCGCCGAGCTCGATTTCCGCCCTGAGCGTATTGGCGCCCTGGACCAGATGGACGATGCCGCCGCTGGTCAAGTTGTTGAACCGGTTCCTGCGTTGATAGCTTCCGCCGACAAAGAGATCCTCGCGCCGCACCGTGGGCGAGACAAGCTCGCGATAGAGTGCTACGACCTTGTCTGGATCTTGGCTGGCGAGGAACTCCCAGTATTCGGGGGCTTCGCAAGTGAAATCGACCCGCACGATCTTGCCGGTCGCGGGATCGCGGACAACGCTCCATTCGCAATATTCGTCCTGGACGTCGCGGCTGGCATCGGCCCGGCGCCAGCGCTGCATGTCGCTCAAGGAATTGATGCGGACCTGACGCGGAAACGCGTTCCAGGAAATCACCGCCACTTCGACGTCGCCGGCGGGCGGATTGGCGAGCGGATTGAAGAACTGGTTGCGCGGCCCGTCATTGGCGTCGGGATTTCCCTCTCGCGCCGCGTCGAGCCAACCGGAGACTAACTGGCTCCAGTCCTCCTTGCCGGCTGAATCGAGGTCATCGACAAATCCGGGCGGATCGAACAAGTTCATGAAATCTCTCCTTGGGGCGGTTGAGTTTCGTCGGGTTCGGATGGGTGAAGAGGTTCCGCGCGGCCGAGCGCCGTCATACGCAGCGGCGCGGCGGTCGGCGCGATGTTGCTGCGCGGCGTGGTTAGGGCGAATTCCGCCAGCGGCTTGCGGCGAAAGCGCCGCCGCCGGTACTCGGCGAGGCGGAACCAGCCGTCCCATGTCTCGGGATCGGCCATGCCGCTCTTCAAGTGCCTGAGATATACGGCAATGCGTTGCCTGAAGGTGGCATCGAAATTGTCCGTGTCGTAGTTCGACAGAAACTCCCGCTCAGGACTGTCGGCTCGGTTGGCCTGATGGTCTGCGGCCGCGCGCACGGCTGCCACGAATTCCGACTCCAGCGCTTCTGCGGCATTCGGTCCCCGAGCGAGAGTCGGCACATGGCGAAGCAGGGCTGCGCGCCGAGGCGAGAACACCGGATTGGGGAAATCCGTCATCGTGAGCGCGGCGACGAGGCGTCTCGTCAGCAAACCCGCCTGCACAAGCGCATCGATGAGGTGAGTGTCCTCGAAGGCTGGTTCGGGCGTCAGGAACGCGAAGTGCGAGTCCCCTTCGATCCTCAGCGCGCCGTCGGAGCGATGAATGTCATAACGTGCGAGACATTCGCGATAGAGCCGGCCCGGAACCGAGATGTCAGCGTCGGACGGATCATTGGGCTCCAGCCCTAGCGTTCCGAAGAGCGTGTCGCTGTTGAGAAAGAACGTCAGCGGGGGCCTGAGCGGCGTGGTGTCGTCGATGAGATGGCTCGCGGTTTGCGAGGTGGCGAGATTCACCGTCGTGTCCGTCACCGCCTGGCGCAGGAAATGGCGAACGTCGCGCCAGGTGCCGTCGGCATCGACCGCCCGGGCGATGCGCGCGGCATTCCAGCGGCGTACACCCGGCCGGGCAACCTCCGCCTCCATGCGTTCGGCGCTCACGCGGCCCATGAACAGCGGATCGTTGCGCAGGGGATCATCGGGCGCCAACGCGTTTTCGTTGATGCCGGCCTGCGGCGCGTGCCAATGGACCCACGGGGTGCGCAGCTCCTTCATGACGGTCGCGCCGTTGACATGGCTGTCGAAGGGTCCCTTGCCGCGCGTGCCGGTCTGCAGCGCATGGGTCGACATTCCCGCCCAGAAGTAGGTGCCAGCCAGCCGCTCGTAGAAATGGAAGACCTTGTTCGTGTCGTCCCAGCCGATGACCTGCAGAAATGCTTGGTCCGCAGCAGAATCGGCCACCGTGCTCGAGGAAACAAGCAGCGTGAAGTCGCCTTTGCCGCGCGCGATCACAAAGCGGAACCCGCGCCGAAGCTCTTCGGTTTGCGGCGTCCACGGGATGTGCCCGCCGTCCGCGACCAGAAAGACCAGCTGCTGCGGGAGCTCGTCGGCCGTGCCGGCGATTGCATCGAAGGCCGCAATCAGCAGCCGTGTCGTCAATGGAAACGGCTTGCCCGAGCGCAGCAGTCGGCCGAAAGGATCGTCCAGTCGGCCGAGTTCCGTGGCGTCCATCGGTCGCGGTTCGACGTCGATCCCACCGACGCGGCGGTAAAGCACATTGGCCAGAGCCGGCACTACGTCGGGAGCCGCGGCCATAGGCACCGCACGCTTGCGGTAAGGGTAGCTGCGCGTCGGGAAACGCTGCTCCTCCCGAAGGACCGTCAAGGTAAACCCCTCCTCCCGTCAGCCTATCAAAAGTTCCCCCCGCAGGTTGGCGCCAGGCCTATGAAAGAAGGGCCTCTACGCCACCTGCCCACGATGGACCGCAACAGCGACAGGATCGTCCGGTCCGATAAACCCCGCCAGATGGATGTTCGACCCGGCCTTCATGGGCAGCGTCAGCGTGGCCTTGCCTGCCGCGTCCGGATTGAGATTGACGTTCCCCTCGGGCCTGTCCTCGACGTAAAAATCCAGCCTAGTCAGTCCGACTGTGTTGATCGTCACCAGGCGAAAGCCCGGCTGGGCGGGATCGGCGGGGCCTATAGCGACGCCGATCTCTCGACGCGGTTCCTTCGAGAGGAGTTCCGCCGCGCGGGCGAGCAACTCTCGATCGCCGTCCATGACATCGGCGCGGGTGGGTCTGTGTACCTCATCGGGGACGACACCGAAATCTTCGAGCAATGCTCCTGCGCGCGGTCCGACTCTCAGGCACTGTCGTATGGCTACGCGCATGCTGGCTTCGTTGGGCAGCGGCCTCAGGCCCCAGCCCGTCGGCAGGACAAGGTTCAGGAGCCAGTGCTCCCAGACATTCGCCCCGCCCGCGCCCGTATTAGTGGCAATGCCCAGGATCTTGCCGACGCGGTGGTCCTGAAACCCGGCCGCGAACATGTCCGTTGCGGAATAGCAATTGCCGTCGACCACCAACACGACGGGCCCGTAATAGCGCTGCCCGATCGCATTGGCGCTGGCCGGATCCGTCAGCGGGAAGGCATGAGAGTACAGGGCACCCGTCTCGACCGCCTCCTCAAGTGATGGGCGCCATTGATCGAGCGGAATCTGCGAACCGGCCGGGTTGTTGCGCGACAGATCAAGCGTGCCGGGCGTCACGACGAACTGCAGGCGTTCAGGTTCGATTCTTGTGGGCGTGAGCGTCTGGAGCACCCGTTCCGCCGCCGGGATGCTGCCGCCGCCATTGCCTCGCACGTCGAGGATCAATCCGCTTGCCGGCGTGCTGGCGAGCAACCGGATGAACTCCGCAACGAAGCCGTCGGGATCTTCGACGTAGAATGTCCTGATCTGGATATGGCCGTAGGTCACGCCGCCAATGTCGATGGTGCGAGCCCGGAACGCCACGTTCCAGGGCGCTCTGACGCTGATCTCCTGGCCGGTTTGATTTTCGTGCAGTGACTCGGGCGACGCGCTGGCAAAGAAGCCTGCGCCCGCGACCTCATCGCCGAAGTTGGCGCTCTGCAGGTTCCGCAAGGCCTCCGAATCGAAAATGATCTGTCGCGCCTCCCGCACCGCGTCCGCCGAAGTGTCGAGGCCCAGCACCGCCGCCAGCGCGAGGTTTCGCGACACCGTCGCTGGGGCTACGGCGGCTGCCGCCAGTTGCGGCGCCTCCGGCGGAGCCACCATGGCGGCCGGTTGATCGAAGATGATGCTCTTCGATCGCGCCACGCTGTGTCGGCTGAAATCCACAGACGAATTCGCCGCGAAGGAGACTGCCTCGGGCGTCGGCTGCGGAGATTGCGGCTGAATTTGCGCAGGCGGCGACGACACGGCCGCCTTGTCGGAGCCGGCGGACGTGGTCGGCGAATAGCGGACCAGCCATTGCTGCCGCATCTGCTGTCGCTTTGACAAATCCTGGGGGTCGCCGCCTCGCGGCAGAAATTCTATGTCGACGAAATCGGCATCCGGCGGCAGGGCGGTATTCATGGGCCGGATCGTCAGCGAACTGACCCCCCGGGCGTGGCGCGCCGCGTCGTTGCTCCCGGCGGTCTGATCGGCGTTTGCGCGTACGGCGCGCTCGATCGCCATTCCGTTCCAGTAAAAGAGTTCGCTGCCCGGCCCGAATTCGGGAGCGGCGAATTGATGGCCGGTCAGCACACGCGTCACCAAGTACCTCCGCACGCCGTTCTCGTAAAACGGGGCGACCTCGAAAGGCAGGTAGGCGATATAGTCGCGGTAGGGACGCGGAAGCTGATAGTTCGTATGGAGGTCGCGTACCGAGTTGAAAACTTGAGTTAGGGTATTGTGAAACGCCAGTTCGTCCTGTTCGCCGGCAGGAATATTGCTCTCCTGCAGCAGCCGGCGCTGGAGCACGCGAAGTCGCTGGATCGGGCGCACCGCGTGGATGGCTTCCTTCAGCGGGCGATGGACGTAGAAATTGTCGAGCATCTGGATTGCCTGCCCGACGATCAGAATACGATCCTGCTGCGTAAGGGTGCCCTCGACGCTTTCGCGAAAGCTCCGAAGCGTCTTGTCGCCAGCCGGAAGGTGCTCGCCGGACGCCGCGTCGGCAACAATCGGAGTTTCGGCCACTGTCTCCCAGCTGATCGGCCCGCCGGTGTTCTTGGGCAGCACCAACTGGCTCTGGCGACGATTGATGCCGTGGACCTGCTTCGTTCTCGGCGGCTCAGCCACCTTCAGTCCCGCCGGCGTCCGCAGTGCCTCCCCAGGCTGGCCAAGGCTGCGGCGACGCAGGGCCTCGGCCACTGCTGCCTCGGCGTTGAGGAACGTGCCGATCGGCTTGCCGGGATCCTCAACCAGCGTCGAGCCCGTTCCGGAAAGAATATCCCGGACGTCGCCATGCGTGAGATCAGGATTGACTGACAGCATCAAGGCGACGGTGCCGGCGACTTTCGGCGTCGCGCCAGAAGTGCCGCCGAAGCCGTTGCGGTAAGACGAGTCCGACGCATGACCGCACGTCAGGTCGTGGTTCAAGTCCCCGGGCGCCGAGACCACGACGCGGCTGCCGTAGTTGCTAAAGAAAGCGCGCTTGTTGGACGTGGCATCGAATGCGGTCGCTCCGACGAGGATCGAGCCGGTCGGATCGAACGGCTCGTTGGAATCGGTCCTGTCGGCCGGGCGATTGCCGTTCCCTGCGGCCACGCAGACGACGCAGCCGTCGGCGATCGCGGCCCGGATCGCCCTATGCACAGACGGGATCTGCTCGAAATTGCCACCGAGCACGGTCTGGATCTCGACGATCACTACTTTGCGCCGGTTCGGCGTGACGGTGCGGCGAACAAAGTCGATCGCCTCGGCCCACGGCTCCTCGAAAACCGGCGGGCTCGGACCGCTGTCGCCCTGGACTGCCCAGAGCATAGCTTCAGGCGCGTAGCCGGCCATGCCGACGCCGTCAGCGCGCGCTCCAGCTATGCCGAGCACTGCGGTTCCGTGCGCCGCGTGTGATCCTTGCGTAACGTCTGCGCCGCCGTCCACTGCATTGTAGGTGCGATCAATGGCCGCCGAAAATTCTTGGTGGGATGTGCGGAACCCCCAGTCGATGTCTGCCACGATGACATTCGCGCCGCGGGAATACTGCCAGGCCTCCGGCACGCGGGTGCGGTGCAGATACCACTGCGATTCCAGTCCGGTCGCAGGATCCGGCTGCAGCGGCCCTTCGCCGATCTGGGGATCAATCGGCACGGGCTCCGACAGGGCAAGCATAGGAGGCGCGGCCTTCGGCACGATGACCGCCTTGTTGACCTCCGGCAGCCGCTTGAGCGCTGTCATCACCTCGGATGGAGGCGTGCCTGGCGGAAAGTGCAGCCGGAGGAAGCTCGACAGCGGTGGCAGGCGCTCGAGCGCACTCGCCTGCTCGGCCGATGCGGAGCTGGCCGATGCAGCGCGAAGCGCATCAAGACGCGCCTGCTCTGCCTGAACCTGCGCTCCGGTAAACACTGGGCGCGCCTCGCGCAATCCGTACTGACGCAGCACGCCACGCATCGCTACGTCGGAAGGCGCGGCGCCGGCAGTGTCAGCCAGATAGCCTGCGGTGTTGGCCGCAAGTGCGGAACCGATCGCGTTTGCGTTCGGCGCCAATTCAACTTCGACGACGAGATCTCCCTCTGGCGCGGGCGGGCGACCGGCGGCAGCGCCAGATAAACCTTCGCCCACGCCGGCCGGTATGAACGGCGACCCCGTGTCGACGGTATCCAGCACTGTCGTATCAGGCGTCGCGGCCTGCGTGCGCTTCGATCCCCGCGTCTTCGGTTTCTTGCCCATTTAATTGCAGCGTTTTCGCCACCCCTAAGGCGTTATGAATACTTAATTTTTTCACCGCCGATGGGGCATTTACTAGCCCACGTCGACACACGCCTTCAAAAATACAATACTATCCGCCGAATTTGTTCAACTGGTATCTGACAAATTTTTCTTTGCTCGTCGCACTCGAATGGGTGGCGATCGAGAGAGTTGGCAGCCCGCCTACACGCCTGTTGCTCGATTCACTCCAGGGGCTGTTGCGCTCCAGGCGACGGGACCATTTCGCGCTAGCACCAGATAAGGTAATCCCGGCGAGTTCGAAAACACTATTTATTCATGGTTTGTTCCAAAGCTCCAGACGCAGCCTGGCGTTCGCTGAGCGCAGAACATCGCGGTGGGCTCAGCAGAATTGACCCAAATTGCTCCGCTGTCGTCGCCCTGTTGCCTGACATAAGATGGAGGTTGCGCTGTCCCTGATTTGTAAGGGACAGCAGCAGGTAGGAGCGGGGACCAACCCAAGCCCCCGCCTGGGTCCTGGCTGCTACTGCCGTCACTCTAGCGACTTTCAATTGTTGTCGTCTCTAGCAGGACATCGTCGACGATGAATTTCAAATCGTCGTAGCAGCGCTCTTCGGCGTATCCGGCCACGGTGCAGAATCGGATGTAAGTGGACAAAGAGCCGCGCGAGCGCAATCACCTACGAATTCCGCAAATATTCGTTCAACTGATATCGGGCGACACGCTCAGCAGTTCCAGAGGCCGAGGCAGTGAGAGCCTTTTCGAGAAAGCGTACGATTGTATCTTCATAGTGCCGACGAGCGGACGACATAAAGTCAAAGGGTTCCTGGTATTTGTGCTCTTCGTCCAAAGTGTAAAAAAGCACGCGAACCTCGCCACTGGTTTGCACCTCGAAATGCATGAAGCGAACGGTCGGACATCCGTTTTTTCTTTCACTCAAGTTTCTAAGTGCAATGTGCGCCTCAACAAACAGTGGCGGCGTACAAGCCTCCGGTGGCAACGTTGACAGAACCACTTCCTCGCACTGATCGTCCGGAGTAACTCCTTCTGTGCCACCAAGCTGGGGGCTAACCTCTGCCACCACGTCGCTAATATCTTTCAAGACGAGATTCCATTTCTCCAACATGGACGCCGTGCGTTGCGCCGCCTCATTGAGCGGCTTCGGGTCTTCCTTCGACGATCCTCTGCGCTGTAGGGCGTCACGAAGTCGTTTCTGGTTCTCAAGGTCCACAAGCATGACTTTCTTTATGGCTCACCTCCGTAGGAGGCGCAAAGCCCGATAAACCGACATCCACCCGATGACCGGTCTTTGTTGAGCCGAGACTGTTACAAAAGGACGGGGTCGGCAAGAGCAAACCGCCGTGGTGAGCGTCCACCTGCTCCAAGCTCGGCGACACCGAAGTTTGTTGCGTGCCGGAAACTCCAATTTAGCCCTCCTCAAGACGCACTTCTCCCTTGGTTTTCGCTGGTACGCCATGACAACCGAGCCGCTCACGCAGGCGCTGGTGGGGTGGGGTTTTGCGGTGAAGCGATTTGTGATTCAAGCTCTGAATGTGGAGCGAGCAGAGCCGCGGGCGAATGGCCCAGATCGCCAAGAAGACCAAGCGCTACCCATCCGATTTGACGGACGAGGAATGGGAGCAGATCGCTCCGCTAATGCCCAAGCCTGGGCGCCGCGGCCGTCCGCGCGAGGTTGAATTCCGGGAGGTGATCAACGCCGTGCGCTACCTGGTCCGTTCCGGTTGCGGTTGGCGGATGGTGCCGATCCATTTCGGGCCGTGGCAGACGGTCTACGGCTGGTTCCGCGAGTTGGCGCGGCGTTTTCTGTTCCAAACCATCCACGACATGGCGCTGATGCTGGATCGCGAGCGGGCTGGGCGCGAGGCCAGTCCCACGGCTGGCGTGATCGACAGCCAGTCGGTCAAGGCTCCGCAAGCTGAAACAAGGGGTTACGACGCCGGCAAGAAGATTGTCGGCGCAAGCGACACATTGCCGTCGATACGGATGGGCGGCTCTTGATGGTCAACCTCACCACCGCCGACATCTCCGACAGTGCCGGGGCTCAGGCGGTCCTGGACGGCATCCGCAAGCGTTGCCCCCTGGGTGAAGCATCTGTTCGCCGGCAGCGCCTATGACCGGCTGAAGCTCATGGACAAAGCCGCCTATCTCGACTTCGTCGTCGAGATCATCCGCCGATCCGACCAGAAGGGCTTCCAGGTCCTGCCCCGTCGCTGGGTCGTCGAGCGCACCTTCGGATGGATGACGCGCTGGCGACGCCTCGTGCGCGATTATGAACAGCGCATCGACGTCTCTCACGCCATGATCCTCGTCGCCATGGGTGGAAACATGATCCGACGAAATGCCCATCCTGATTTTCAAAACGGACTCTTAGAGCAACCAATTGCCCCCAGCCCATAAAGGGGAGGCCCGATCCCCTCCCGCCTAGCAAACACCGGTTTGGTTACCCGCACCGTTGTCTTGCTTACGTCCATGTATCCGAAATGGTATCACGCGCGCAGTGCGCAAGGGAGGGACTTGGGATCGAAAACACGCTGAGAGCCAAGCAAACGGCCCTGTTAGGCTCCGAACCGGTTTTGTCTGCTACCGATGGTAGTGCAATTGTTGCGCCATTTTGGCTATTCAGGTTATGGTTCTGCAAATCACTCGGAATCAATGATTCCGGGCCACGCAATCTAGCGCTTACGACGGAGAAAATAGACCGACCAGAAAAAGAAAAACCGCCCCGAAACGAATCCCGGAAGCGGTTTGCGAATAAATCAATTTAGCCAAGACCTTGTCGCAAACCTCCCTTCCTCTGTCAACCTGAAAAACGCCGTTTCGGTGAACGGGATTGCTTTGCCTGGTCTCCAACAAAAAGGAGACGAGAATGGGAGAAACTGTGCCACTGAAGCTGCCGATCGGCCGCAGAGTGACGCCCCAGCGCACTGAATACCGGCGACTGTCAGAGTCAGCCGAGATGGGATCGGTGACACGCGGGCAGCTTGCCGTGCTCGCGCACAACCTGCCTTGCACGGGCTTGATTAACGCGAGCGAAAGCCATCTTCTGGTCACGTTGGTCAACACGGCGTCGCCTGAGGCCTTTGACAAAGACGGGCGGCCGATCATCTTCAAGTCCAACCAGCAGCTCGCCTTCGAGATCAATCGCTCGGTCGGACGGGTCAGTCGCATGCTGTCGAACCTCTTCGACGCCGGGCTCGTCACCATGCAGGACAGCGGCAATTACAAGCGCTATCCGCACCGCAACGCCGACGGTCTGATTGTCGACGGTTGCGGCATCGATATGCGCATTCTGATTGTTCGTTACCGCGAGCTCGATGGGCTGGTACGGCAGGCGAAAGCCGAGAAAGCAGCCGCAAGCGCTGCGCTGCGCCGTTATCGTGGGGCGCTGCGCAATCTCCGGTACGCTTTGGCAACCGCCACCGGACTCTCAGAGCGCGCCCGATCACGGCTTGAGGCGCGACTTGAGCGGGTCGTTGCGGTTGTCGGTATTGCCGCAAAGGCGTCGAGCGCAGTTTTGCGCCGCGCTACGGCGCTGTTCGAGTGGCTCATCGAACGAGCCCTGCAGCTCTGCCGTCGTTCGGAATCCGCGTTGGTGACAGAAAATTCGGCAAGCGCGAATGCCGAAAACGACATGCACAGACAGATTACAAACCCTGATCCTATTGTGAACAGTAACGAGAATCGGCGTTCGGCTCACGCCGAACAACTCAGTTTGCTAGAGGCTGGGTCTGCCAGCCAATGGGCTTATGAAGCAAGCCTGGGGGGCGGCTCGCGCCAAGTCAACGAACCGAAGCACCCGCCACAGGCGCTTGTGGCGTTGCAGGACTTGGTGCGGGCGATACCGGCGCTAGACACCTACGGCTTTGCCCTGCCCCATACGTGGGCCGAATTGGCGCGAATCGTGCCCCAAATGTGCCGAATTGCTGGAATTTCCGACGATGCGCGCCGCCGCGCGGTCGACCAAATGGGCGAGCAGCAGGCGGCCGTGGCGGTCGCGGTGACGCTGCAGAAGTTCGACCGGCAAGAAGTTACCTCGCCGGGCGGCTATTTGCGGGCCATGACAGAGCGCGCGGCCGCCGGCGAGCTTCATCTTGCCCGGTCAGTGTTCCGGCTCTTGGCGCGCAACATGACGGAGGCGTTGAATTGAGGTTCCGAGCGGCATTGGCGGCTGCGGTCGCGATAGTTTGCATCGGCGTCGGCGCAGCCGCGGCCGATCCAGCCACCTGGTCCGGCACTGTCCGGGTGATCGACGGAGACACGATCAGCGTGCGCCAGCAGCGCATCCGGATCGCGGCGATCGACGCTTGCGAGCTCGGCCAGACAGGCCTTCGCAATGGCAAGGTCTGGCAATGTGGCATTGAGGGCCGGGCCTTTCTTCGGCGAATGATCGATGGGAAACACGTCAGCTGCCGGATCATCGACCGCGATCGGTATCGCCGCCGGGTGGGGCACTGCTTCTACAAGGAAACCGATGTCGGGCTGGCGATGGTCCGCGCCGGGCTTGCCGAGTCGATGCTTCGATATCTGCCGTCGTCCCATCCGATCAACCTGGTCGAGTATGGCGATGCCGAGAACAGCGCCCGAGACCGAAGGCTTGGGCTCTGGTCGGCCGAGATCGAAAGTCCGCATCTCTACCGGCGCGCTAAAAAGCCTCCAGCTCATTGACCTGGCATATATCCAAATAGGCGCTATAAATTGGCATAAGCGGTGAAGCAGTTTGCTTCTCGATTTCTGCGTTAAGTGGCAGTAACCCGTTGTAACGGCGCAAATTGTGAATAGAATAGGGTCACTTCTTGCCGCTTCAGGCCGTCACCGATCCGGAAGCAGATAGCCAATGATGTTCATCCCTCACCCCTCCATGGCGGTTGCTTTTGACGCTCGTTCGCACGTCGACGGGGCTTGCGCAAATCCGGGGTCCGCAAAAATTTCCCCGCCTGCGGCTTCCTCGCGCAGCAAATTTTTCCGGCCACCGGCTTCCTCCGCTGTGCTTCGGCCTGCGGTGCGCACCGCTTTCTGCCGTGCCCGTGAACAATCGTCGCAACCACCAAAGAGGAGTGACTGACATGACCACCACCAACTTCATCCAGTTCGACACCGACGACCTGGACGCCGCCAAGGGCAACGGCCTTATCTCCACCATCGATCGCGACCTGGACATCCACGTTGTCCCGTTCGACTCGAGCAACGAGAAAGCCCCGACTCACCGCGTCTATGCCAAATCCCCGCGCGGCTATGACATCGAGGTCGGCGGCATCTGGAAGAAGACCAGCGAGGCGAAGAAGCCCTACTACACGCTGTCGATCAAGCGTCTCGGCTTCAACGCCAATCTCGGCCGCTTCCCCGGCCAGGACGATCCTACCCTGCAGGCGATCATCGAATGGGATCCCCGCGATTGATTGACGTGAAGCGCCCGGCCCTGAGCCGGGCGCATCCCTTCACAGGTCGATAAATGCCGCAAACCGCTCGATTTTCGGCGGTTTTTCTGCTAAAGTTTTTTGCCATTGGAGATCTGTTGATGAACATTCATTCGACCCGTCCCGACCGCTCGCCGGAGGCCGTTGTCCGGCGTCGCAAGGCGACGGATCAGGCTCGCGCGGCCAATATCCGGCAGGGCTACACCCACGATCCGGTGCTGGAGGAAGCGACGGCGGCCTATGTCGCCGGCGACATCACCCGCGAAGAGTATCGCCTGCTCGTCGTGCGTCCGGCGAAACGGGCGTAATCGAGACTCCCAACCTCTAGAGGCGAAGGCCGCCTGCCCTACGCAGGCGGTTTTTTTTGTTGACCTTGCCCATGTCCGACAGCCCTGCCCAAGGTTCTTATTTCTATCCGAACACGTCGGACGATCCCGATCGCACCGATGTGCTGCGTAATAAGTTCGGCATCGAGACTCATTCCGAACTCCGCATCGAAGAATACCGCGCCACGGCTTTCCGCATGGCGGAAATTGCCGAAGGCGACGGCCCGCAAGGGCAATTCGACAAGGCGCATCTTAAGGCTATTCACGGCCATATCTTTCAGGACGTCTATGAATGGGCCGGGCACGCGCGCAATGAAAGCCCGATCGTGGACGGGCAGCGCGTGGAGCCGATCGGTGGCCTCTCCAAAGGCGGCACGGCATTCCTGCACGGCTCCCGCATCGAGATGGGGCTCGACGAGGCGTTGAAGGCTATCCGTGATCCAGACGTTTTGCGCAATTCAACGCCAGAGCAGTTTGCCGAGCGTGCGGGCCAGGTCATGGCCGAGCTCAATTATGTACATCCCTTTCGCGAGGGCAACGGACGCACCCAGGAGGCGTTCATTGCCGAGCTTGGCCGTCACTACGGCCATGAGGTCGATTTCACCGTCATCACCAAGCCGCGCATGATCGAGGCGTCGATCGAAACCACGAACGACCCGTCAAGCGCTGCCATGAAACATGTGCTCGAGGACGCGGTAGACCCGAATCGCCGCGAAGCCCTTCGCGCCGCGTTGTCCGACCTCGAGGTGCGCGGCGAGGTACCGTTTGAACACAACGTTCGCACAGCCCGCCCAGGCGAAGAAGTGACCGGCCAGGTGCTCGGGCACGACGACCGTGTCGCCAGCATCGTCTCGGACGAACGGATCATCGCCGTCGATCGCGCAGACCTCCCGGAGCGACTGCCCGATGATGAAGCGGAAATCACCTTCACCGCCCGATCCGACTTTTCCCGCCTTGGCCGTGAGCCACAGGCCATCGAGGCGCCCGTGCAAGCCGAACGCGCCGAAGCGACCCGGCAAGACACGCCTCCTGCCGAGCGGAAGGCCATCGAGACGGATATCGCGGCGCAGCGGGCTCGCGAGCGCGATAGCGATGACCGCGAACGGTGACAGCGTCCGCAGGCGGCAAGCCTCTCAGCAACAGTAGTTGACCGGCCAGGCGTGATCGATGCGGCCGGCCGCCTCAATCCGTCGGGTGATTTGACGGACAAGCTACGATAGCCCCTCCCCCATGCAACCGCTGTCGCGGTCCTCCTCTCCGTTGCGGCCCCTTCGGGGTGCATGAGCTCGTTTCGGCTATCTCCGGTCTTTGCCGTCAACCAACGGATGGAGACGGCCATGACGAGCATCAAGGACACCTACCAGCGCATCACGGACACCATTGTCGAGCAGCTTGAAGCCGGCACCAAACCCTGGATCCGCCCCTGGCGCGGCAATGCCCGCCGAAGCTCGATCATCCCGCGCCGCGCGACCGGCGAGGCCTACCGCGGCATCAACGTCATCATGCTGTGGGTCGCAGGCCAGACGTTCGGCTACGAGGAAAACACCTGGATGACCTACCGGCAGGCCCAGGACTTCGGTGGTCAGGTCCGCAAGGGCGAAAAAGGCACCCTTGTCGTTAAGTACGGCACGTTCACTCCGAAGGATAACGAAGACGACGAAGACCGCGCGATTCCATATCTGAAGGGCTACACCGTCTTCAATGTTGAGCAGATCGAGGACATGCCGGACAGGTTCTTCAGCCCGGCCGAGGAGCTGCCGGACAATCCGGTTCCGCACATCGAGACCGTCGAACGGTTCGTCCAGAACACCGGCGCAAGCGTCAGCTACGGTGGCACCAAAGCTTGCTACCGGCCCAGCATCGACGACATCCTCATGCCTGACCGCGGGCGTTTCGACAGCGAGGTGCACCTTTACTCAACTTTGCTACACGAGGTTTCGCATTGGTCCGGCGCAAAGCATCGCCTGGACCGCGATCTGACGGGCAGGTTCGGCAGTGAAGGCTATGCCGTCGAGGAGCTCGTTGCGGAGCTCGCGGCGTCGTTTCTGTGTGCCGACTTGGGCGTGGCGCATGATCCGCGCGGCAACACAGCCGCTTATCTGGCGAGCTGGCTCGCTGTCCTGAAGAATGACAAGAGGGCCATCATTACGGCCGCTGCGAAGGCGCAGGTCGCTGCCGACTGGATGCACGCTCAGCAGTTGCATGTAAGCCAGCCTGAGCTGCAGGGCGCGTCGCAATTGGCGCCCTGCACCGACTCATTGGCGTATGCAGCGGGCGTTGAGGCTCGAACCATAATGCAATAATGCGCATCGCGAGCAGGCTCCGGGGCGGCGGCCCTTCTTAATCACGATGCGAAGCTCATGTGCCAAAGCAGGTACGTCACCGCCTCGGATCAGTTGGGAACCGGGCGCGATTGGCGCCCTCGGCTCCGTTAATTGATCCCCGACCCCGGAGGAAGTTGCCGATCTTGACAGCATGACATTAGCGTATACTAATATTATCTGTGAGCAGCGGCCCGCCCCGCGTTGCCCGCCACAAATCGGGGCCCAACCCGATCGGCCCGCGCTCTCCGCCCGAGGCGCGGGCTTGTTTTCGAAAAACAGTCGGACATGCTGCAATCGTCATTGCAGGACAACATTCCCGGATGGGGTGATCGACACGGCGCCATCCCCCTGCCCTGCCCTGGATCCGAAAGCTTCGGTGGTGTGTCTTCTTGGCAAACGCAAAGTTTCACGTGAACTCGTCTTCCCCTAAGTGGAAGGGGTGAGCAGCACCCGTGACGGCTTCCCGCACGGCATGATGATCGGCGATATACTTGCGAAGACTAACTGACGGCTGCAGAAAGCAGGAAATTTGTCCGCTGACAAAATCGGCAAATTGTGTAGCCTATTCAATTGCATGAATCGGATCACGTGATTCCGCTGCCGCGAGGCCGTTAACCTTTTGTTAACTTAAAATTTCTTGCCGGATCGAACGAATCGGACATAATGACGCTTGCTTAGCGTCTTTGCGCCAAAAATCGTTTTTAGAGAGTGTCGATCTA